>JBDUCU010000017.1:0-34342 GCA_040003315.1 Burkholderiaceae bacterium | reverse complement strand
TGGTTCCGCCCGAATACAACCGTTTTCCGCACGCTTTCTCGCACATCTTCGCGGGCGGTTACGCCGCAGGCTATTACAGCTACAAATGGGCCGAGGTGTTGTCGGCCGATGCCTTTTCTGCCTTTGAAGAAAATGAGGATGGTGGAGTGCTCAGTGCCACGACGGGTCGCCGCTTTCTTGACGAGATATTGGCCGTCGGGGGCAGTCGGCCGGCCATGCAGTCGTTCGTGGCGTTTCGTGGGCGCAAGCCGACGATTGATGCGCTGCTCAGACACAACGGCATGGTCAACTGAATGAAGCTGCATTGGCTCAAATCGATTGCGTTCATCGCGACCGTGCTGCTGGGGCTGCCGGTAGCGGCGCAATATCGCTGGACCGGGCCCGATGGCAGGGTGAATTACGGCGACGCCCCGCCGCCGGACGCAAAGAATCTCTCTCGCGTCGATGGTCGTGCAACTTCTGAAGCCGGCAACGCAGCGGGCGGCATGCCGTTCGAGCTGCGCAAGGCGATGCAGACCTTTCCCGTGACGCTGTACACCGCGCTCGACTGTGGCGCTTGCGAGTCGGCCCGCGCCTGGCTGCGACAGCGCAACGTCCCGTATCAGGAAGTCGTGGTGGACACCGACCGCGACGCTGAAGAAATGAAGCGACGCGTCGGCACCACGTCGGTGCCGGTGATGGCGTTGGGCAGGACGCCGCACCTTGGCTTCAACGAATCGACCTGGGCTTCGGCGCTGAGCGCCGCCGGTTATCCGGCCCAGATCGTTTTGCCGCCGACGTACCGGCCGCCGCCGCCGCAACCGATTTTTCCTGGTGACGCGGAACGTGCTGCGCCGTCCAACCCGCCGGCCCCGATGAATTAGATCAGGAGCATTATGAGATCGACGAGTTCAATATTTGCATGGATCGCCGCGTCAATGGTTGCGCTGCTGCTGTCACCGGTGATGGCGCAGACATCAACCGATCCGGACAAAGAGGTGCGCAAGTTTCTCTATCGCTGGACCGATGCGCGCGCACAGATCAACTACGGCGACCGCCCGCCGCCCGACGCCCAGAATCTGCTCCGGATCGATCTGCGGCAGATCGGCGAGCAGGTGCAATCGATGCTCCCGTATGCCGTACGTCGTGCCCAGGCGACTTACCCCGTCATGCTGTTCACCGCCGGCAAATGCCCGCCGTGTACGACGGCGCGCGAATTCTTGGCAAAGCGCGGAATACCGTTCGCAGAGCGGACGATCGAAACGGGCGATGACTCGGTTGAGCTGAAGCGGCTCACGCAAGCCGAGGGCGTGCCGGTTGTGTCGGTGGGCACCGCCTCGCTGATCGGCTTCGACCCCGACGAATGGAACCTCGCGCTTGACGCTTCAGGATATCCCAAAACATCGCAGCTGACCGTCGCCTTCAAGCAGGAACCGGCGCGACCGCTGACCCAAAAGGAAAAGGCACTGCCCGCTTCGAAGTAGGCATCGCACACGCGGGGGTGAGCCGAGCCCGAGCGCATAAGAGTTAGCCGGATTACGCGATACCACTTCGCGGGACTCAGACCCACTTCAACAGGCCGATAAAGGGTGAGGCGCACCCGTAGCGCCGCTTGTGCGCAACGGCAAAGCGTTATGCGTGCCCGACCGTTGCGACCGCCTTGGAGAACACACATGAAGCTCGTTTCACGACACCTCGCTCAACGGTTCTTTTTAGCCACGGCAGCCTCTCTACTCGCGGCGTGCGGCGGTGGAGGCGATAGCAACCCAGGCGCTAGCGTTGCAGGTGCAGGAACGCTGCGCCTTGCCCTAACCGACGCCCCCGCGTGCGGTTACGACCAGGTCAACGTCACGGTCGACAAGGTTCGTGTTCACCAAAGCGCTACGGCCGCCGATTCTGATAATGGCTGGTCAGAAATCGTTTTAACGCCGGCCAAGCGCGTAAACCTGCTCAACCTGACCAATGGCGTGCTGGAAGAGCTGGGCACTACCGCGTTGCCCGCCGGCACCTACACCCAACTGCGCCTGGTGCTGAGCAATAACAGCGCCGCTACGCCACTGGCGAATTCGGTTGTCCCGACCAGCGGAGCAGAGACGGCTCTGGAAACCCCCAGTGCGCAACAAAGCGGGCTGAAAATGAATGCCGATATCAAAGTCGCCTCAAACCAAGTTGCGGACTTCGTGCTGGACTTCGATGCGTGCAAGTCAATCGTTCCTGCGGGCCAATCGGGGCGTTACAACTTGAAGCCCGTAGTGTCGATTCTGCCGCGCGTCGCAAGTACTGGATTGGCTGTCGAAGGCTACGTGGTTAGTGCGCTAGGGGTCGGCTCGACCTCGGTGTCGCTGCAGCTCGCAGGGGCAGTTGCCCGCGCTACGGTGCCGGACGCGAGCGGCAAGTTTGTTTTGTCGCCGGTGGCGGCGGGTACCTACGACTTACTCATCACCGCGAACGGGCGTGTGTCTTCAGTCGTTACGGGCGTACCCGTCACCGCAATCAGCAAGACGATCGTTAATCCGTCGAGCGCACCGATCAACCCCGCGACCAGCGCGATGAGAAGCGCATCGGGCAACGTGACCACTACGGGGCTGCCTACGATTCCCGACGCCACGGTCCGAGCCTTGCAAGCGATCGGTACTCCAAAGGTCGAACTGATCGCGCGTCCAGTCGACGCCACGTCAGGCGCATACAGCTTCTCGTTGCCGGTGGCCCCACCGGTGAAAACCGCGTACGCCGCTAGCGCAACAACGCTGACATTTGCGCCTGAAAGCACCGCAGCGGCGAAGTACACGCTCGAGGCTCTCGTGCCCTCCAAACCCACGCAGACAGCCAGCATCGATCTGGGTACGGCGGACGTAGTCACGCTCTTTAGCTTCGCACCATAACGCGACACGCCGGGCTTGAGGCTAGTGGACGCGGCCTATCGTCAGCCACATAAAGGCGCGTCGAGGATGCGCTGGGGTCGCGGATGCCGTTTCGCGTCGTTCAACGGGGGATCGCATGACGAGCGACTTGAGGATCCTTCAGTTCGCTTGGTTTTTCCCTCCCTCATCAGCCTCGATTTCCAGCCGCCTGCGATACGGAACGATCACCTGCTTGTCGAGCCAGCGCGAAAATTTGTGCGCGACGATTTCGGTACGCCGATCGAGCCACGCCTTGATTCCAACTTCGGAAAACGCCAGAAGCCGCGTGTCGGGTAGCCGAACCAGTCCATCGCGCCCCGCTATCTGACGCACGTGCTCCGGATCACGCTGCCGGCCGCGCAGCACCAGCGCATCGAATACATCGTTGGCGACGATCCAGATCACCTCACCCTGCAACAGGATCCTGATCTGACGTCCGTCGAACTCGTAGTACATGCCATTCCATCTTGCCCACGAGCTCTCGCTATGCCAGCGCCACGCGGCGCAGAAAATGCGGTAAGCGGGCCATGCCAGCCACAAACCCCAAAACGGCGCAACCAATATCGCGCTCATCGCACCGACGCCCGCGCTGAAGTCTTTGAGCAACAGCACACCGCCGATAACGCCCCACGCGGACCATATTGTCCAGCCCCAGCGGACGATCCTTTCGTCGGGATCTCGATCGAGCCATGAGGACGCTCGGGTCATGCGCAGAAAGCGATATCAACGCTACGCTTTATCTGCGGGCTGGGTCGCCAGTGTCGCGGCTCCGCGCCGCCGTGTCTTCAGCCGCTGCTCCAACGCGTCGAGGTAGGTGTAGATCACAGGAACCACCACCAGCGTCAACAGCGTCGAAGTGATCACGCCGCCGATGATCGCGCGGCCCATCGGAGATTGCTGTTCGGATCCCTCGCCGAGGCCGAGCGCCAGTGGCAGCATGCCGAAGATCATTGCCGCTGTCGTCATCAGAATCGGACGCAGGCGAACCTGACCAGCCGCTAGGAGCGCTGCGCTTCGTCCCAACCCCTCGCGCTGACCTCTGTTCGCAAAGTCCACCAGCAAAATTGCGTTCTTGGTCACGAGGCCCATCAGAAACACGATGCCGATCATCGAGAAAATATTCAGCGTCGTTTTCGTGATCAGCAGCGCAAGCATGACGCCAACGATCGACAGAGGAAGCGAAGCCATGATCGCCAGCGGTTGCAAAAAGCTTCCAAATTGCGATGCGAGCACGATGTAGATGAAGATGACGGCTAGTGCGAGCGCGCCGAAAATGGCTGCGTTCACTTCTTCCTGGTCACGAATTTGTCCGCCGATGTCGAAGCGCAACCCAGGAGGTAGCTGGTAAGCCTTCGCCATTTCCTGAACTTCCTTGCCGGCGTCGCCCGAGGGGCGGCCCTGCACGTTGGCCCACAGTGCAATCCGGCGCTGCAGATCCTGACGACGAATGTTCTCCGGATTGAACGTGCGCTCGATTGTCGCAATTGTGCGCAGCGGGATGACTTCGGGCGTGCCATCGATCATTTGCCGACCGGTTGCAATGTTGAGACCAGAAATGTCGTCGACGACGGTGCGATTGGCGCGCGGAATCTGCGTGATCACTTCGTAGTTCTGTCCGTCAGGCGCCAGCCAGTAGCCGGAGTTTTCGCCTCCAATCAGCGCGCGCAGCGTGGTACCGAGCTGCGCATATGTCACTCCATACTCGGACGCGAGCTCGGGCTTCAGGCGCACCGATAGCGCCGGCGTGCCTTCCTTCAGCGAAACTTCGACGTCGGTGATGCCGCGGATCGCCAGTATTTTCTGGCGCAGATCGGAAATCACGCGCTGCATTTCCGCGTCATTGTTGCCGAGCAGTGCGATATAGATCGGGCCTCCCCAGCCCACCTTCATCTCGACACCGGGAATCGACGCCAGCCGTTGACGAATCGCCTGCTCAAGCAGTTTCTGCGAACGGCCACGCTCCGAGCGTGGCACGAGCTTCAGGTTCAGGCGGCCCGTGTTCTTCGCTCCTTCGGTGCCGATGCCGGTGTCGATCGAGTCGATTTCTTTGAATTCTCGCAGTGCCTGTTCGACCCGCTTGACGCGCTCGTCCGCGTATTCGAGGCTCGACCCCACCGGCATCGTCAAACGAACGCTGGTAAAGCCTTGATCGCTTTCCGGCATCATCTCCGAGCCGACGATGCCCCCTATCGGAATTGCCAACGCGAAACTCAACGCAGCAATCCAGAGCGTGATTCCGCGCGGGCTGATCGTCGCAAAGCGCGGCTTCAGCTGGCGAGCGTCCAGGTGGCGCAATGCGCGCCAGATGCCGATCGCAGGAATGCCGAGCGGCACGCCAAGCTTCGGCACTCTGCCGCCAAGTGTCCAGCGGCGTGGCGACAGCACCCAGCCAAGCAACCGCCCGTAGATCGTGTGCACGCGATCCATCAGGCGATCGAACCCGCGCAGCACCGGTCCCACGAAGCGGGCCTGGTGCAGACCGCGCGGCGGATCACGCCATACTGCTGACAGCATCGGGTCAAGCGTGAAGCTGACGAACAACGAAACCATCACGGCTACTGCGACGGTGATTCCGAACGGATAGAAAAACTTGCCGACGATCCCGCCCATGAAAGCGATGGGGACGAACACTGCCACGATCGAGAATGTGGTCGCCAGGACCGCAAGCCCGATTTCGTCGGTGCCCTCGCGTGCGGCGGTGTAGTGATCCTTGCCCATGTGAATGTGGCGCACGATGTTTTCGCGAACGACGATCGCATCGTCGATCAGCAGGCCAATGCAAAGGCTGAGCGCCATCATCGTCATGTAGTTCAAGGTGAAACCGAACACCCTGAGCGAGATGAAAGTCGCGATCACTGCGATCGGCAGCGTGAGCCCGGTGATGACCGTGCTGCGCCAGCTGCCGAGGAACAGAAACACGATCAGCACAGTCAGCAGCGCGCCTTCGATGATCGTCATCTTGACGTTGTCGACCGCGTTCTTCACGAAATCGGAGCTCGACCGCAGCAGCTTGAGCTCGGTGCCGGCGGGCAGCTGCTTTCGTACACCTTCGGCGGCTGTTTTCAGGTTGTCACCCACCTGCACGATGTTGGCGTCCTGCGCCTTGAAGATATAGAAGCTGATCGCGGGAACGCCGTTGATTCGCGCGATCGAGTTGCGCTCGCGCTCGGTGTCGAACACTTCGGCCACCTGCGACAACATGATCGGCGCACCGCTCTTGCGTGCGACAATGATCTTGCCGAAATTGGCCGGCTCCTCGATGCGGCCGTCCACGCGCACGATCGCCTCGACCGTGTTGTTGCTGATCGTGCCGACCGGCACGCTGACATTCGCATTGCGAAGCGCGGTCACCACCTGATCGACCGTCAGTCCGAACGCCGTCAGCCGGCCCGGATCGACGCGCACCTGGATCTCGCGCGTCACCGAGCCTCCGAGCGCCACCCTGCCGACACCGCTGACGCGCTCGAAGCCCTTCTGCACGACCTGCTCGCCCAGTGTCGTGAGCTGCCGCTGCGTGAGACCCGACCCCAGCAGTGCATAAAACGCGACAGGCTCGTCGTTCTCATCGCCGCCACGTTGTACGACCGGGTCCTTTACATCGCGCGGAAACCCGGCACGGATCTGTGCGATCTTGTCGCGCACTTCCTGCGTGACGCGATCGGTATCGACATCCAGCCGAAACTCGATCCACGAGAACGAGATCCCTTCGTACGACGCGGACAGGATGCGTTTGACGCCGGCCACCGTATTGACGGCGTTTTCGATCGGCTTGGCCAGATCGTTTTCCACTTGCTCGGGCGATGCACCGGGATACCTCACCTGAATCGACACCACCGGCGGCCTGACGTCGGGCATCGCCTCGACGCCGAGCTTCGCGTATGAGAACAGGCCGAGCACGGTGAGCGCGACCATCACCATGGTGGCGAACACAGGGTGACTAATCGAAACGCGCGTCATCCACATGGGCTCAAACCTCGCGTTTAGTTGGTCGCCGCTTTTTGCCGATTCTCGTCGGCAATTTTCGAATCAGGGGCGAGGTTAGTGACTTTCGCCGCCAGCCCTTCCTTCAAGTTGTCGAACTTCGTCGCCAGCACGAGTTCGCCGGGCGACAGTCCAGACCTCACTTCGATCAATTGCGCGCGCTCGTCGCGCTTGCCGGTGACCACGACTCGACGCACGAGCTTTCCATCAGCGACCAGCCACACGAAATCCTGTCCGCCTTCTGAGCGCAGGGCTGACAGCGGCAGGGCAGACACATCGGCTTCGGGGGTGGTCGTCAGCAGCACGCGCGCAAACATGCCGGCTTTCAGCAGCGAGTCCTCATTCGCAAGCGACACATAGATATTGATCGTGCGCGTGCCCGATTCGGCGCTGGGGTTGATGCGCTCCACACGTCCTTCGAAGCGCCGAGCCGCGATGCCCTCGACGTCAACATGAGCCGGCATTCCTCTGCGAATCTGCGTTACGTCCGAGATTGGCACCTGCGCCTGCACTTCGAGTTCCGCAAGGTCGACGATTGCGATCAATGGCGCGTCGAAGCTGACCTTTTCACCGGGCTGAACGTGACGCTTCGACACCGTGCCCGAAATGGGCGCCCGCACTACGGCGTCGCTCATCGATAACTGAATCAAATCCAGCTGGGCCTGAGCAGTGGCGACCGCAGCCAGCTGCGCCTGGTGCGCACTATCGGCGGTATCAAACGCATTCTGCGAAATGAAATTTTGTTTGACGAGTTGCGCATTCGCCTGCCGCGTCCGATCGGCCATTGTCAGCTGCGCGCGAGCCGATTCGAGCGTGGCCTTGCGCTCGGCCATCTGAGCGCGGATCTGAGCGGTATCGAATTCGGCTATCGGCTGCCCGGCCGATACACGATCGCCCTCGCGCACCAGCACGCGCTTAACTTCGGCCGACAGCTTGGCGCGCACGGTTGCCTGCGACACCGCCAGCACCGAACCGGGTACGGCGAGCTCGACCGACAATCTCTTTGGCTGCAGCGAAACAAGGTCTGCAGGCGCGAATTCCAGTGCCGGCTTGTCGCGTTTCTTTGCAGCGTCACCGCCGTCGCCCTTCTTCAACGCAATAGCCACCCCACCACCGGCCAGCACGAATCCTGCGAGTACCGCACTCCAAAGCCAAACCGTGCGCCTAGTCATCGATATAACCCATTGAGTCCCCCGGGACGCCGCACCTGCAGCCGGCTATCCATCATGGGGCGCGATTATCCTCGGTCGGAAGCGCCTGTCGTCCCTGCTGCGACGAATTGCGGCAACGTGCGACGAACTGCAAAGGACGGGGACGGAGGACGATCCGATCGCGCAGCGTGTGCGCAACGCAGTGACTTCAGTCTTCCAGCCCCAGATCCTGAATCTTGCGGGTAATCGTGTTGCGGCCCACGCCCAGTCGGGTGGCGGCGTCGATGCGTCGCCCATGGGTGTGCTTCAGCGCCGCGCGGATGACCGTCGCCTCAAAGTCTTTTGCAAGCGCATTCATGACATCAGGTGTGCCGGCCTTCAGTCGCCGTTCGACTTCGGCGGTCAGCGGGCTTAACCAGTCCTCGTTCGGCCATGCCGTCTCGGGTGATGATGCCGCCGCAAATTCGCCGTCGGCCGCATTCGAGCCGACGGTGGCAATGCCCGGAGCAGCCGACAAGGCCGGCGCCGAGGCGTAATGCCGGACCTCGAGCGGTAGGTCCTCAACCTTTACCACCTGCGCAGGCGCGAGCACGGTCAGCCAGTGACACAGGTTTTCGAGCTGGCGCACATTGCCCGGAAACGGCAGCTCGCTGATGAATGCCAGTGCCTGATCGGACAATCGTTTCGGATCGACGCTCAGTTCCGCCGCGCTTCTGGCGAGAAAATGGCGCACCAGCAGTGCAATGTCTTCGCGCCGCTCGCGCAGCGGCGGCAGACGCAGCTTGATGACGTTCAGGCGGTGGTACAGATCCTCGCGGAACGAGCCCAGCCGCACTCTTTCTTCAAGGTTCTGATGAGTTGCCGCGATCACTCTGGCGTTGGCCTTGATCGGCTGGTGGCCACCCACGCGGTAATACGTGCCATCGGACAGGACGCGCAGCAAGCGAGTCTGCAGCTCCGACGGCATATCGCCGATTTCGTCAAGGAACAGCGTTCCGCCGTCGGCCTGTTCGAAGCGACCGCGCCGCATCGCCTGCGCACCGGTAAACGCCCCGCGCTCGTGGCCGAACAATTCGCTTTCAAGCAGATCGCGTGGAATCGCCGCCATGTTGAGCGCGATGAACGGCATTTGCGCTCGCGGGCTGTGCTTGTGCAACGCGCGCGCAACGACTTCCTTTCCGCTGCCTGATTCGCCGGTCAAAAGGACGGTGACGTTCGACTGCGACAAGCGTCCGATTGCGCGAAACACCTCCTGCATCGATGGCGCCTGCCCCAGAATTTCGGGAGCTTCGGCTGGCGACTCATCGGCCTGCGACTCACGCACGCTTTCGTCCACGGCGCGCCGGATCAGCTCGACCGCCTTGTCGACATCGAACGGCTTTGGCAAGTATTCGAAAGCACCTCCCTGAAACGCCGACACGGCGCTATCCAGATCGGAGAACGCCGTCATGATGATGACCGGCAGACCCGGATGCTTGCGTTTAACGGTGCGCAGCAATTCGGTGCCGCTTTGACCCGGCATACGAATGTCAGACACTAGAACCTGCGGGCTGTCGTGCTCGAGTTCCGCCAGGACTTCCTGTGCGAGGCCAAAGGCCTTGCACGGAATATTTTCGCGCGCAAGTGCCTTTTCCAGCACCCAGCGGATCGAGCGGTCGTCATCGACGATCCAGACCGGCTTCATGCAAGAGGGATCAGGATTCGGAAACTGGTACGGCCCGGCCGGCTGTCGGACTCGATCATGCCGTCGTGTTGCTGGACCAAGGCCTGCGCCAGCGTCAGACCGAGGCCGTTGCCGCCGTCGCGTCCGGAGACCAGCGGAAAGAAGATCCGATCCCTCAGTTGATCTGGAATGCCCGGCCCGTTGTCGATCACGCACAAATCCAACGCCAGGCGATGTCGCGCTCGAGCGATGGTGACCTGGCGCGCCACGCGGCTGCGCAGGACAATCTCGGCATCGCCCGCATTGATGCGTTCCTCGAGCGCCTGCGCTGCATTGCGGACCACATTGAGTAGTGCCTGGATCAACTGCTCCTTGTCACCGCGCAGATCGGGGACACTGGCGTCGTAATCGCGAACGATTGAAAGCCCGCGCGGAAATTCGGACACCATGATCAACCGTACGCGCTCGCAGACTTCGTGGATGTTCAGGTCGGAAACGACACGCGGCGACCGATGCGGCATCAGCAGGCGATCGACGAGTGCCTGAAGCCGGTCGGCTTCGGCGATGATCACCCGGGTGTACTCACGCTGCTCGTGACTCACCAGTTCGGCCTCGAGCAACTGAGCGGCGCCGCGCACCCCGCCTAACGGGTTTTTGATTTCGTGCGCGAGGTTGCGCAGCAATTCGCGATTGGCTTCGGTCAGTCCTATCTGCCGCTCTTCGCGATCGACCTTGAGCTGTTGCTCGATCTCGGTGACTTCCAGCACCAGCGGAATCGCATCGCCGAACTGCACGGTCGCCGCAACGCGCACAGACAAGGGATCGCGCCCGATCCTGCGCAGCTCCATGATCTGGTTGCGCTGTCCAAACGCATTCGCTTGCGCGTCGGTGACGAGCTGCCGCATTTCAGCGTGGTCGCCGAGCACGCCGCCGGCGAGCTGCCCGATCAATGTCCTGCGCGAAGTGTCAAACAGCAGCTCGGCCGATTGATTGACGTGTGCAATGCGGCCCTCGCCGTCGATCAACATCACTGCTGTCGACAGCAGATCGAGGCCGGCGTAAAGCGTTGAATGCGCGATCTGCGGGAGCTCGGCCGCGTTCATGCGCGGCCTGGGATCGAAAAATGCGACGGTGCCTGAATGCCCGCGCGTCGGCTATTGGGTCCGCAGCAGTGAAAGCTCGCGCAGCAGGGCGCGGACGTTATTCTCGGTGCGCGCGATATCGTCCTGCAGGTGCTGGGTCCGTTCGCGATACAGCGCAAAGTTGCGCTCATCGCCGCGCCGCTCCGGCTCGCCGTTGTTGAAGTCGGATCTGAGCTTTGCCAGCCGTTCTTCCTCGCCTCTGAGCTCGTCTTCCAGGATTCTGCGCCGATCGCTGTCGCGCGTGCGCTGCGTATCGCCGTCGACGCGTGGAAAGCTGGCCGGTGACACCGACGCACGCTGCTCCAGGGCCGGCTGCACCCCGTTTCTTCCCTGCGCGACGCGCGGCACCGGAACGGTCAGTATCGGCTGCACGTCCATGCGTTTGCAATTCTTGACGTTGCCGGTGTTCTGAAAAACTTTCTGTCCGTCCTCGCCGACGCACACGAAGATATCGGACGACTGCGCCGACGTGGTGGTGGCGACCAGTGCAAAAAAGACCAGACCGATTGTCGAGGCTACGCGCTTCACAGGGCGAGTTCCTCCAGGGCGAGAGGCGCGCAGTGTAAGGCCAGGTTTCGCCCTTCAATGAGGCGAGTAAGCCGTCTTGTCGGTCCAGTTCCCGCATTCGTGGGAGGGTGGCGGCAGCCACCCGTTCCTTTGCTGCAACTCGCTGCTAACGGGCTCCGTTCACGAGCTGTAGTACATGTCGAATTCGAGCGGGTGCGTGGTCATGCGGAAGCGCGTGACCTCCTCCATCTTCAGCTCGATGTACGCATCGATCAGGTCGTTGCTGAACACGCCACCGCGTGTCAGGAACTCGCGATCGTTGTCCAGGTACTCGAGCGCCTGCTCCAGAGATGAGCACACGGTCGGAATCTTGGCGTCTTCTTCCGGCGGCAGGTCATATAAATTCTTGTCCGCCGGCTCTCCGGGATGGATTTTGTTCTGCACGCCATCAAGGCCCGCCATCATCATTGCCGAAAACGCCATGTACGCGTTGGCGGTGGGGTCGGGAAAGCGCACTTCGATCCGGCGCCCTTTCGGGTTGGGCACATAGGGAATGCGGATCGAAGCCGAGCGGTTACGCGCCGAGTACGCCAATTTGACCGGCGCCTCGAAGCCCGGCACAAGACGCTTGTATGAATTGGTGCCCGGGTTGGTAATGGCGTTGAGCGCGCGCGCGTGCTTGATGATCCCGCCGATGTAGTGCAACGCAAAATCCGACAGCCCAGCGTAGCCGTTGCCCGCAAACAGGTTGGTGCTTCCGTTCCAGATCGATTGATGCACGTGCATGCCGGAGCCGTTATCGCCCACTACCGGCTTCGGCATGAAAGTCGCGGTCTTGCCGTAGCTGGCGGCGACGTTCCACACCGTGTATTTGAGGATTTGCAGCCAGTCGGCGCGCTTCGTCAACGTCGAAAACTTGGTGCCGATCTCGCACTGGCCCGGTGCTGCAACCTCGTGGTGATGCACCTCGACTTCGACGCCCTGCTGCTCGAGCAACAGGCACATTTCCGAGCGAATGTCCTGCAGAGAATCGGTCGGAGGTACTGGAAAATACCCACCCTTGACTGGCGGCCGGTGCGCCAGATTCCCCGCCTCATAATCGAGGCCGGTCGACCACGGCGCTTCTTCGGATTTGATGCGCACCGAGGCACCCGACATGTCGACGTTCCAGGTCACCGAATCGAAGATGAAAAATTCCGGCTCGGGACCGAAGTAGGCGATGTCGCCGAGCCCGGTCGACTTCAAATAGGCTTCGGCCCGCTTGGCAAGCGAGCGCGGGTCGCGGTCATAGCCCTTACCGGTGGATGGCTCGATGACGTCGCAAGTTAGTATCAGCGTGTTCTCTTCGCGAAATGGGTCCATCCGCGCGGTGTCGGGGTCGGGCATCAGCAACATATCCGACGCCTCTATACCCTTCCATCCAGCGATCGAAGAACCGTCGAACGCATGTCCGGACTCGAACTTATCGTCGTCGAAGGCCTTGACAGGTACTGAGACGTGCTGCTCCTTGCCCTTGGTATCTGTGAAACGAAGGTCGACAAACAACACCTCGTTGTCCTTTATTGTTTTCATCACGTCTTTGGCCGTCGCCATTCACAGTTCTCCTCTCGTTCGGTAAGTGTTATCGAAGAGCATTTTCGTGGATTCAGCGCTCCGCATTAAACATGCCATAAACAGCATGTGCCCACGCAACTGCAACCCTTATGCATCAATCACTTAGCGTGCTGGGCGCTTTACCCCGACTCAGAAAAGCCCCATTTAGAGGCACTATGCCCTATTTGGGGTACATGGGCACCTTACTGGTGCCTGCCTCAGGAAGAAATAGGGCCTGCAAGTCGGACAGAAATCGCAAGCCTAGCGGGGTCGCGGCAATCGAAACCTCAGTGCGGCTCATCAGACCGCGGCGCTCGGCCTCGTCCAAGTCGGACTCGATCGAACTCAGTGGCATTCCGGTCCGCTCTGCGAACGAGTTGATCGATACCCCCGCGACCAGGCGCAACGCGTTCAGCATGAATTCGAACGGCAGATCACGGCGTGATACTTCGTGGCCTTCAGCCACGAACTGGCCGCGTGCTGCGCGCTGAAGGTAGCTGGCTGGCTGGCGAAATCGCACCTGCCGAACAATCCGGTGCGGAAACGAGATCTTGCTATGCGCGCCGGCACCGATGCCCAGGTAATCACCGAACGTCCAATAGTTATGATTGTGGCGGCAGACGCGATTGGCTTGCGCGAAGGCAGACACTTCGTACCGTGTGTACCCGGCGTCACGGGTTCGGCGCTTGATCCAGTCGTGCATTTCTGCCGCGGTGTCCTCGTCGGGCAACACAGGCGGGTACTTGGCGAACGCAGTGTTGGGCTCGAGCGTTAGCTGGTAAAGCGAAAGGTGCGGCGGCGACGCGTCGATCGCGGTGTTCACATCGGCCTGCATTTCCTCGAGCGACTGAGCGGGCAGCGCGTACATCAAATCGAGATTGAAATTTTCGAAGTAGCGGTGCGCGATGTCGATCGCGGCTCGTGCCTGTGCTCCATCATGGATGCGGCCGAGAGTCTTCAGTTTCTGTTCATTGAACGACTGAATCCCGATCGACAGCCGGTTCACACCGGAGCCCCGATAATGGCCGAAGCGCTCGGCCTCGAAGGTGCCGGGATTGGCTTCGAGCGTGATCTCACAGTCAGGTATCAGTGGCAGCAGCGCTCGAATGTCGGACAACAGTCGGTCGACTCCTTGCGCGCTGATCAGGCTCGGTGTTCCACCTCCAATAAATACGCTGACGACAGGGCGCCCCCAGATAAGCGGTAGCGCCGACTCGAGATCTGCGCGCAAAGCGCCGAGATAAGTCTCCTCGAGGTCCCGCTCATCGATCTCATGCGAATTGAAGTCGCAATACGGGCACTTGCGAACGCACCAGGGGTAATGCACGTAGAGCGCGAGCGGTGGCAGCGCAGGCAACGAAAGCGTACCAGGGCGTAAATACGTTTCCGCATCCGAGCTCGCACTGCCCGGCTCCGCCGGCTTGATCTCAATCGTCGAACTCATCGGCGCCATTCCGCCAGCCGTGCTGCGAACGCCGCGACCGCGATGCCGCGATGGCTGATTCGATTCTTGTGCTGCGGCTCCAGCTCCGCAGCCGTTTGCCCCAAATCAGAGATGTAAAACAGCGGGTCGTAGCCAAAACCGCCCTCGCCTCTGCACGCGTTCAAGATTTGGCCATGCCAGCGTCCGTCGGCAATCAATGGCTCGGGATCATCGGCCGTCCGCACGGCAACCAATACGCACACATAGTGAGCATCGCGCTGCGTGACGCCCGCGAGACGCCGCAGCAGTTCGCGATTGTTTTGCGCGTCATCCGCCGGCTCGCCGGCGAAGCGCGCCGACAAAATACCCGGCGCCCCTTTTAACGCATCAACGCACAGACCCGAGTCATCGGCGAGCGCTGGCAAACCGCTTAAGGCCGCGGCATGGCGCGCCTTTGTCAGCGCGTTTTCCACAAAGGTCGAATGAGGTTCGGCACCGCCGCCAATTCCCAGACTGCCTTGCGGCACCAGTTGCGGCTCCGAGGGGCCCGCGAAGTTTTCCAGGAGCATCGAAAACTCTCGCAGCTTGCCGGGGTTGCCAGTCGCCAGAACGATACGGCGGGTCACAACTCAAGTGCGTGCTTCTGCGCCACGATCAGGGACCGTATCCCGCGACTGGCCAGCTGCAGCATCAATTCCATCTGCTGCGACGTGAACGGTGCCCGCTCAGCGGTGCCCTGCACTTCGACGAAGCCGCCGGCACCCGTCATCACCACGTTCATGTCGGTGTCGCTGGCGGAGTCTTCGGCGTAGTCAAGGTCGAGTACGGGGACGCCTAGATAAAGTCCGACCGAGATCGCCGCGACAAAATCCGAGATCGGTATGTTGTCGACCATGCCGCGCATTCGTAACCAGCGACACGCGTCATACGCGGCGACGAATCCGCCGGTGATCGCGGCGGTGCGCGTGCCACCGTCGGCCTGGATTACGTCGCAGTCGATATGTACGGTGCGCTCTCCCAGCAGGGAAAGATCGAACACGGCACGCAAACTGCGGCCGATCAGCCGTTGAATCTCCTGAGTGCGCCCACCCTGCTTGCCGCGTGCCGCCTCCCGGTCCGATCGAGTGTGCGTCGCTCGCGGCAGCATGCCGTACTCAGCGGTGACCCATCCTTCGCCCTTGCCCTTCAGAAAGGCAGGCACCCGCTCCTCGACGCTCGCAGTGCAGATCACGCGCGTGTCACCAAACTCGACCAGCACCGAACCTTCCGCATGCTTGGTGAAGTTGCGCAACAGCCGGACCGCGCGCAACTCTTCGGCGCGGCGGCCGCTCGGACGCGAAATCGAATTCATTCGTGTTGCGCGCGGCGAACGCCGCACGCGCTCCTGTCTATGAACTCGCTATTTTGCGACGAGTTTCCCGCTGCGCTGAATGGCCTTCTGGATTTCTGCAACCGCGTCGTCGATTTGTTCCTCCGACAACTCTTCGTCCGCGCCGGGTTCGCCCACGCGCGGCATCTGGATCGTCGAGGCCACCGTCCCCTCGGGAATAAGAAGGGTGGACACTGGAGCTTCACTCGGCGGCACCATTTCCATCGATTCGGTTCCGGCCCACGTCATCGCCACCCCGGTAACGTTGTCGGATTCGGGCCCGCCCAGTTCGAGCGCCAGTTCCATTAGCTCCGGCACGGCACGCATCACGGTCTTGCCGGCAAACGCATCGGCCACCTGCCGATCGTTCAAGGTGCCCCATAGCCCGTCCGAGCAGAGCAGCAGCGTGTCACCGTTCCGAAGGGCGACCGGGCGGCTGATTTCGACCGAAGGAGCGACGTAGGCGCCGATGCAGTTAAAAATTCGATTGCGCTCCGGATGGTCTTTCGCGTCTTCCGCACGAATCAGGCCCGATTGGACCAGGTGATGCACCCGCGAATGATCGATCGTGCGATCGAGAATGCGGCCGCCACGGATCATGTAGAGCCGAGAGTCGCCGACGTGCGCCCAGATCGCAACGCCCTGCTGGACGATGCAAGCCACCAACGTGGTGCGCGGCGCCTCGGGCAGGCTGTGTTCGGCACGATACCGATGCAGCTCGCGATGCGCAGCAAGAACCGAATCTTCGAGAAATCGCACCGGATCGGCAAGCAGCGGCTTGGCGTCGCGCTGATAAATCGACGCCAGCGTCTGCAGCGTCAACTGCGACGCGACTTCGCCGCGAGCATGCCCGCCCATCCCATCGGCCACCAGCATCAGCAACGAATCGCGGGTGTACAGATACCCCATCCGGTCCTGATTGATGCGCCGGCCGCCCTTCTTGCTTTCTTGGTAAACGGAAAAACGCATGGGACTTAGTGATCGGTGATCAGTGATCCGTGATCAGGGAAAAGCCCCGATCGTGCCCGCAAGTGTCCCGCTTTTGCCAGCCGTTGTTCGCAAAAAAACGTGTGGCTTTGCCACCGATTTGTGCAAACCAATCGCACAAAAGTAGGTTTTCACTTTTGTGCGCCTAGGTTAGAACCAGGTGATGTTGTGATCCTTCATGAAGCGTGTGACACGTTCCTGCAGGTTACGCCAGCGCGCACCGCTGCGTTCGATCACCGAAAACTCGGGCCGCTCCGGCACGTTCTGCAGCAGCTCCTTTTGCACTGCAAAGACGGTCTGCGGCCGCTCCAGAGAATTGAGCCTCAAGCAGCGCTCGACCATCGAGATCAGCTGATTCGAATACAGCCCGCGGAACGAGCGCAGCGCGGTGGGCATCTTGTCTTCCTTCAGGCGCTGGTCGGACTCCTGCGGAGGCATGCCTGACATGCACGCGTAGACGCACGAGCCGATCGAGTACACGTCGGTCCAAGGACCCAGTTCGGCGTCGCGCTTGTAAAGCTCGGGCGCAGCGAAGCCCGGCGTATACATCGGATACGTCTTGCTGATATCGCGTTGCAGCGTCTGCCGCGCGGCGCCGAAGTCGAGCAGGATCGGCGTGCCGTCCATGCGCAGGTAAACATTCGCGGGTTTGACGTCGAGGTGCAGCAGCCGGTTCGAGTGGACTTCGCGCAGCCCGTTCATCACCTGCGCAAACACGCGGCGAATGAAGCGTTCGGACAACACATCCTTCTGATCCTTGTTCCGGTTGCGCAGGACATGTTCCTGCAGCGAGCGACCGGACTCGTAGTGCATCACCATGTACACCGTCTCGTTGGCGCGAAAGAAGTTGATGACGCGAACGATGTTCGGGTGATAGATCGACGCCAGCGCGCGCCCTTCCTCGAAGAAGCACTTGAGGCCGATCCGATACGTGTTCAGGTTTTCGGGAGCGATGTACGGAAGCAGCTCACCCGGCTTGCGCTGCGCGAGCGCCGCAGGCATGTACTCCTTGATCGCAACTGAGTTTCCCTGATCGTCGGTTGCCAGATAGACGATCGAAAATCCGCCCGAAGATATCTTCTTTACAATGCGGTACCCGCCAACTTCCAGGCTTTCAGGTAACGATGCGTTGGTCTGGGCTGGCATAGTGATGCATCTGGGGAACCGCGGCGATTCTATCCAAAAGGGCTCGCCGGACCGTAACAACAATAAGGCGCCTTTTATCCTTATTACCTTCGTTAAAGCCTGATTGATGAAGCCCGTCGCCAGCATGACCGGCTTTTCAACGGCTACATGCACGACTGCGCTAGGCCGTTTGACACTCGAACTGCGGTCGGTCAACTCGCGCTTTCTTGATCTCTCGATCAAAATGCCGGACGACTTGCGAATCGCTGAAGCGGCTGCGCGAGAAGCGATCGCGGCGCAACTTGCTCGCGGCAAAGTCGAGTGTCGCGTCTTGATCGTTCGTGGCGCCGAAGAAAGCGCACCTCTGCTCAACGCCGAAGCGCTGGGACGGCTCGCCGACCTTGCAAAACAGGTCGAACAGCATCTGCCGGCCGCCACGCCGATCAGCACAGCCGATATCCTCAATTGGCCCGGCGTGGTCGAGACACCGGGCGCTGACCCTGACCTGCTGCGCACGCAGCTGCTTGCAACGCTGAGCCAAGCACTGACAATACTGGGGGAATCGAGGAGGCGCGAAGGGGCCGCATTGAGCGCGGTTTTGCGGGCGCAGTGCGACCAGATCGAGCAGATCGCCTCACAGGTGGCAACGCGAGCGCCTGAGCTGATCGCTGCGGTCGAGCGAAAGCTGAATGAGAGGCTCGACAAGGCGCTGGGAGCCGGGTTGTCAGGCGCATCGACGTTGACGCCCGAAGATGTTTCCGAGCGCATCCGTCAGGAGGTGACGCTCTATGCGTTGAAAATGGATGTCGACGAGGAGATCAAGCGGCTGATCACGCACGTGGCCGAAGTGAGGCGCGTGCTTGCCAGCGGCGGCGCGGTGGGCCGTCGCCTCGATTTCCTGATGCAGGAGCTGAACCGCGAGGCCAACACGGTGGGTTCGAAAGCGGCCGCCATCGAGATGACGAACGCATCGGTCGAGCTCAAACTGCTAATCGAGCAGATGCGCGAACAGATCCAGAATCTGGAGTAATGATGGCGGCTGCGCAAACTCTCGATTCGATCGACGGCGACTACGCTGGAAATTTGTTCATGGTGGTCGCGCCGTCAGGTGCTGGAAAGTCGACGTTGGTCAACGCATTGCTCGCGCGCGAGCCCAACATGGAGTTATCGGTGTCGTTCACGACTCGCGCTCCGAGGCCGGGTGAGCAAAGCGGCCGGGAGTATCACTTCGTCGACGCCACCGAGTTCATGCAGCGCCGCGCGGCGGGCGAGTTCATCGAAAGCGCGGAGGTCTACGGCAACTACTACTCGACCTCGCGGCTCTGGATCGAGGAGCGGGTGCGCGCGGGCACCGACGTTCTGCTCGAGATCGACTGGCAGGGCGCACGCCAAGTTAGAACACAATTTCCGCACGCCGTCGGCATTTTCATTCTCCCGCCTTCGATCGATGCGCTCGAGGCGCGGCTCAAGAAGCGCGGGCAGGACTCGCCGGCCGTCATCGCTCGCCGGCTCCTCGCAGCCGGCAGTGAAATCGCGCACGCGCCCGAGTTCGACTATGTGATCATCAACCAGGATTTCGACCTCGCGCTTTCGCAAATGGTGCAGATTGTCGCGGCGACGCGGCTGCGCTACGCCACGCAGGCGGTCCGCCACCATGCTTTATTCACGCAATTAGGGATCGCAAAGTAGGCCGCGAGGACGTTGGCTCGGCTAAAATGGGGCGAATTCCCGTCTAGGAAACGCAATGGCCCGCATCACTGTCGAAGACTGCTTGAAACAGATTCCGAATCGCTTCCAACTCGCTCTCGCCGCTGCTTACCGCGCGCGTCAGCTTGCACAAGGGCATACGCCCAAGATCGACACACGCGACAAACCACCCGTCGCCGCCCTGCGCGAGATTGCTCAGTGCAAGGTTGGGATCGAAATGCTGCGCAAGGTTCCGACCTAGCCGCAAGCCCGCTTTGCTAACGCATCAGCTTCGACCGACCACGCCGGCCAGGGCTGATGGAGGCAGAAAACCAACCGGCTGCATCTGACGCGACTGAAGCGGCTTCGCCTGGTTTCGCACGGCGTGCCGCGCAGGCATTCAAGAAAGCTGTTTGGCGATCGGGCCCCGATGCCGAAGCACCCAGCGCAGTTGCCACCGTCGCGACTCTGACCGACCGGGTCAAGAAATATTTGCCCTCCGGCGAGGTTCAGAAAATCAAGGAAGCCTTTCGGTTTTCGGACGAGGCCCATCTCGGACAGTTTCGGCGCAGCGGCGCGCCTTACATCACGCATCCGCTGGCGGTAGCCGAGATATTGACCGAGTGGCGGCTCGACGGCGCGGCGATTCAAGCGGCGCTACTGCATGACGTGATCGAAGATTGTGGTATCGAACAATCGCAATTGATTGAGCGCTTCGGCTCGACCGTGGCTGAGCTCGTCGATGGTGTCTCCAAGCTCGATCGCCTCCAATTTTCGTCGACCGAGCAAGCGCAGGCGGAGAACTTCCGCAAGATGTTGCTGGCGATGGCACGCGATGTGCGCGTCATGCTGATCAAGCTCGCAGATCGTCTGCATAACATGCGCACGCTCGAGGCCGTCGACGCAGAGCGACGACGCCGCATTGCACGCGAAACGCTCGAGATCTACGCACCGATTGCGCATCGGCTTGGCCTGAATACGCTGTTTCATGAGCTCGAGGAGCTCAGCTTTCAGCATCTGTATCCGCTGCGCTACCAGGTGCTCAATCGCGCGGTGCTGGCGGCACGCGGCAACCGGCGCGAGGTGCTCGGCAAGATGATGCTCGCGGTACGCAAGGCACTGGCAGATGCCAAGCTGCGCGCCGAAGTGCAGGGACGCGAGAAGACGGTTTACGGCATCTATCGCAAGATGGCCGACAAGCACTTGTCGTTTTCGCAGGTGCTCGACATCTACGGTTTTCGTGTCGTTGTCGACAGCGTGGCCCAGTGTTATCTGGCACTCGGTACCTTGCACAGTCTTTACAAACCCGTGCCAGGCAAATTCAAGGACTACATCGCGATTCCGAAGGTCAATCGTTACCAGTCGCTGCACACCACGTTGATTGGACCCTACGGAACGCCGGTAGAGTTCCAGATCCGTACAAAGGACATGCACCACGTCGCCGAGACCGGTGTCGCCGCGCATTGGCTATATAAGGATGACGACTCGGACCTGTCGGAGCTGCAGTCGCGCACGCATCAATGGTTGCAATCGCTGCTGGAGATTCAGCGCCAGACCGGAGACTCGAACGAGTTCCTGGAGCACATTAAAGTCGATCTGTTTCCGGACAAGGTCTACATCTTCACGCCGAAGGGGCGCATCGTCGCTCTGCCGCGCGATGCAACTCCGGTTGACTTCGCCTACAGCATTCACACCGACGTCGGAAACAAGACGGTCGCGGCGCGCATCAACAACGAGATCCAACCACTGCGCACGCCGTTGAAGAACGGCGACATGGTGGAGATCATCACCGGCCCCGAAGCGAAACCGAATCCGGCCTGGGTTTCATTTGTAAGGACCGGCAAGGCGCGCTCGGAGATTCGTCATTTTCTGCGCACGATGAAATTCGATGAATCGGTGGAGCTGGGCGAAGTTCTGCTAGCGCAAGCCGCTCAACAATTCAACCTGCTGCTGGCTGACATTACCGACGAACAGTGGACCTCCGTGCTCAAGCAGTCGGACACCGCATCGAGGTCGGACCTGCTTGCAGATATCGGTCTGGGCCGCCGTCTGCCGGCTGTCGTCGCTCGGCAACTCGCCGTCGGCTCCGCGGACGGCGAAATATCGCAAAGCGCCGGTTCGTCGGTGCCCGCGACGCATGTTCCGGTTGTCGTGCGCGGGACCGAGGGAATGGCGGTGCAAATGGCGAGCTGTTGCCACCCGATTCCGGATGATCCAATTATCGGCCACATTCGCAAGGGCCAGGGACTTGCGGTTCATCACACAGATTGTCTGCATGCTCAGCGCGCACGACGCGCAGATCCGGATCGCTGGATTGAATTGCAATGGGCAAAGGAGCCAGCCAGCAACTTCACAGTCGCGATCGATGTCAGTGCACTGAACGAGCGCGGCGTGCTCGGTCGCATCGCAGTCGCAATTGCGGATGCGGACTCAAATATTTTGAACGTCCATCTGGAGGATGAAGACGCAACACTGGCGCTGATCCACTTCAAAATTCAGGTCCACGACCGCAACCATCTTGCGCGCGTGATGCGCTCCCTACGTCGCGTCAAAAACGTGCAGCAGCTCGCCCGCCCGCGCGGCGGCAGCAGCCGCGCAGCCGCTCACGATTTAGCGTAGCTCACGTTCAGGATTTCGAGTGGTTCGCTGCCTGCCGGAGTGCGCAGCGTGACGTTGTCGCCCACGCGTGCCTTGAGCAAAGCAACGGCAATTGGAGAAATCCAGCTGACATAGCCGCGTGCAGGATTGACTTCGTCAATACCGACAATCGTGACTTGATGGCTATTGCCATCAGCCGATGCATACTTAACAGTGGCGCCAAAAAAAATCTGGTCGATGGACTCTAACCGCGTGGCGGGATCGACCACCTCGGCCAAATCCAACCGCTTCGTTAGAAAGCGAATACGCCGATCGATCTCTCGCAAGCGCTTCTTGCCGTAGATATAGTCTCCGTTTTCCGAGCGGTCGCCGTTCGAAGCGGCCCACGAAACCGTGCGCACGACCTCCGGCCGATCGGTGTTAAGCAACTGAAGCAACTCCTCTTTCAAGCGGGCGTACCCGGAGGGCGTAATGTAGTTACGCACGCCAGCAATTTGCGGCGTTTCTAGCTCGTCATCATCTGCGTCGTCGGCTTCTTTGACAAATGCCTTGCTCATTACGCAATGGTCTCACTTTCAACGCGTTCGATGATTTCACTGAGGGTGGTCAGCCAAGCAACAGATATGAGGACGCGGCAGCCGCCAGATTGCGCGGATCCAGAGGCGGGGCCGCGCTGACTGCCGCAGCCTTCTAATGAACGCTCAGGAGATGGAGCCTACTTGGAGCTGGTTTTATCGATCGCTTCAGGATGGTCGTGCAACGGGTCTTCGTCTTTTGCGCGCTCCCTCCCTCGCTGCTCGGCCCGCTCCATTTGTTTCTCCTCGGCCGCGCTTTCGGGCTCGGCGTCTCGCGCGGCTTCGGCGACATCTTCGTTTTCGGCAAACTTGCGCGTCGCCTCGTTATATCGGCGCACAGCACTTGTAATCGCCTTCGCCTTGCACTTCGCTTCCGGTTTTTGGTGGATTTTCGGCCATTACGTCCTCCAAAGTTAAAGTGACGCGGCCTCAGCCGCGCCACTACAAGCTGCTGTACTAAGGCTTCTTGGCCGGCGGTGTCATGTTGTTGGGCAACGGCGTGGCGGCCGGGGCAGTGCCCGGAGGCTGCGTGCCCGGCACCAGTCCAGGAGCGGCATTCGGGCTCGAGGTCAGGTTGTTCTCGACCCGCTGTACACCCTGGACACCATTGGCGACTTCTACCGCCCGTGTGACCTGGGCCGGAGTATCGACGGTGCCCGTCAGCTTGACCACGCCGGCACTGGAGTCGACGTTTATCTGCGTGCCTTTTACCTGTGAATCCGCCAACAGTGCAGACTTAACTTTCGTGGTCAGAGCCGCGTTGTCGATGGTGCTTGCCGCGGCATTGGTCGCCTGCTTGGCTTCGGTCCGGACCTCCTGACGCTCGGAACGCGTGCACGCGCCGAGGGCAATAACGGCCACGGCGATAGCCACCGCCGCTCTCAATCTGTGACGTGCAACTCTCTGCATGTTGGCTCCCTCTCAAAGTTTGAATGCCGAGCCCGCACGGAATATCGTGGGCCCTTGCCTTGCGAATTGCGACGCAAGCCGGCTGGCTGAAAAAGCAATCGACGTGCCTGTTCGGTTCAGTGTGAAATCGACGCTCTATGCGGCGCGGCGGTCTTTGGAATTCGGCGCAAGTTCGGCACCGTATTCTTTGAGTCGGTTGTACAAGGTTTTCAGGCTGACGCCGAGCGCCGCGGCGGTACGCTCCTTGTGTCCATCAAAATGTTGCAAGGTAGCGAAGATCAGCAGCCGCTCAACCTCGGCGAGTGTGGTGCCAATGCGCACCGTAAGGACGGCTCCCTTGTCGCGCTCTTCGCGGCGACCTCCCTGCAGCTCGAGCCACTCGTCATTGATGGTGGCGCCTGACGCCATCACAAATGCGCGCTGCACGACGTTGCGTAGCTCGCGCACGTTGCCAGGCCACTCGTACTCGTTCATCCGCTCGTAGGCGGTTTTGCTAAAGCGTTTCTCTTTACCTTCTTCCTTGCAGATCTCCGCCAGGAAGTGATCCGCCAGCAACGCAATATCTTCGCGGCGCTCCCGCAGGGGCGGCAAACGGATCGGAAAGACGTTCAATCGATAAAGCAGATCCTCGCGCAGCTTACCTTCGGCAACGGCGCGCTCGGGGACCCGGTTGGTCGCACCCAGAACGCGGACATCGGCGCGCTGCGTCTCGGTGGACCCGACCCGGTTGAAGGTTCCTGTTTCCAAGACCCGCAGCAGCTTGACCTGCAGGTCCGGCGGCATCTCAGTGACTTCATCGAGAAATAAAGTTCCGCCGTGCGTTCTCTCGAAGAAGCCGAGGTGCTGTCGGCTGGCGCCAGTGAAGCTGCCCTTCTCATGGCCGAAGATCTCGCTCTCCATCAGGTGCGGCGAAATGGCTCCGCAGTTGATCGCGAGGAACGGACGACTGCGGCGACGGCTCAGCGAGTGAATCGTTTGCGCCACAAGCTCCTTGCCCGTCCCGCTTTCTCCCTGGACGAGCACGGTCACCGCAGTTCCTGCGACGCGCGACACCTGCTCGTACACGCGCTTCATCGCGGCCGATCCTCCCCACATCTCGCCGAACCGGCCACTACGGTCGAGCTCGTGCTGCAGGTCCGTGATTTCTGCGCGCAGTTCACCGGGCCGCATGACGCGCTCCAGCACTCCCTGAACTTGCGCTGGGCTGACTGGCTTGATTAAATAATCGGCAGCGCCCAGCCTCAACGCCTCGATTGAAGTCTCAAGGCTCGCATGACCGGTGATCAGCACGACTTCCGTATCAGCGAGCGCGCCTTTGTCACCGAACAACTCGATGCCTTTGCCGTCCGGCAGCATCAAGTCGAGAAATACAACGTCCGGAACAGTGGTCGCGAGCTGTCGCCGTGCGTCGCGCATCGTACGCGCCGTGGCCGCCGTAAATCCATGGCCTGCGACCATTTCTGCGAGCATCTCCGCAGTGTCGGCGTCGTCGTCGACAATCAGTGCATGACCCATTGACCCATCCCCTAACCCACGCACGCTGGCACTTGCAACGTACGTCGTGTGCAGACAAGAACAATACCCCAGTTGGGTTCCCAGGCTCGGGGTGGCCGGGGTACGGTAGAAGCCGACGGGGGCGTCGGCCGCGCGCAGGCCTAAGCGGGCCAGACACGGGCCCAGAACTCCAGCCGCGCATTGATGGACTACACGATCTGGCGACCCGCTTCAACGACCGTAAGAAGAAAATTGTGGCGGCCAAAAGCATGTGCCAGATCGGCAGCGTAGGCCGCGGCCGCGGGCAAAGAACTTAATACGGCCCCGGCAATCATTCGGCCCTGATAGCCAACGACCCAGCAGCCCTTGCCCAGCCTTGCAAGCAAAAACTCGTTGCCGTCTTTGCTCGACTGCTTTTTCGTTTGAGCCCGTGCCTTTGTGCGTGCCATGATCGCTCCCTCGGTGGATTTTGTTGCGAAAGCGGTAAAGCAACGCGCGTGCCAGAACTGCGGTTAACACATCCCTCGTTTGAATCGGGCACATGGCTTGCTTTAAACGTGTTACGGATGCGGTAGCTAGAGTTTCGGCGCCTTTCCGCTGGCTTCTTAGGCCTAACTAACCAACCAACTCAGAGGGTAAACGTAATGATTAACTTCATCATTTGGCTCATCGTGGGCGGCGTTGTGGGCTGGCTGGCCAGTCTGATCATGCGGACTGATGCTCAACAGGGCATCTTCTTGAACATCGTCGTCGGCATCGTTGGCGCAGCACTCGGCGGTTGGCTGATCTCACCATTGCTCGGGGTTCCGTCCATTAATCAGGACGCATTTAGCTTCGGCGCATTGGTTGTCTCGCTGCTCGGCGCCGTGATTCTGCTGGCGATCGTCAACCTGTTCCGCCGCGGCACTGTTCGCTAATACTAACTAAACGAACGCCTGGCTGGCCACCAAGCTGACGGGCGTTCACCTCATTATCGAAGGAGCACAGATGGAAACCACAACACCGAACAGCGGGAACTTGGGCACGACGGGAAGCGGCGTCGGAAAAATCAATCCTGCGCAGGCGGCAGACCGGGCGCATACCACCGTCGATCGCGTCGCACAAGGTGCGCACGAGACGGTCGATCGCCTGGCCGCGAAAGCTGCGCCCGCTCTGGACCGTGCGCGTACCGCAGCCAGCGAAGCACAAACGGCCTTGTATGCAAAGTATGACGACTTCATGGCGATGGAAGAGGAGTGGGTGGAATCCGCTCGCGAGCAGATTCGTGCGCGCCCGCTGCAGATCGTCGGCGTTGCTCTGCTAGCCGGTTTACTGCTGGGCAGACTTTCGCGCTAAGTAGCGAAGTTCTGCGTGGCGTAACGCGGTGGATATTGCTCAAGGAACGGTCGCCGGCGGCGGCGCCACAGCGCAGCCTGAGCCTGCGTCTGAGGAGAAGCGTGCGTTTCGCGGTTCAACCGCGGATCGACGTTCAGGGGTTCCCTCCCGCCCTCCGCGACCGACTTTTTCGGGGTTCATTGATGACGTGCGAGCGGCATTTACCGCCCGCTTCCAACTGTTCGAGCTGGAGGCCAAGCGGGCTGCCTTATCGGTCGCATACATGCTTGGCTGCGCGGTTGCAGCAGCGCTGCTCGGCGTCACAGCATGGCTGATTCTGATCGGCTCGCTGATTGTCGCCGCCGTGATTGCAGGAGTGCCGTGGGTGCTGGCGGTCGTTGTCGCGATTGCATTGCACGCTGTCGCCGCTTTCTTGCTGGTGCGAGCGATCCGCGGGTTTGTGTCGAACCTGACCTTTGAAGGTACGCGAAGCGCCCTGGCTCGTTCTAATTCTGCGAAAGACCGGAATGACAGCGGCGCTTGATACGCTGAAAGACGACATCGAAGCGGCTGAACGCGCCGTCCATGCAGCCGACCTGCAGGCACTTCGATCCGGTCGCGCGCTGCGGGCTCACTGGCGCGCAAAGGGGCCCACCATCATGGGAGCTGCAGCGGCGGCGCTGCTCCTGCGACAAGTTCTGAGAGCGCGACGCACCGTGCCGCGCTCTGAAGTCAGCGGCAAGGGGTTCATTGCAAGGATGCGAGCCTATGCCCCCTACCTATCCGCGATGGGCCCGCAGGCAGTCACGGCGGCCAGCGCACTCGTTGCTGCCCTGATGGCCAAGAATGCCAAGCGGGCACTTGCCAGTGCTGCATACGTTGACCTCGATCGTTTCGTGGGAAGCTGGTTCGAGATTGCGCACTTGCCCGATGCGGAAGATCGAGGCAGCGCATCGGATACGCGCTCAACCTATGCGAGAACCGACTACGGGTTGCGCCTGTTGACTCTTTGCCGCAGGGAAGACGGCACGATCAAGCGTTCGACCGGCCGCGCCAAATTGGCCGACGACGCCACGCAGGCGCGATTCAAAGTTTCGTACACGCATCCTGCGCTCGATGTACTGCCCTTCGTGTGGTCTGACTACACGATCATTGATTTAGCCGACGATTACAGCAGTGCGATTGTCGGAACCGCTGATCGCAAACACCTGTGGTTGCTGTCGCGCCGCCCGATTGTGAACGATGCGACGCGGCAGGATTTTCTGACCAAAGCACGAGCCCAGGGATTCGATACCAGTGCGCTGACATACACGCGGCAAACCGCGGAAGAGACAGCGGAACCCTGAACCTGCGGCACCGTAATCGGTGAGGACGCAAAAAACGGGGAGCTCGGTCCCCGTTTTTTCTTTCAAACTGCTGGAAACTAGCGGTCTTTGTTTCTCGACCCCGTCATCGTGTCTCGATCGGCGCCGGTCGAAGATTCAGAAGCACCCGCCGATGTTGACGCGCCTGAGGAACCCTGCGCCCGGCCCAGCTGGTTGCCGGTTTTCGAAGAACTATCGGTACCGTATTGCGCATCTGGTGTGGCGCGACCCGCGTTCTGCCCGGACTGCTCGCCAGCTTGATGCATTTGGGGAGAATCATCGTCCTCAAATCCATCCTTCGACTTGGATGTCCGGCTGCGCTGCGCACCGGACTGAGAACCGCCCGGGTTGGGCGAACTTCCCGATGACTGGTGGCTGCCAGATCCCTGATCCGATTGCCGCGCGCCCGATTGCCCCTGCGAACTGGAACTGCTACTTGGCTGACCCTGTGGGTTCTGCCCGCCCTGTTGACTCGGATTGTTCGATCGTTGCGCGGGACTTTGCTGCTGCTGCTTCTCATTTTGCTTTGGCTGTTGCTGGTTTTGCTTCGTCATGCAGTGCTCCTTGTAGTGGACCGCGCTGAGCCCGGATGAGGTGCCAAGTAAGAAGACTCGCCGGCTGCGACACAAAATCGGCAAGGCGTGTGCCCATGCATCTGGATCTCGGGAACAATACTTGCAGCGCCGGCTCGTTGGCTGGCTACTGACAATCTGGCCACCGGAGTCAATAAGTGCAATGAACACGACTGTTGCCAGAACCGAAGCACGTTGCGGTGCGCACTGGTTACAAGCACTTGATCCGACTGGACGGACGGCGCTGCTAGTCTCGTTGCTGAGCCGCTTTAACCATGATCTGCGCACCCCCCTCAATACGATCCTCGGCTGGACGCATCTTCTGCAGAAAGGCGGACTTGATCCGGTGCGGATCCAGCATGTCGCCGACGTCATAGGGCGCAACTCACGCGATCAGACGCAATTGCTCGAGGAGTTTGTCGACGACGGCCGCGCAATCCTGGGAGTACTGCAGCTGCAGTCGGCAGCCTTGCAGATCGACGAGGCGGTCGGGCAAGCGATCGACCGCGTGAGCAGCATGCTGACGCTGCACGGCGTGTTCTTGCAATCGAAGCTTGCTACCGCCGACGTATCGGTCAACGGCGACGCCCGCCGCCTGACACGCCTCGCGTACCGCCTGCTGGCGATCATCGTCCGGCGCGCAAGGGAAGCTTCGACGATTGAGGTGGAGAGCGCGGTCAACCATGGCGCCTGCACACTTTCGTTGTCCGGGTCGGCTTACGAGCCCGACTGGTCTGACGCTGCGCTGCTCGACCTCCGAATCAGTACTCTAATAGCAGCATTGCACGACGGCGAACTTCACGTTGGCCCTGACACAACTCGACCTTGCATCGAACTTAAGCTTCCGCGTCTTTAACAACGGCACATCACTCCCGTGGCTCGCGCGGGATCAGCGGCGCATCTGACACCGCCCGTGAAGCGCAAGGTAACGGCTAGGCCCAGTGACACATCGGACAGCGGAATAGGAGCGAAGATTGACCCCCAGTGCGTTGCAGCCTGACCTCGGTCGCTGAAGATTGCTGCGCTAGTTAAGCCGCTCGCTGATGGCGAGATCTGTTTCCTGGGCTTCATCCTCTTCCTCGTCGATAGGCTCGCCGTCCATGTCACGACACGCATCGGCGCAGCTCTGGCAAGCCGCAACGCAATCATCGATGTCACCCAGATCCTCGCATTGATCGGCGCATTCTTCGCAGACCTGAGCGCATAGATCGCAGATTGTCGGATGCCACACCGAATTGATCGACATCAGTTCGGTGGCGGTGCGACAGGTGCTGGCACACGTCAGGAGCACCGCGATGTGTGCGGGCTCTGCATGCTGTCCCCCAAGCGCCAAACAGTGTTCGATACTTTGCAGGCACACCCGATTGCATTCATTGCAGGCAGCGATGCATCGGCCCATCACGTTTTGCTGATCAAGGTGGGCAACTTCCATCAACCCTCCGGTGGTGAGACTCGGCAAGAACCTTCGATTGGGCGGCAGCTTGGTGCGCATCGATTCGGCACTCAAGAATGCAGAGCACGACCTGTGCCTAGAGCATCACAACGAGCGAGCGATCTACGCAGCCATAGCGCCGCTAATCCATTGACAGGAGTCAACCGCTGTTGTCAACGCGGTCTTATTGTTCAAGCATGGGGCCTGCTGGCTACTCGATGGAATCAGACAGAACCGTTGCACTCAAAGCGCTTGCCGTCGTGGCGATCACCACGACGGTCGCTGCATTGCTGCAATACGGATTGCTGCTGCCAGCGCTGGGCACACCGGCCCCCCAACTCATCCCGGTGCTGGCAATTCTTGCAAGCGCGGCCTATGGCGGGCTGTGGCCGGGGCTGCTGGCGACTGCGCTGTGCGTGTTGATCGCCGCCGCTACCAGTTCCGTGGGCGGCGCGCCCGCATTTTTTGCATTCACATCGATCGAATCAACTGCGCCCGCTGTTCTGCTGGCCGTTGTCGGAATCGTTGCATCGGGTTTGGCCGAGGAATTGCATCGGGCCCAACGCCGCGCGCAACGTCGTCAGGGTGCATTGCAGAAAGAGATCGCCGATCGGCGTTCGAGCGAGCAGCGCGTTGCCAGCAGCGAAGCACGCTTTCGCGAACTCGCCGAATCGCTGCCCGACATCATGTTCGCGATGGACGCCGCAGGAGCGAATGTCTATACCAATCAGCGCTGGGCTGACTACACCGGACTCAAGCGCACGCCGGACGGCAACGCGCAGCGGCTAGGGAGAGAGGCGATTCATCCGGAAGATTTACAGCGGGTGCGCGAGGCATGGCGCTCCGCGCTAGCGCGCGGCACTCAGTACGAATCGCGCCACCGAATTCGCAGCGTCGATGGTTCTTATCGCTGGTTCATGGTGCGGGCGTCTCCTGTCAAACGCGCTGGCGACCAAGCGCCACGGTGGTTCGGTGTTGCGACGGACATCGACGGCCAGATGCGTGCCGAAGAATCACTGCGCGACCGCGACGAGCAATTACGCCTTGCCCTCGAGTCCACCGGGCTCGGCGTTTTCGAAATCGACCTTACAACACGGCGCATGATCTGGTCCGACCGATGCCGTGCGATTTTCGACTTTTCCTCGACTGCCGCGCTACCCTATCGAAAGGCTCGCAGGGCGATTCATCCGGACGATCGGCGCCGCGTCGTCGAGACAATCAATCGGTCGCGCGACCCGTCGGGCCAGGGGGAATTTGCGTTCGAGATGAGAATCGTCCATGCCAACGGTGGCGAGCGCACGGTCGCAGCGCGTGGCCGCTGGTTTTTCACGTCAGCCGAAGCCCGTGACATCGCCGTCAGATGCATCGGGACAATGCTCGATACCACGAAACGTCGCCAAGATGAGCGCCACCTGCGCGCCAGTGTCGCCGAGCTGCAGCAGGCCGAGCGATCGCTGCGGGAGGCCGATCGTCGCAAGGACGAGTTTCTCGCCGTGCTCGCGCACGAATTGCGCAATCCGCTGGCGCCGATACGCAGTGCGTTGCAATTGATGCGGGGCGCTCCGGATAACACGCAGCTCGCTGCGTATGCGCGTGACGTGCTCGATCGTCAGGTCGCAATGATGGTGCGTTTGATCGATGATCTGCTGGATGTCGGTCGCATTACCTCGGGCAAACTTGCGCTGCGGCGCGAGCACGTCACGCTTCAGGCATTGATCGACACGGCGCTAGAAACAGCTCGTCCGCTGATTACCGCGCGCCATCAGAACCTGGTGGTGAATGTCGCAAATGATGGTCTGGGAGCGCCATTGGCTCTTTACTGCGATCCGGCTCGCATCAGTCAGGTGCTGGCGAACCTGCTGAACAATGCCGCTCGCTATACACCGGCTCTCGGCAGCATCGCCTTGAGTGCTCGAGCGGATCAGGACGAAATCGCGATTCACGTTCGAGACGACGGCAAGGGTATCGCGCCCGAAATGATCGGCTCGATTTTCACCATGTTTTCGCAAGCGGGGTCAAATCCCGGTGAAGGCGATGCCGGGCTCGGTGTCGGATTACCACTGGCACGCGCGTTGACCGCACTGCATGGCGGATCCGTCGATGCACACAGCGCGGGAGTCGGATGCGGCACGGAAATGATTGTGCGATTGCCGCGTGGCGTGCCAGCGCGCGACGAGCGTATCTTCATCGCTACGGCCTTCGACGGCTCCGCGGCGGCACATTTGGGCGAACGAAGCCAGGAACCTGTGACACGGCGGGTGCTGGTGGTCGACGACAACCGCGACGCAGCCGAATCGCTCGCGGCACTGTTACGTAACGCCGGGCACGAAGTCGCGGTCGGGCACGATGGGATACAGGCGCTTCATCTGGCCGAACAGTTTCGCCCCGATATCTTATTGCTCGACGTCAGCATGCCGAAGATGAACGGGCACGAGGCAGCGCGGCGCCTGCGCGCCACTGAGTGGGGCAAACCGATTTACGTCGTCGCCATATCCGGTTTCGGACAGGACTCGGATCGCGCGCGGTCCCTGGCAGCGGGCTGCAATGCGCATTTCACCAAGCCGCTGTCACCCGACGAACTCGAGCGCGCACTGGCCGGCGCGGCCGTCACGCTGCACTGACGCCCAATTGCGCGGCACGGGGCTTGCTGATTGCGCCGACGGGCGCGATGACGCTGTTCTTGTAATTGTGCGGGGTGTGCAACGGGGTCCACAGAGGCGTGTCGATGAAGAAACTGATCTTGATGGCGGTCACAGGGTTCATCCTGAAGAGATTTCGGTTACGAGCTTCGAGCCGGCGCTGGGCGTTTCCCGCATCCAAGTAGCAGCGGTCAGCGGCCTTCCCCCGCTCGAGCGGGGGAAACCGGCATACGCGCGGCTACGCGCACGATACTTTGCGCTACCGTTCAATCTGCATGAGCTCTCCAAACCAACCGTCGACCGCAGCATTTCGTATCGAGCACGACACGTTCGGTGACATCGAGGTCGCTGCGGACCGACTGTGGGGAGCGCAGACACAGCGAGCGCTGCATCACTTTGCGATTTCCGACGAACAAATGCCGCGCGAGCTGATTCTCGCTCTGGCACTCGTCAAGCGATCAGCGGCGCTGGTCAATTCGGAACTGGGCATTGTCGACCCCCCGCACGCGGCCGCTATCGTGGCGGCTGCCGACGAGGTCCTCGCCGGCGAGCACGCCGACCAGTTTCCGCTGTCGCTGTGGCAGAGCGGATCGGGCACTCAGACGAACATGAACGTCAACGAGGTGCTCGCCAACCGCGCGTCGGAACTGCTCGGCCAGCCACGCGGGATCGGGCGAGCAGTCCATCCTAATGACGAGGTTAACCGCGGCCAGTCAACAAACGACGTCTTTCCAACTGCGATGAACGTCGCACTGGCTCAGGCGCTGAGCAGGCGGTTGCTGCCAGCGGTCAGTGCACTGCGCACGACGCTTTCCTCGAAGGCGAACGAGTTCGATCACATCGTGAAGATTGGACGCACGCATTTGCAGGACGCGACCCCGCTGACACTCGGCCAGGAATTTTCCGGATACGCCGCGCAGCTCGATTTCGCTTCGACCGCGCTCGAGCACGGCGTCGAAGCATTGTTGCCGCTCGCAATCGGAGGCACCGCAGTCGGCACGGGCATCGCGACACACCGCGAGTTCGGAACCCGGGTCGCTGCGCACCTGGCCGCAGCGACCGTCCTGCCTTTTGTCTCGGCGCCGAACAAGTTCGCTGCACTGGCCGCAAACGATCCGCTTGTGTTTGCGCATGGATCCATCAAGACGCTCGCAGCCGCGCTGCTGAAAATCGCCAATGACGTGCGTCTGCTGGCAAGTGGCCCGCGGTCAGGCATCGGCGAAATCGCATTGCCCGAAAACGAACCCGGCAGCTCGATCATGCCGGGAAAAGTCAACCCGACGCAGAGCGAAGCGCTGATCATGGTCTGCATGCAGGTCTTTGGTCATGACGTGGCGATCAACATTGCAGGCGCGTCGGGAAATTTCGAGTTAAACGTCTGCCGACCGTTGCTCGCTCACGACGCGCTGTCCAGCGTGCGACTGCTGACCGATGCGGTGCTGAGCTTCGATCGCCATTGCGTCGCCGGCATCACGCCGCGGCTGGATCGGATTGCTGAGATGGTGGATCGCTCGTTGATGCTCGTCACCGCGCTGGCGCCGCACATTGGTTACGACAAGGCAGCGGCTATTGCCCAGCGAGCGCACCGCGAGGGCACAACGCTGCGAGAAGCTGCACTGCTATCGGGGCATGTCAGCGCCGATGACTTCGAGCGGTGGGTGCGCCCCGAATCAATGACGGGGCGCGCTTAGTCCCGCCGCTACTTCTTGTTGGTTGTTTTTTCGTCGCTCACCTGGGCTGCTCCGGTTCCTGCGCCGCTGGCAGTGCCGGTACCCGGCTTGCCGCTCGCGGCCACCGTCCCCGACTCGCCACCGACCATACCGGTTTCGGTGCCCTTTTTCGTAACGACATCGGTGCTCGTGCTCGGAGCGATAACGGGGCCTGTTGACGCGGGTGTTGCTGGGCTCGGCGCCGACGATGTTGCAGGGGAATTTACGGC
>JBDUCU010000096.1:0-11146 GCA_040003315.1 Burkholderiaceae bacterium | reverse complement strand
TCACAAATTCTGTTCGATGCTCCCTTCGTTCGTGTTCGAGGTGCACCCCGTCATCCCGGTCGAAGAAGCCGTCCGCGGCGAACTCGAGGTCATCGCCTGGCGAGATGGCCTGAAACGAAAGTGATCGTCGCCATTGCCTTGTGCTCCGGCGAGGCCTCTGCAACGCCCCCTTCTCGCGCGACCGAGTCATATGCAATGGGATGCCGTAGGCTAGGCGATGACTTTGGAGCAAACCGATGATCTGGCCTTCCGCCGAAGCTCTCACCACGCTTGTTCCACTGCCACAGGGCTATCGCTATGAGCTGCTGAATCGATCCGAAGTGCCCGCACTTGTACGCGCGGTGGACGAATGGTTCCCTGGACTCGCGGTAGGCAATGCAAGTTGCTACTTGCGCGAAGACTTCTACACGAGCAGGGTCGTGCTGGATGGAGATTCTGATCGCGACTTCTTTGTTGTTATGTTCAAGCGCGGGAACGAGTGGGCCGGCATGCTGTCGGTCGAGAGGGATAGAGACAGCCAAGTACTCTATGGGCGAGTCGGTACGATCGCCGAAGCTCACCGCGGAGCCCGCCTAAGCAAGTGCTTCCCGCCCCTCGTAGAGGCCATGGGCACTGCCATGGGAATGGGAATTGTCTACGGCCTCGCAACGCTCAAGGTTCCGCACATGCAGGTTGGGTTCGAGAAAGCGGGTTGGAAACTTATCGGCATCATGCCCGGCTTCGATCGCGAGCTTGTCGGCCCTGGCCAAGTAAAGCGGGTCTTCGAAGCCATCTACGTCAAAGTGCTCGTCACGAAAAACGACTTCGTTCGCCCGAGCGCCGCTGGGATGACACACACAACCAGAGCGCTATTTGCGCTGCTATATCCAGACCAAAGCGATGCTGAGGAAGAGGTCTAACCTGGCGCTCAACGCGGACGCCCACGGGCCGCTCTAACTCGGTCGCAAGGCAACGGCATCGGCCGCAAGCTTCTGGAACACGCCTCATCTTGCGTCATTCCAGAGCCTTCTCGTCTGTCGGCACCGGCGCCGCTTGGTCGGGTACCTTCGCGACGTCGGACGCATGGTTCTCCATGTGCGTCTTCTTCCCTGGTTGCGGCTTCTTGTCTGCCCCAGGAGCGATCTCCTCGCCTTGATGCTTTTTCTCTTGCTGGACTTTCTTGTCGTGAGCTACGTTGCGCGGGTCGGTCATTGCTTGTTCCTTCGCTTAGTGAAGACACGTCCTTACCCGAATATAGTGCAGCCAGGGTAGGACAGCCGACGTTGTACGCCGGAAGACGCCTAACGCTCCCATTGAGCGGACGTCTTCCAGCCTGCTTCGCACGCTTCCAGCTGCGCTCATGTCGAACGTTAGGCTTCTCAATCGTGCCAGCGCAAGACATCGAGATAAATCACTCGTAGATTCGAGCCTTTGAACCGCGATGCTGCATGTCTCCGAGGGAAGACGATGAAGAGCAAACCGATTAAATCCGCAGCATCAGCGTCGCAACTGATAAGCCAGCGCATCGCCGAGCTGGGCGACTGGCGTGGCAAGCTGCTCGATCGCCTGCGCAAGCTGATCAAGGAGGCCGACCCGGAGATCACCGAAGAGTGGAAATGGAGGGGAACACCGGTTTGGTCCCATGAAGGCATCGTCTGCACCGGCGAGAGCTACAAGAGCGTGGTCAAGATGACCTTCGCCAAGGGCGCCTCCTTGAAGGACCCGGCGAAGCTGTTCAACGCCAGCCTCGAAGGCAACGTGCGACGGGCGATCGACTTCCGCGAGACCGACCACCTCGATGAGGCGGCGTTGAAGGATCTGATTCGGGCAGCCGTCGCCGCCAACATTTCCGGCAAGAAGAAGCGCTAGTGGTTAGTGGCGATACCGCTATGAAAGAGATGGCAAGCAAGCGTCAGACAACGATCGCAGAATATATCCGGGCTGCCCCACGCGAGGGTCGGCCGCACTTGCGCCGGCTGTATGCGATCCTCAAGAGCGTCGCGCCGAAGGCGGACGAGGCGATCAAGTGGGGAATCCCTTTCTTCGTGGAGCCCCGATTCCTGTTTGCCTTCTCTGCGCACAACGCACACCTCAACTTCGCACCAACAGCGGCTGCGTTAGAAGCATTTCGCAGCGACCTGGAAACGCACAAGACGACCAAGGGAACCCTCCAGATTCCCTACAACCAGTCACTGCCGGAGGATCTGGTTCGCAAGATCGCCGAGTACAGTCTGCGGGAGGTGCGTGAACGTGAAGACGACGCTTTCTGGTAATCCCTTTCACCACCTTGGTGCGCGCTTCTCCATGAACGCCTGGACGCCTTCCTGCGCCGATTCATCGATCATGTTGCACGCCATCGTCTGCTCGGCCAGCTGGTACGCCGCTTCGATGCCGGTCTCAAGCTGCCGGTAGAAAAGCTCCTTGCCCATAGCAATCGCACCGCGCGGCAGCGACAGAATTCTATTAGCTAGCTTTTCGACCTCGGCATCGAGCTCGGCAGCCGGAACGACACGGTTCACGAGTCCTCGCGCACGCGCGGTATCGGCGTCGATAAAATCGCCGGTGACCAGCATTTCGAACGCTTGCTTGCGTCCAAGATTGCGGCTTAGCGCGACGCCCGGTGTCGAGCAGAACAGTCCGACGTTGATCCCCGAAACCGCGAACTTCGCATCGGCGGATGCGACCGCCAGGTCACACATCGCGACCAGCTGACATCCGGCTGCCGTCGCGATGCCGTGCACTTTCGCAATCACCGGGGCGGGCAGCCGCTGAATCGTCATCATCAGCGTCGTGCATTGCGTGAACAACTGTTGGTAGTACTCGAGCGAGGGATTAGCCTTCATCTGCTTCAGATCGTGGCCGGGACAAAACGCCTTGCCTTGCGCGCCGATGACCACGACCCGAATCGACTTGTCGTCCGCCAGCGCGTCAAACTCAGCCTGCAATGCCGCCATCATCTCGCTCGACAGTGCGTTGAATTGCTGCGGACGGTTCAACGTCAGCGTCGCGACGCCGCGCTCGTCGCGCGCCGTCAGTACATAAGCTTCGGCCATCGGTGCATTCATGTTCCGCTCCTAGACATCGATCGCCGCGGCCGACTGGGCCTGCTGGCGCAATACGAACTTTTGAATTTTGCCGGTCGACGTCTTTGGCAACGCGCCGAACACGATCCGCTTCGGCATTTTGAACCCGGCAAGATATGCGCGGCAATGTTTGAGCAGGTCGGGTTCTGACATCGTCGCCCCCTCCTTTAGCTCGACAAACGCACAGGGAACTTCGCCCCAGCGCGAATCGGGCTGTGCAACCACTGCCGCCGCGATCACCGCTGGATGCCGGTACAGCGCGTCCTCGATCTCGATCGAAGAAATATTTTCCCCACCCGAAATGATGATGTCCTTGCTGCGATCCTTGATGCGCAGGTAATGATCCGGCTGCATCACCGCCAGATCGCCGGTATGAAACCATCCGCCGCGAAATGCTTCCTCGGTCGCCGCTGCGTTTTTCAGATATCCCTTCATCGTGATGTTGCCGCGGAACATGATTTCACCAATCGTTTCGCCGTCGGCCGGCACCGGAAGCATCGACTCCGGGTCGATCACCGCGACCGCATCCTGCAACGTATAGCGAACGCCCTGCCGGCCATTTTTCATTGCCCGCTCGCCGACGTCGAGCTCGCGCCACTCGGGCTGCTTGGCACACACGGCCGCCGGGCCGTAGACCTCGGTCAGTCCATAAACGTGAATCAGGTCGAACCCCATTCGATCCATGCCTTCGATCATTGAAGCCGGCGGAGCCGCCGCCGCGACCATCGCTTGGACCTTATGAGCAATGCCCTGTTTCATCGGTTCGGGCGCGTTGACGAGCATCGAGTGGACAATCGGCGCGCCACAGTAGTGCGTCACTTTGTGCGCGCGGAGCGCGTCGAAAACTGCCTGAGCCTCGACCTTGCGCAAACAAACGTTGGTGCCCGCCATCGCCGCCACCGTCCATGGGAAACACCAGCCATTGCAGTGAAACATCGGCAATGTCCACAGATAGACCGGATGGTGCGACATCGCCCATACCAGCACATTTGACACCGCATTGGTGTATGCGCCGCGGTGGCTGTACACCACGCCCTTTGGATTGCCGGTCGTCCCGGAGGTGTAGTTCAACGAAATAGCGTCCCACTCGTCGACTGGAGCGTCCCAACGATAGTTGGGATCGCCCGCGGCCACGAAGGCTTCATAGTCGAGCTCTCCCAGCCGCTCACCGGGCCCTCTATAGATCGGATCATCAACATCGATAACGGGTAGCTCGCGTCCGAGTTCAGCAAGTGCGGCCTTTACCAGCGCCGCAAATTCTCGGTCTGTGATCAGCAGCTTTGCTTCGGCGTGATTGAGCTGAAACGCGATTGACGCCGCGTCGAGCCGCGTATTCATAGCGTTCAGCACTGCGCCGGTCATGGGAACACCAAAATGCGCTTCCACCATCGCCGGCGTGTTCGGCAGCATCACGGCGACCGTGTCGCCGCGGCCGATTCCGCGTTGCACGAGGGCGTGCGCAAGTTGGCGGCAGCGTGCATAGAGCTGCGCCCATGTCAGCCGCAGCGCCCGCGGTCCGGTGCCATGTATCACGGCGGTCAGATGCGGATGCACAGTGGCCGCGCGCTCGATAAACGGCAGCGGCGACAGCGGAGCGAAGTTCGCTGCGTTTCTATCGAGCCCGGTAGCGAAGATATCGTTCATAGCTGAGCCAGTGTTTTCACGTGCGCGCCCACGCTGCGCGCGAGCGCACTCAGGTTGTACCCGCCCTCGAGCGAACTGACGATGCGCCCGCCGGCGTGACGCTGGGCGAGGTCCATCAAGCGCTTCGTAATGTAGACGTAATCGTCCTCAACCAGCCCCATCTGCCCAAGGTCGTCCTCCCGATGCGCATCGAAACCAGCCGATATAAAAATCATCTGCGGCTCGAACGCCTCGAGCCGCGGCAGCCACACTTCGTCGACCACCTGCCTCGCAATATCCCCCTTCGTTCCAGCCGGAAGCGGCACGTTCACCATGTTTTTCGCTGGGTTGCCAGTGCCGCTATACGGATAAAACGGATGCTGGAAAAAACTCGCCATCAGCACGCTCTCGTCGTTCACGAAGATCTCTTCCGTTCCGTTGCCGTGATGAACATCGAAATCGATAATCGCCACCCGGTCGATGCCATGCGCATCGAGCGCATGACGCACTCCGACGGCAATGTTGTTAAGGAAGCAAAACCCCATCGCGGCGGACATGCGCGCGTGGTGACCAGGCGGGCGCACCGCACAGAACGCGTTGGCGATCTCGCCGCCGATCACGCGTTCGGTCGCATCCACTACCGCCCCGACGGCGCGCAATGCGGCGTTCAGAGTGTGCGAATTCATCGAAGTGTCCGGATCGAGCGGCCGGTATCCGTCGCGCGGTACGCTAGACTGCAAACATTCGATGTAATCGATGCTGTGCGCGCGCTGCAGCGCCTGAGTCGACGCAAGCGGCGCGTCGTAGTGCAACAGATGCGACGCGATGCCGGTCGAAATCAGATGATCCTGAATGGCGGCCAATCGCTCGGGGCATTCGGGGTGCCAGGAACCCATTTCGTGCAGCGAACACGCGCGATGCGTAAAGAGTCCCGTTTGTTTCATTCACTTCCATCGCTTCCAGTCAGGCAGCGTGCACCATGTTAGAGAAGTTTCGCGCGGCCGCGGCGCAGATCGGCCAGATCATCGTCGGCAAGACACTGCCGATCCGGCAGAGCCTGACCTGCCTGCTGGCGGGCGGTCATCTGCTGATCGAAGACGCCCCCGGCGTCGGAAAAACCACGATGGCTCACGCGATCGCCATCTCGCTCGGCCTGCCGTTTCGTCGCATTCAATTTACCAGCGATCTGCTGCCTTCCGACGTGATCGGTGTTTCGGTCTACGAGCGCAACAGCGGGCAGTTCGTGTTCCACCCCGGTCCCATTTTCACCGAAGTGCTGTTGTCGGACGAGATCAATCGCGCAAGCCCGAAGACGCAGAGCGCATTGCTCGAAGCGATGGAGGAAAACCAGGTTTCGGTCGATGGCTTGTCGCGCCCTCTGCCACAGCCGTTCTTCGTGATCGCGACGCAGAACCCTCTGCACCAGGTCGGTACGTTTCCGCTGCCCGAATCCCAGCTCGATCGTTTTCTGATGTGTATCAGTCTGGGTTATCCGGATCGGGCCGCCGAGCGTGCGTTGCTCGCAGGCGAAGCACGTCGCGACATGCTCAAGTCGCTCGATGCGACAGCGCGCCCGTCCGATCTGCTGGCCGCGCAGGCTGAAGTGAAGAAAGTCTACGTATCAGCCTCGCTGCTCGACTACCTGCAGGCGCTGATTGCGCACACGCGCGCTTCGGGTAAGTACGCCGAGGGGCTCAGCCCGCGCGGAGGTCTGGCATTGCTCGCTGCCGCGCGGGCATGGGCCTGGCTCGACGGCCGCGAGCACGTGATCCCGGAAGATGTTCAGAACATCATGCCCTGCGTTGCCGGCCATCGGCTGCATGCGACGAGCCGCGAAAGTGGACGCGCGCTGAACGGCCGCGAACTCGTCTCGCAGCTGATCGGCGCGGTTGCTGTTCCTTAGCAGTCGCAATGCGCGTCGTGATGCAATGAGCACCGGATGACTCTCGGCAACCTACTCGTCATTCGCATTGCCGACTGGATTGCCGGTCGCCACGGCCCCGAGGCCGGCGACATCACGCTCGATCGTCGGCGCGTCTACATCTTGCCAACGCCGCCCGGCCTGGCTTTTGGCGTCGTCACACTGATCCTGCTCGTGGGATCGATCAACTACATGTTGCAGCTGGGCTATCTGCTGACGTTTCTGGTCGCCAGCATGGCCGTGGTCGGCATGCACAACACGCATTCGAATCTTGCGCAGCTCGTCCTGCGCGGAATCAACGTGGACCCGCTATACGCCGGCGAAGTCGCCCTATTCCAGATCACGGCCACCAATCCGACCACCGCCGATCGGTTCGCGTTGCGGTTTTCGTTTGCGCCGCCGGCCGAGCCCCTTCGGATCTTCAGCCGAAGCGCGCGCGATACCGAGCGGCCGATGGTCACCGTCGAACTGCCCGCGCGCGGGTTGCGCACTGTTTCGATTCCACTGCCTGCGCCGCTGCGCGGTTACTTGCCTGCGCCGCGCATCACGATCGAGACTCGCTATCCGTTCGGGCTCTGGCGCGCATGGTCTTACCTGACGCCGGCTCTGACTGCGACCGTCTATCCGGCGCCCGAGGCCGAGGCGCCGCCACTGCCATTGACCGGCGCCGGCACCGGAGATACGGTCGGCGTGGCCTCGAGCGGCGATGACTTCGCCGGCGTACGCCCCTATCAACCCGGTGATGCGCCCAAGATGATCGCGTGGAAACTTGCGGCACGCTCGGACGAACTGTCAGTCAAGCAGTTCGAGGCCGCCGGCGGCGGTGAAGTGATGCTTGACTATGCGGAGCTGCCCGAAGTGCTGGGCATCGAAGGCCGGCTCTCGCGCCTGACGCGCTGGGTGCTGGACGCCGACGCCGCCCACGTGCGTTATGGACTGAAGCTTCCCGACGCGATGATTTTCATCGGCAGCAGTGCTGCGCATCGCGATCATTGCCTGACGGCGCTCGCAGTTTGCCAGGGCTAGGGCCGATGTCCGCCGCCGTACCATCGTCTTCCGCGCTTCGCAGCAAGCTTGCGAAGGCCCTCGCGCCGCTGACGCTGCTGTTCGCGCCGCAGATGTCGAGCGCGGCGCGCGAACGGCGCGACATGCTGGTATTGCTACTCGCGGTCACGTTCGTGGTGCTACCGCACTTCGAGCACCTCGTGTGGTGGGCAACCGCGGTGCTGGTGCTGCTGCTCGTGTGGCGTGCCTTTCTGACGTTGTCCCAAAAGCCGATACCGAGCCGTCTGCTGATGATGCCGCTGCTGATCACGGCCGCTGGAGCGGTTTATCTTCAATATCAAACCGTCGTCGGACAGCAGGCGGGCGTTACTTTCCTGTGTTTGCTGATGGCGCTGAAACTGCTCGAGATGCGCGCGCGGCGCGACATCTTCGTCGTGATATTTCTATCGTTCTTCATTCTGTTGACGCAATTTTTGAACGGCCAGGAAATTCATGTTGCGGTGATGGCGGTGCTTGCAGTGACCGCGCTCTTTTTTGTCTTAATCAGTGTCAACCTCGATGAAACCGACCTGCCCGCAGGGCGCAAACTCAAGATGGTTGGATGGACACTGCTGAAAGCGTTGCCGCTGACCGCCGTGCTATTCGTTCTGTTTCCACGCATCTCGGGCCCGCTGTGGGGAACGCCCGGCGACATCAGCGCCGGCAACACCGGGTTGTCGAACTCGATGGCGCCCGGCTCGATCAGCCGGCTGCTCGAGTCGACCGAAATCGCGTTTCGCGTCAAGTTCGACGGCGCGCCTCCGGGCAATGACAAGCTCTACTGGCGCGGTCCGGTGTTTGGAACATTCAACGGGAAAACGTGGCTGCCGCTACCCCAACAGCTCAATGACGCGGTGCCGACGATTCAGGGTGACCCACGTTCGCTGGTGTCCTACACAGTCACCCTCGAGCAGCACAACCGCGACTGGCTGTTCGCGCTCGAGGCGCCTGCTGCGCTTCCAGTGGTCGGCGAGTTTGCGACGCGGATAACGCCGGAAATGCAGCTCGTTGCAAGCGACCTGATCCGGCAGCGGGTTCGCTACGAGCTGCGCTCGTTCACCCGTTATCGCTTTGACGCCGACGCGAGCAATTCGCACCGGCGAAGCTGGCTCAATCTGCCGCTGAATTACAACCCGCGCACACTGCAGTTAGCCGAAGAGATTGGCGGCCGCGCCGGCACCGATGCCGAGCGCGTCAACGCGACGCTCGATGTTCTGCGCCGCGGCGGCTATCAATACACGCTGTCGCCCCCGCGGCTTGGCCGCAACTCCGTCGACGAGTTCCTGTTCGATACGCGACAGGGATATTGCGAGCACTACGCGTCGGCATTCGTGTTCCTGATGAGGGCGCTGGGCGTTCCGTCGCGCGTGGTCACTGGCTATCAGGGGGGCGAGCTCAATCCGGTCGACGGCTTTCTGACGATTCGCCAATCGGACGCCCACGCGTGGTCTGAAGTGTGGCTCGGAGGGCGAGGCTGGGTACGGGTCGATCCAACAGCGATCGTTGCGCCGATTCGGATCGACGAAGGCGCACGCGAGATCGCGCGTCAATCGGGGATTAATTTGCCCGGCGCTTCGGGCAGCTATACGTGGCTGCGCTCGATCCGCTTCAATTGGGAAGCCGTCCAGAACTCCTGGAATCAGTGGGTGCTTTCGTATTCACAACAACGTCAACGTGATCTGATAGGCCTGCTCGGTATGACGCCCAGCTGGGAAAGCTTGGCCCTGCTGCTCGCTGCGGTTGTCACGATCGTGCTGGCGGCAATGGCGGCACTTGCGCTACGAACGCGCAAGGAACCCGATCCGCTGGGAGACGCATTCCGCCTGCTGCGAGATCGGCTCGACCGCGCCGGGGTCGTTACTGCCGAACATCTGGGTCCTCGCGAACTCTACGCGCGCAGCAAGCGTGCGCTGGTGCCCGATGATGCGAAGCGGGCGCGCAAGCTGCTGTCGCGCGTCGAGCGAATGCGTTACTCGCGCGGCTCCGAATCAGTCATGCGCACCGATATCAAGACACTGCAGCGCGCGATCCGCGATTTCCACCCGCGCTCGATCAGAGCATGATCGACAATCGCACGGTGAGTGGTTCAAGCGCATGAGTCGATTTTTCCGCAAGCGGCGTGCCGTGTTGACGGCGCTGGCTGCAATTGCAGCCGCGCCCGTCGCCCTTGCTGAACCGCGAGCGCCGTACCTGCAGCGCGCCGAAGTCCGCCAGTTTATCGACGAGCTCCTGGCCCAGCACGGATTCGATCGCCAGCGCGTTGAACGGTGGCTCAGCAGTGCGAAGTATTCTGCCGCGGTCGAGCGCTACATGCAGCCGCCGATCGCGTTCGGCCAACGCAACTGGCTTGAGTATCGCGCCCGCTATCTGGACGAGCCGCGCATCCAGTCGGGTGCCGCGTTCGTGCGTCAGCACGAAGCCGCCATGCAGCGTGCCCAGCAGCAGTTCGGCGTGCCGCCAGAAATTATCGCGGCGATCATTGGCATCGAAACGTACTTTGGGCGCATGACCGGAAGTTTCCGCACGCTCGACGCGCTGGTCACGCTGTCGTTCGACTACCTGCGGCGCGCCGAGTACTACCGGCAACAGCTGGCGGAATTTTTTCTGCTGGTACACGAGCAGAAGTCCGATCCGCTTGCATTCAGAGGATCGTTTGCAGGCGCGATCGGGCTGCCGCAATTCATGCCGGGTTCGATACGCCGCTATGCGGTGGACTTCGACGGCGACGGACGCATCGACCTCAACGGCAGCGCCGCCGACGCAATCGGTTCGGTCGGAAGCTACCTCGCCGCGCATGGATGGCAGCGCGACTTGCCGATCATGTTCGATGCGGTCACCGACGAAGCCACCGTCGAAGCGCTGGGCGGAGGAATCGACGCCAATGTCAGGTGGTCCGAAGCGATGGCGGCGGGCGTCGAAAGCGACACTCCACTATCGCTCGATACGAACGTCCTGGTGATCGACCTCCCGTATTTGAATGCGGGGCAGGTGGACCGACTGTATCGGGTCGGCACCGTAAACTTCAGCGCACTGCTTTACTACAACCGCAGCTACTTTTACGCCAGCGCCGTCGCCGATTTGGCGCGCGAGATTGCCAATGCCGCATCTCGACAGTGACACGACGCTGTGATGCTCCGATGCTCATTCGGCATCCGGCTGCGCTGATGGCTGCGCATCGATGAACGCCGGCAACTGCATGCAATTTGCAAAGACGCGCATTACGACGGGCACGCTCTCCAGGTTGCAATCCATTCGCTGCGCATTGAATATCTGGGGCACGATCACGATATCGGCGAGCGTGACCGAATTGCCGAGCGCGTAGCTTCCGGCCCGCCCTTCGGCCACGAGCCGGGCTTCGAGCGCAGCCAATCCCTGCTCGACCCAGTGCCGATACCACGCGTTCTTCTGCTCCTCGGTCACACCCAGCGTGCGCACCAGATAGCGCAGCACGCGCAGATTGTTCAGCGGATGAATTTCGCAGGCAATCATCTGAGCC
>JBDUCU010000095.1:0-11238 GCA_040003315.1 Burkholderiaceae bacterium | reverse complement strand
GCAAACTCGGCGCGAATGCAAAGCGCTTCGCCGAGCTCCGGACGCGCTATCAACAGGAAGGCGATGTCGACGCGCTGGAGCAGGGCCGCGCGCTGGTCGATGCGGCCCCCGATGTGCCGCTCGAAGATCGCGAACGCGCGTTTGGATACGCCGAAGGAGCGCACCGCGTGATCCTGGCGGAGCCGGCGGCACTGCTGACAAAGTTTTCAAGAATGCCCGGAATCGACGGGCAGAGGATGTCGAAGAGCCTTAACAACACGATCGCGCTGCGCGAAGAGCCGGCCGTCGTTGCAAAGAAGATCCGAACGATGCCCACCGATCCCGCGCGCGTCCGTCGCAACGACCCCGGCGAGCCCGAGCGGTGTCCCGTATGGCAGCTTCATCGGGTGTACTCCGACGACACGATCAAGCAATGGGTGCAAACCGGCTGCCGCACGGCCGGCATCGGATGCCTCGAATGCAAGCAGCCGATCATCGACGCGATCGTGCGCGAACTCGAGCCGATGCGCGCGCGCGCGCAGCACTACCTCGACCAGCCCGCGCTGGTGCGCGAGATCGTCGCCGACGGGTGCGCCAAGGCGCGCGCACTGGCGGGCGAAACAATGCGTGACGTGCGTGCTGCGATGGGTCTGGTGCGCGACTAGCGACGCAGTGCGTTGCTCCTAGTGAATTGCTGCGACGTCGTCAAGCTCGGCCGCGCGCACTGCCGCAGGCCGCGACCGCAACCTGGCTACGTAGTCGCTGAAGGCCAAACGCTTGTCAATCGTGCCGAACATCAGACCCCAGCCGATCTGTGAGCCGACATAAACGTCAGCCGCAGTGAACTGGTCGCCGCAGATGTACGTGTTGCTCTTCACATGCTGTTCTAGTGCGAGCAGGGTGTCTTCATAGCTACCATATCCGAGCATCCCTTTTTTGTCCGACACAAAGCCGAGGCTCTTGTTCGTCACCGCGGCTTCGACCGGCCCCGCAGCAAAGAACATCCAGCGGTAATACGCGCCGCGGCGCCGCTCACTCGCCGGCGGAGCAAGGTTCGACGATGGGAACGAATCGGCAAGATACGCGCAGATCGCAGCGGCTTCGGTGACAATCACGTCGTCGTGCTTGATGGCGGGCACCTTGCCCATCGGGTTGATCGCCAGATACTGGGGTGATTTCATCGTTGAGCCGAACTCCAGAATCACGGTTTCGTACGGTTCGCCGAGCTCTTCGAGCATCCAGCGCACGATCCGTCCGCGCGATTTCGGGTTGGTGTAAAACGTTATCGACATTGCGGGCTCCCTTTAATGCAGTCAGAGTATCAGCCACCAACGCGCGCGGGCCATGAGTCCGAGGCGACCGCATCGGCGTGGGTTCAACGCTGGGCCAGCATAGTGGCCCCGGGCAGTTGCGTGCTCGATCTCGCGTGCGGCACAGGACGGCACGCGCGACTATTTGCTGCGCGCGGCTGCAAAGTCATCGCCGTTGACCGCGATCCGAAGCTTGCGCGCACGTGGGAAGACGAGGCGAACGTCGAGTTCATCGCGGCCGATCTTGAAACCGGTGCCTGGCCGCTTGGCGATGCGCGATTCGACGTGATCGTCGTCACCAATTATCTGCATCGGCCGTTATTTCCCGCGCTGCTCGCGGCGCTATCCGGCAACGGATTGCTGATCTACGAAACGTTTGCGCTCGGAAACGCTGCGTTCGGCAGGCCCAGCAATCCGAATTTTCTGTTGGCCCCGCGCGAGTTGCTCGATGCGTTCGGAAGCGAAATGCGCGTGCTCGCGTTCGAAGACGGATTCAGTGCGCAGCCCAAGCCCGCGATGGTCCAGCGAATCGCAGCTCGCAAAGGGGAGTTTCACGCCGTATTGCCTGCTGAGCTGAGCCACTTGTAACGCCGGTTCAGAGCGATTCGCGCTGTAGAATCCCGCGCTTCCCGACCCGATGGGGGCATGCGCAGCGCAATGATTACTGGAAGCCTGGTTGCCATCGTATCGCCGATGCACGAAGACGGCTCGCTCGACTTTGCGGCGTACCGGCGTCTAATTGAATGGCATGTCACCGAAGGTACTCGCGCGATAGTCGCTGTCGGCACAACCGGCGAATCGCCCACCGTAACACCCGACGAGCACGGCGAGTTGATCCGGGTGGCAGTGGAGGCCGCGCACGGCCGCGTGCCTGTCGTCGCAGGTGCTGGAGGCAATTCGACAGCGGAGGCCATCGAGCTGACGCGCCACGCAAAAAAAGTGGGTGCCGATGCAACGTTGCAGGTCGTGCCTTACTACAACAAGCCGACCCAGGAAGGTCTTTATCAGCACTTTCGAAAAATTGCCGAGTCGGTTGATCTACCGGTCGTTTTGTACAACGTTCCCAGCCGCACAGTGGCCGATCTGAGCACCGAGACCACGCTTCGCCTTGCGCAGGTGCCGGGCATCATCGGGCTGAAGGATGCGACCAGCGATTTGGCGCGCGGCGCAGACTTGCTGAAGCGCCTGCCTTCGGGTTTTGCGCTGTTCAGCGGCAATGACGACACCGCGCTTGCTCTGATGCTGCTGGGCGCACACGGCGTTATTTCGGTAACCGCGAACGTCGCGCCGCGGCAGATGTCCGAGATGTGTGCTGCCGCGCTCGGCGGCGACCTGAAGCGTGCGCGCAAGATCAACAACGAGTTGATGCCGCTGCATTTCAAGTTGTTCCTGGAGCCGAATCCGGTTCCCGTCAAGTGGGCATTGGCGCGTGCGGGCCGGATTGGCGGCGGGGTGCGGTTGCCGCTGGTGCCGCTTTCGAAACAGAACGAGGCCGTGGTGCACAGTGCACTGCAGGAAGCCGGATGTTGGAATTCGTTGCAGGAGTTGGAACATGAGTCGATCAAGTAACGCAGACGCGGCCGCGGTGTATGCACCGATGGTTGGCGCGCTTGCGGCAGCGCTGCTTACGGGGTGCAGCTGGACTAACAGCATCATCAGTTCGGACAAAGTTCAATACGAGACGGCGCGCACGCGGCAGCCGCTCGAGGTTCCGCCGGACTTGTCGCAACTCCCTCGCGATGACCGGTTCCTGGTTCCCGAGCGTCCACAGACGATCACAGCATCGGGGCAGGGCCAGCGCTCCGGGGCGACTGCTGGGACCGTCGCTACCAGCGCCGTGGTTCCGGCCGGCGCGATCGCGAAGCTCGAAAGGCAGGGCAACCAACGCTGGCTTGCGGTAAATCTTCCGCCCGAGAAGGCGTGGCCGGTGCTGGTTGATTTCTGGCCGAGTGTTGGATTGAAAGTCGAAAAATCCGACGCGACAACGGGCGTGCTCGAAACCAATTGGGCTGAGAACCGCGCCAAGCTGCCGCAGGACATCATTCGTCGCACTCTGGGCAGAGTGCTGGATTCCGTTTATTCCACCAACGAACAGGACAAGTTCCGCGCGCGGCTGGAACGTACCGCACAGGGAACTTCGGAGATTTATATCAGCCATCGCGGCATGGAAGAGGTGTACACGAGTAACGCGCAGGACCGGACCAGTTGGCAGCCGCGCGCTCCGGATCCGGAGCTCGAGGCCGAGATGTTGCAAAGACTGCTGGCACGCTTCGAAGAGCCGGGGCGTCAGGCCGCGGCTGCGGCAGCACCGTCTGCGGCAGCAACCAGTGCGGCGGGCGGCACGCCGACTCCGTCACTGCAGATCGCGCGGATCGTGAAGGGAAGCGACGGGCGCAACGAGCGGCTTGAGGTCGACGAGGCTTTCGACCGCGCATGGCGACGCATCGGCCTCGCGCTCGATCGCGGCGGTTTCACTGTTGAGGACCGAGATCGCGCCAAGGGTTTTTATTTCGTCCGTTACCTTGACCCGGATTACGAGGCGAAGGCCAAGTCCGAACAGGGATTTCTCAGCAAGCTCTTTGGCCGCGACAAACCGATTCAGGCGCCGCAGTACCGGGTCGGAGTATTGAGCCAGGGCGATACAAAGACGAGCGTGCAGGTGTTTGATTCTGCCGGGCAGCCCGAGCGTTCGCCGACGGGGGATCGCATTCTGACGTTGCTGAGTGAGCAGCTGAGATAGTGCTCCGCCTCTGCAGCCTGGGTTCAGGCAGCGGCGGCAACGCGCTGGTGGTCGAGGCGCGCGACGGATTGTTCTTTACGCGCGTCCTGGTTGACAACGGCTTTAACGTCAGGCAGCTCGCCCGCAGGCTCGAGCGCGCCGGCCTCTCGCTGCGCGACATAGACACAGTTCTAGTTACGCACGAGCACTCGGATCACGCGGGCGGCGTCGCGCGTTTTGCGTGCAAGGCCGGCATCCCGGTCTATTGCTCGCGCGGAACGGCACTCGCTGCAGGGCTGGAACAGGCCGGCGTTGAACTGCATTCGATTTTTGCCGGCGTCCGCATCGAGCTCGGCCCGCTTGCAATCGATCCCTTCGCGGTGCCACACGATGCGGCCGAGCCGCTGCAATTCGTATTCTCGGACGGTGATCGCTGCGTAGGTCTTTTGACCGATGCAGGCGAATGCAGCGAATTAATCGTCCGTGCACTTCGGCGCGTGCATGCGTTGCTGCTCGAATGCAATCACGATGAACAGATGTTGTACGCAGGCGCGTATCCAAACTTTCTGAAGACGCGTATTGGCGGCGCGCTGGGGCATTTGTCCAACGATCAGGCAGCCCGGATCGTGCGCAAGGTCGATTGCAGCCGCCTGGGCTGGATCGCGGCCGCACATCTGTCGAGATCGAACAACACGCCGCAACTCGCGCGGCGCGCGCTGTCTGGTGCGCTGGGATGTAATGCAGAGGAAATTGCGGTCGCGGATCAGGACGACGGACTCTGCTGGCGCGCCGTCTAGCCAAAAAAAAGGCCGGCGCAGGCCGGCCTTTTTTCATCTTGCCGTATTTAAGGCTTGACGGGAGGCTGTGCCTTCTTGTTGGCGCTGTCGACTGCAGTAGCCGCTGCCTTGTTGGCTTCTTCAACCGGGTTGGTACCGGACGGCTTCATCGGATCGGGCTTCATGGCATCGGGCTTCATGGCGTCGGCCTTCATCGGGTCCGTTTTCATCGCGTCTGACGTTGTCATCGACGGTGTGCTGGATGGTGTAGCGGTCGACGTCGGCGCCGGTGTCATGGTAGTGGCAGGTGCGGGCGCTGGCACTGGCGTTGGCGCGGGCGGCGGCGGGGTATCCTTCTTGCCGCAGGCGGCAAGCGCCACGACCATCATTGATGCGAGCAGTAACGACTTATTCATTTGAACGAATCCTTCTTGGTTGATCGGTAACGGTATCTGGTTGGTCGAGTTATTGGCGAACCGCTAACCAGTATAGCCGCACTGGAACGATGAGCCTGCTGCCCCCGTCGCTCGGCTGGAAAACCAGCGCTAGCCAAGGCCGAGTGGAACCACCGGAAGGTTGTGCGCGGCCGCCTCCCAGCGCCGACCGAATGCAGCCACCAGTGGCTGAGCGTGGGGCTTGTTGTTGAGCCATAGATCGCCGCGTGCCTGCGCGGTCGGGCGCAGATCCAGGACCGTCGAATCGTCGGCGATAAGCATTGCATCGTCGCCAACCGGGTCATCATTGGAGGCGATGCGCATCTCGAGTGCAAGCGGGAAGCGATACTGCAACGCGCGCAAGCGCGCTGCCCGCGTGTGCAGCCAGGTCGCGTCGTCGACCAGTAGTCGCGCTTTCGCGCTGCGGTGGGCCAGTAGAAATTTGCTAAGCCGATCGACGGCCTGTGAGCGCGAAAGTTCGAAAATCGAGAGGTCGGCGTGAACGCACATCAGATTTCGTGTTGCTGAGTCGATAGCTTGAAGCACCGCAGCCTGAATTTCTGCGCGCGATGTGATCAGCGTCCGCTTTGGCGTCGGGTCGCTCGGCGGCTCGGTCGATGTTGGGTTCGGATCCATGGCCATAGAGTTTGAGGGAACCTGCAAGCTTAAGGCGATCGACGCGCCATAGCGATCCAACCGGCGCGGTACCACTGATACAAGACCTTCCAGGCGCTCGCCGGCAAGCTAGCGGCCATCGCCGATGACAACTCACGGCGATCGGCAAACTTTGCGAGCGCCGCAATCGGCGCTGTGGCCGAATCAATCCACTCGCCGTTGATACCGAGCGCACGAGCTGAGTGAATGATGCGCGTTCTTCGATCGAGCGTAAGGCCGCGCAAAGTGGCGGCACGTCGAAACCGCGCCCGTGATGGGGCGCTTGTGGGTGCATCGAAGACGGTGGTTGATTTAGGTTCGCTCAGGTACCGCAGCAGGAAGCGCTCGGTATCAGCGCGCTGCGGCTGGTATTGACTGAGCTTTGCGTGCACGTCGCGCGTCATGACGGCCGGCAGCAATGCCGGACGCCGCGCAGGCGTGATTCCAGGGTCACGATAACGGCCGCGCAACAGCGCGTGCTCGGCGAACTCAGCAAACCACGGATCCAGCAGCTGCTGATACTCGGGTGCACGAAACCCGATCGAATAACTGATGCACGCTCCGAGCGCGACGCCTTCATGAGCGATGCCGGGCGGCAGATACAGCATGTCGCCTGCATCGAGCACCCACTCGTCGGTCGCGCTGAAAGATTCGACCGTGTTGAGCAGCGCGCCAGGCCGTACACGCGACGCCTGCTTATCGCTGATGCGCCAGCGCCGCCGCCCTGATGCCTGCAGCAGGAATACATCGTAAGAATCCACGTGGGGGCCGACTCCGCCACCGTCGGTCGCGTAGCTCACCATCAGGTCGTCAAGCCGCGCATCGGCCACAAATCGAAAGCGCGATAGGAAATCGCGCGCAGCGTCGTCGTGCAAATCCACTCCCTGAACCAGTAGGGTCCAGTGCGAACGCCGGAGCGATGGCATGCGCGACAGCGGGCCGTGCGCGACATTCCATTGGGCGTCAAAGGAGGTGATCAAGCGGCTCTCGACGTACGGATCGCGCGCAAGCTCAAACAAACGAGCGCGATCGATCGGGGCAGCCCAGTTCGGAATCGCACCCTGAATCAGGCACGGTTTGCGCTGCCAGTACTCGCGCATGAACCGACGCGTACTGATCGAGCCAAGCCGCCGAAGAATTGTAGGTTGATGCACTGGCCAATTATAGGAACGCAATGATTTACGATTCAACGCGCATGAAGATCGACAACGGCACTCTGGTGAGCATCGACGTCTCGCTGCACGACGCGCAAGGAAACCTGCTCGAAAAGTCGGACAAGCCCTTGACCTATCTGCACGGGCACGGCGACATCTTCAGCCGCCTTGAAGAAGAGCTGCACGGCAAAGCGGTCGGCGATCAGCTGGCGCTACAGCTCGAGCCCGAAGAGTCGTTTGGCGACTACGACCCAGAGCTCGTGACGTTGGTATCGGTCGACGAGTTGGGCGATGGTGTAACAGTCGATATGAAAATCGACGGCTCAAGCATCGGAGCCGCGCCAGGCGTCTACACGATTACCGATATCGCCGAAGGCATGGCGGTACTCGACGCCAATCATCCGCTCGCAGGACTCGCGTTGCGCTTCACCATCGAAGTGGTCGATGTGAGAGCGGCAACAGCCGAAGAAATCGAATTGGCCAGCACGCCAACGCTGCCCGAATTTCTGCATATTGCGGTGCCCGCCGGGCGAACACTGCATTAGTGCCAGCCGATCTCGTTCGATCGGACGAGATCACCTCGTTCAATCGGAGTAAACCGTAACCGAAAATGGCCACTCGTCTATTTGTGGTTGACGAAATCGGTGATCTATCGGTAAAAGGAACCAAAACGACGAGTCCGATATTCGAGAGCTCGCAAATGCAAGGGAATGGAAACGAATCAAAAGCTCCGATTTATTCAGTTCCATGGCACCGTCATCAACATTGTTGTGCCGTAGTCAATAACTGTATTAGTAACTCACGGCCGGCCAGTGCACTGTAATCGCGAGCGTTGAGCCTATATGGTCAATACGAATTGGCGGGTCGCTGCGGGGTTCTTGTTAGCACCACTCTTGCCCTGCATGCTTTTCAGCTTCGAGCCGGCGTTAGTGGCGAATCAGTGGAGCGAAGGCCTCCCGTTTTTTGGCTTAATGGTTGCCGTATGCCTCGTATTGAACATAGCTTTTGGACTTCCGATGTATTTGGTACTGCGCCGCTTTTGGGGAGTTGGGTTAAAAGAGTGTTTGGGTGCGGGCGTTCTAATCGCGGTCTTTTTTAACTTAGGGGCATTTTTGGCGGTGGCGATCGCTTTTCCTGACAGTCACTACTCCGCGGGCGATTACGGTGGTGCTACCTACATCGGCGGGAAATTGACGCCTCATGGCTGGTTCCAGACCGCCATCACTCTTGTTTACAACATGGGTTTAGGTGCAAGCATCGGACTTTGCTTCTGGGTCATCGCATTGTGGCGAAATCCGCAACGCGTGCAATGGAGCGTTTCGAGAAGACGCTGAGCAGGCACAAAGGGCAGGGAGCGGGCGCTCAAGTCCTCCTGCGCTTCTAGGTACCTATGCGCTGTAGCTCGATCAAGGCCCGATGGGCCTCGCGCGGTGACATTGCGTCGAGATCGAGCGACTGCAGCCGCTCACGCAGCGGATCGCTTGCCTCGACAACCGACGCTGGCGCTTCCGATGTAACGAAAAGATCCAACTGCGGCCGCACGCCAAGAGCACGTTCTTGCAGCTGAGTTAGCAGCGAGCGGGCGCGCTTGACAACCGACGGGGGTACCCCAGCTAGCTGCGCGACTGCCAGCCCATAACTCTGACTTGCCGGTCCCTCGCGCACTTCGTGCAAGAACACGACTTTGCGATTCACTTCAGCCGCGGCCACATGCACGTTTGCGATTTCAGGATGCTGCTCTGCTAGCTGCGTCAGCTCGAAGTAGTGCGTCGCAAACAGCGTCATCGAGCAATTTTTTTCAACCAATTCGCGCGCGATCGAGGCGGCGAGTGCCATGCCGTCGAAGGTCGACGTGCCACGACCGATTTCGTCCATCAGTACCAGGCTGTGTTCGGTGGCGGCGTTCAGGATCGCCGCGGCTTCGGTCATTTCGACCATGAAGGTCGATCTTCCGCGAGCAAGGTCGTCGGCAGCGCCGATGCGCGTCTGGATACTGTCGATCGGTCCGAGCGTCGCCGACGTTGCCGGAACGTAGCTGCCAGCGTACGCGAGCAGCGCGATTAGTGCGATCGAGCGCATGTAGGTGGACTTACCGCCCATGTTGGGGCCTGTGATGATCAATAGCCGGCGGCCGGGCCGCAGCGTGCAGTCGTTCGGCACATAGGTTTCGCATTCGGGTTCAACCACCGCATGGCGCGCGCCTCGAATGTCCAAAAGCGGGGTATCGACGAACTCCGGACGCGCCCAACGCGCGCGCTGCGCATGGTTGGCCAATGCGAGCAGCCCATCGATCGACGCCAACGCGTCAGCGCATCGCTGCAGTTGCGCCACGTGCTCGGCCGCGTCTGCGACGATCTTCTGGTACAAAACCTTTTCGCGCGCCAGCGCTCGTTCGCGCGCCGATAGCGCCTTGTCTTCAAACGCTTTCAGCTCCGGCGTGATGTAGCGCTCGGCGTTTTTCAATGTCTGACGGCGGCGGTAATCATCCGGCACCTTGGTCGTCTGTCCGTGCGTCACTTCGATGTAGAAGCCGTGCACGCGGTTGTATTCGACGCGTAGGTTGCCGATGCCGGTGCGGGCTCGCTCGCGTGCTTCGAGATCGACCAAGAACTGCCCCGTGTGGTCGCGCAGCACGCGCAGCTCGTCAAGCTCCGCGTCGAAGCCAGCGGCGACGACATCGCCGTCGCGCACCGCGTACGCGGGCTCTGCCAGCATCGCACCCTTGAGCAACGAGTCGAGTGCGTCTGGAACGGTCAGCTGCTCCCGCAATTCAAGCGACAACGGTGCTGCAACATCGCCGAGCACTGAAGCCGCCGCTTTCACATGAGGAAATGCTTCTCGCAACGCGGTGAGCTCGCGCGGGCGAACTGAACCGAGTGCAACACGGGAAGCAATCCGCTCGAGATCCGGCACTTCACGCAGCTCCGCCGCAAGGCGCTGACGAAGCGCATCAACAGCCAGGAGCTCTTCGATGCAGTGATGCCGCCTGCCCGCTTCACCCGCATCGCGCACGGGGTGGTGCAGCCAGTGCCGCAGGCGCCGGCTGCCCATCGCGGTGGCGCAATGGTCGAGCAGCTTGAACAATGTCGGACCGTCTTCTCCGCGCAGCGTCTCGGTGATCTCGAGATTGCGGCGCGTGACGGGATCGAGCGTGATGAAATCCGAGATCGACTCACGTTTTATCGACGCGATGTGCGGCAGCCGGCTGCCCTGTGTCGAGCGCGCGTAGTCGAGCAGGGCGGAGCACGCGGCCAGAATCTCGGGCGTATCGCTAATGCCGAACGCGTCGAGCGTTGCGACCTGCAGCTGCTCCTTCAGTAACGCCTCACCGCGCGCAGGGTCGAAATGCCAGTCGGGCCGCGCTTGCGAAGCGCACGGCAGCGGATCGATCAGCGTGTGCAACGCATCGCTCCAGCTTTCGGCAATCAAGATTTCCGACGGATCGATGCGAGCGAGCTCGGACGCAAGCTGCGCTGCCGGAATGCTGGTTGCGCGCAGATCGCCCGACGACAGCACGAGCCACGCCATCCCGATCGAACCGCTGCGGCGGGTGGGTGGCGCCAGTGCGAGCAACGCCGCGTTTGCCTTGTCGTTCAGCAGCGAGGTATCGGTTAGCGTGCCCGGTGTCACTACGCGCATCACTTTGCGCTCGACGGGCCCTTTGCTGGCCGCCGGGTCGCCGATCTGCTCGCAGATCGCAACGCTTTCGCCGAGCTTGACCAGCTTGCCGAGGTACTGCTCGACCGACACCGCCGGCACACCGGCCATCTTGATCGGCGCGCCGGCCGATGCGCCGCGCGTGGTCAGCGTCAGATTCAACAAGCGCGAGCCACGCTCGGCATCGTCATGGAACAGCTCGTAGAAATCCCCCATCCGATAAAACAGCAGGATGTTGGGGTGCTCCGCCTTGATGCGCCAGTACTGCTGCATCATTGGCGTGTTGCCCGAGCTGTGCTGTGCGGACACGGACGACACGGTCATCAAGCAATCGTCGCTATGCCGCCTGCATCCGCGTGGCGCCCATTCGGCAGGCGAGCGCAAACGCATTCTGCATCGCGCCGGTGTTGGCGATGCCGCGGCCGGCAATGTCGTACGCGGTGCCGTGTGCCGGCGTGGCAATCGGAATCGGCAGGCCGCCCGGCACCGTGACGCCGCGATCGAAGCCCATCAGCTTCATCGCGATCTGACCCTGGTCGTGGTACATCGTGAGCA
>JBDUCU010000094.1:0-11254 GCA_040003315.1 Burkholderiaceae bacterium | reverse complement strand
CGTATTGCGTCGGCTTCGCCGCCGAGAGCGACGACGTGATCGACAATGCTCGCCGCAAGCTCGCGAGCAAGAACGTGCCGCTGATGGTGGCGAATCGGGCGCAGGACGCGCTGGGAAGCGACAGCAGCGAGTTGTCATTGATCGATGCAGATGGCGTCACGACCTTGCCGACCGCTGATAAACGGGCGCAGGCCAGAAGATTAATCGCCGAGATCGCGTCGAGGCTGAGATGATCGACACCCACGAGCCGAAGAACGGCGATTTCATCGCCTACATCGAACAACTGCAAAGAGAATCGGCCGCGCGGCTGCTCGGTGGCGGGCATCACGTGATTACCCAGCTCGAGAAAAAGCAGGCTTCGACCGCGAACAAGGACGGCAGCCACTTCTTCGCCGGGCGCAAGCCGGCGGACTTGCGCAGCGCCGCGCAAATGCAGGCGACGCTCGAGCAAATGGCCGCGGTGCCTTCGGTGATTCGTCTGTTCACGTCTGCCGTGCCGATTCTGCTTGGCATGCTGCTCGCGCTGTATTGGCTCGTCGCTTCAGCCAGCATCGCTGCGCTGATCATGGCGGTCGCGCTCGTGATCTGGGGGGTGCGCCGCGTTCAGAGTGCGTTGCGCCAATTCTCGCCGCGCGAAATCAAGCCGGCACACACCATGGTCGCCCACGCCTTTACGCCGCCGCCCGCAAAAAAACTGTAATGCGCATCGATGTGCGCATCCTCGATGCCCGGCTGCGCGATCATCTGCCGGGCTATGCAACGCCGGGCGCCGCCGGCCTTGATCTGCGGGCCTGTATCGATGCACCGTTAGAGATTCAACCCGGCGCGACGCATCTGGTCAAAACCGGTCTTGCGATCCACATTGCCGATACCGGTTACGCGGCAATGATCCTGCCGCGCTCGGGGCTCGGGCACAAGCACGGCATCGTGCTGGGCAACCTCATCGGGCTGATCGACTCCGACTACCAGGGCGAGCTGATGGTTTCAACGTGGAACCGCGCAGCTGCCCCGTTCACCCTGAATCCGCTCGAGCGGCTCGCACAACTCGTGATCGTGCCGGTGGCGCAGGCCACGTTCAACATCGTCGAAGAGTTTGCAGCCACCGGGCGCGGCGCTGGCGGATTCGGAAGTACGGGAAGGTAATGCGTGATGTCGGAGCGCATTGCGCGTAGACATCAGCCAATGCGCGTCGACGGATTCGCTCCGGCGATACGCATCCAAGTGGTGGCGACGAGTGCACGTGCGACCGCGTAGCAGTCGCGTACCCGAGGATCCCTTAGGTGAGCATGTCAGCCCAGATCGTGGTCGCCCAGCTTTGCGCATACGCGCCCTCGAGCGCCCACGATGCGCGGTCCTGCGATGAAATCCCGCCAGCCCCGGCTACGGGCTCGAGCGTCTTCTTGTCGGGCACCCAGCGATGCACGCTGTCGACGTGCACCGCATTGCGATCATCGACAAAGCTGTAGCAGGTGTTGGCCATCGTTGGCGGCGCCGCTAGGCGGCCGTTCAGCAGTTCGATGATCGCGGCGGCCGCGGCCTTGCCATGTTGATTGGCCATGTGGCCCGACTTCGGCATTGCGGGCGCTGACAACGTCGCATCGCCAAGCACATGAACACCTGGAACCTTGATCGATTCCAGGGTGGTCCAGTTGACTTCGCACCAGCGATCATTGGCGGTGATCAAGCCGCTGTCGCGCGCAATGTTGGCCGCGCGCTGTGGCGGAATATAGTTAACGACATCGCCCCGGACGCGTTCGCCGAGTTCGGTCACCACAGTGTTCGTCTTGATTTCGATCTCGGTGACCGGCTGACCCACTCGGTAGTCAACAATGCCCTTGTAGTCCTCGCTGAACACCCGCGTGAATAGCGGTTTCTTCGAAACGATGTCGGGATTGGCGTCGAGTACGATTAATTTGCTCTTCGGCTTGGACCGCTTAAGGTAAAACGCAATCTGACACGCACGCTCGTAAGGCCCCGGCGGGCAGCGGTAGGGTGCCAGCGGAATGCTCATCACGACCACGCCGCCATCGCTCAGCTCAGTCAACCGCTTGCGCAGCGCGACTGTCTGCGGCCCCGCCTTCCACGCGTGCAGCACCGACGCCTCACCAGCCGCAGACCACCCCTGCAGTCGCTCATACATCAATTCGATACCCGGAGACACCACCAGGCGGTCGTACGGCAACGTAACACCCGAAGCCAGTCGTACCTGCTTCGCGTGGGCGTCAATCGCCGCCACAGTGTCGCGCACTCTCTTGACGCCGTATTTGTCGAGCCCTGAGTAGCTGACCGTTAAATCAGCCAGCGTCTTGCTGCCGCCGAGCACTAAGTTCGACATCGGGCACGAGATGAATGCCTCACCCGGCTCGACCAGCGTCACCTCAACGGCACCGTCGGACCAGTGCCGCAGATACTTGGCCGCCGTCGCGCCGCCGTAGCCCGCGCCGACAACGACGACGCGGCCCGCGCTCTTTTGCCCCCATGTCGCGCATGCGGAAAGGCTTGAAACGACCGCGCCCGCAGAGAGTGCTTTCAACGCGCCGCGGCGCGTTACCGGATGAGTGGCCATCGCTGCTCCTAACGCGCCGCTTTTTGGCGCGAGAAAAAATCGGCAATCGACTCGATCTGTTGATCGGTATAGCCCTTGGAAAGCTGGTGCATGATCGTTGCAGTCCGCTTGCCCTCACGGAACGCGCGCATCTGGTCAACGATGTAATTCTTCTGCTGACCAGCCAGGCTTGGCATCGCACCCTGCGCATTGCCAATCGTCCCGTGGCAATTCGCGCAGTTCGAAGCCAGTACGGCAGCCGACCGCAAATCAGCGTCGGTTGGCTGCTGCGCGAAGGACGCGCCGTGCAGAAGTACGCCCGCGCAGGCGATCATGGTTATTGTTTTCATTTGTGTCCTCGGCACTTGACGGGCCTCGCTGAACACAGCCCTAGGAGCCAAACAAATGGCCCGCAATTACGGGCCATTGTGAAGACAATCCGAAGCCGTCGTCAACCGGCGGTCACGACATTTTGCTGATTAGCTCATTCAATGTACGTTTACTCCGACAGCACCGGCTCACCCTGCTCTCGCTGCGGTGCGTCGCCACTGTCGCTCGGCGGGAAGTCGAGTTTGACTTCGCCTTTGTCGTCGATATCGACATCGACGCGCCCGCCGGTCAGCAGCTTGCCGAATAGCAGCTCGTCGGCCAACGCGCGGCGGATGGTGTCCTGAATCAGCCGCGCCATTGGACGCGCACCCATCACAGGATCGAAGCCCTTTTTCGACAGATGCTTGCGCAACGCGTCGGAAAACACGATGTCGACTTTTTTCTCGTGCAACTGGTCCTCCAGCTGCATCAGGAATTTGTCGACCACGCGCAGAATCACTTCCTCGTTCAATGCCTTGAACGAGATCACCGCATCGAGCCGATTACGGAACTCAGGCGTGAACATGCGTTTGATATCGGCCATTTCGTCGCCCGACTCGCGGGCGTTCGAAAACCCGATCGAAGCCCGCTGCAACATCTCCGCGCCGGCATTCGTCGTCATGATGATGATGATGTTGCGAAAGTCTGCCTTGCGCCCGTTGTTGTCGGTCAACGTCCCGTGATCCATGACCTGCAGCAGAATATTGAAGATATCGGGATGCGCCTTTTCGATCTCGTCCAGCAACAACACGGCGTGAGGCTTCTTCGCGATCGCTTCGGTCAGAAGACCACCCTGATCGAAGCCCACATATCCGGGCGGGGCGCCGATCAGTCGACTGACCGCATGGCGCTCCATGTATTCCGACATGTCGAAGCGAATCAGCTCGATACCGAGCGTAAACGCAAGCTGCTTGGCAACCTCTGTCTTGCCAACACCGGTCGGACCCGAAAACAGGAACGAGCCGATCGGCTTGTCGGGCTTGCCGAGGCCGGAGCGGGCCATCTTGATCGCCGCAGACAACGCTTCGATCGCGGGATCCTGACCGAACACGACATTCTTCAAGTTGCGATCAAGGTTCTTGAGTTGCGCGCGATCGTCGCTCGACACCGTTTGTGGCGGTATCCGTGCGATCTTCGCGATGATTTCTTCGACCTCGGTCTTGCCGATCGTCTTCTTCTGCCGCGACTTCGGCAGAATCCTCTGCGCCGCACCGGCCTCGTCAATCACATCGATCGCCTTGTCGGGCAAATGACGATCATTGATGAACTTGGCAGACAGTTCGGCCGCGGCAGCAATCGCACTCGCGGTGTACTTGACGCCGTGGTGCTCTTCGAAGCGCGACTTCAATCCCTTCAGGATCTCAATCGTCTGAGCAATCGTCGGCTCAATCACGTCGATCTTCTGGAACCGGCGCGACAGTGCGTGATCCTTTTCGAAGATGCCGCGGTATTCGTTGTAAGTCGTCGCACCGATGCACTTGAGCTGGCCACTGGCCAGCGCCGGCTTCAGCAGATTCGACGCATCGAGCGTGCCGCCCGACGCCGATCCGGCGCCGATCAGCGTGTGAATCTCGTCGATGAACAGGATCGCGTGAGCATTCGCCTTCAGTTGCTTGAGTACCGCCTTAAGCCGTTGCTCGAAATCGCCGCGGTATTTGGTACCGGCGAGCAGCGCGCCCATGTCGAGCGAATAGACGTTCGACTTTTCCAGTATCTCGGGCACATCGGCCTTGAAGATGCGCCACGCAAGCCCTTCGGCGATCGCGGTCTTGCCGACTCCGGCTTCGCCAACCAGCAGCGGGTTGTTCTTGCGGCGACGGCACAGAATCTGGATCACACGCTCGACCTCGGGCTCGCGGCCGATCAGCGGATCGATCTTGCCTTCCTTCGCCAGCGCGTTCAGGTTCTGGGTGTACTGCTCGAGCGCCGACGGCTGATCCTTGCCTTCGCCTTCAGCAGCTTCCTCGGCTCCAGGCTTGGCCTTCTCTTCGCCCTGCCCCGCCTTGGTAATGCCGTGCGAAATAAAGTTGACGACATCCAGACGGGTCACGCCCTGCTGGTGCAGGTAATACACCGCATGCGAGTCCTTCTCGCCGAAAATCGCGACCAGCACGTTGGCGCCGGTGACTTCCTTTTTGCCGTTGCTCGTGCTTTGCACGTGCATGATGGCGCGTTGGATTACACGCTGGAAACCCAGCGTCGGCTGCGTATCGGCTTCCGAGTTCGGCGGCAGTATCGGCGTGTTGTCGGCGATGAAGTTTTGCAGATTCTTGCGCAGATCATCGATGTTGCATGCGCACGCGCGCAACACTTCAGCGGCCGAAGGATTGTCGAGCAGTGCTAATAACAGATGCTCGACGGTAATGAATTCGTGTCGCGCCTGTCGGGCCTCCACGAAGGCCATGTGCAGACTGACTTCGAGTTCCTGGGCGATCATGCTTCCTCCATCACGCACTGCAGCGGATGCTGATGCTGGCGTGAATAACTGCAGACTTGCTCAACCTTGCTCGCTGCGATATCCCGTGGATACACGCCGCAGACGCCGCGCCCTTCGTGATGAACCTTCAGCATGATCTGAGTTGCTTGCTCTCTCCCTTTGCCGAAGAACTTCTGTAGAACGCCAACCACAAATTCCATCGGCGTGTAGTCGTCGTTCAACAGAACCACTTGATAAACAGGCGGTGGCTTGACGCGAGAAGCCTGCTTCTCAACGACGGTGCCATCACCCAACCGCTCACTCATCTGAGCCGCATTCTATGCAAATCGACCGTCCAACATGGGATGCAAAAAGCCTACTAATCATACGGTAAATCGGTATGCATCCCGTGAATTCAACCGTGTACACGCAGCCAATTCAACGAGTGACAACAAAGACAAACGGATGAAACCGCCAATCGACAACACCGCACTGATCCGGCTTTCGTTCGTTGCTGCTGACGCCCGGTTCGCATCCGGTTTTAGCCGATTCGACTCGATCTGCGATGACGGGTTGCGCGAAAACCCTTCGTCGCCGCCCAGTCGATCAGACAAACGTTGTTTGCGGCGCTATTGACCGCCGCCGGATTTGCTCGAACAATCGCGGCGTTTGCACCGAGCCGGGGTTCCCGCCAGCGCAGACCAGCCCGGCGAATTCGTTCGTGAGGGGGCTATGGGGTGGCGGATGGCAGCGGGCGCGGTTGCGCAGGCTGCGGCCGCTTTGTCTTTGTCGTGGAGGGGTGAGGGAATGTCGACTGGAACGGTTAAGTGGTTCAACGATGCAAAAGGCTTCGGATTTATTACGCCGGACGACGGAGGTGAGGACCTGTTCGCTCACTTTTCTGCGATAAACATGAACGGATTCAAGACGCTCAAAGAAGGACAGAAGGTCAACTTTGAGGTCGTTCAAGGCCCCAAAGGCAAGCAGGCGTCGAACATCACAGGCGGGTGACGGGTTCCTCGTGCACGCCACCGCAGGCAGCGGTGAAGCGTGCACGACGGCGAGTGGTTTGGACGGGCCCCCTAGCAGGCGCCCGCCCCACACCAGGCAACGACCGATGGCGGTGCGAGCATCACGCTCGCATGGCGCGCTACATGTTGCTGATCATCACCTGACCGAACCCGGAGCAACTCACTTGCGTCGCGCCGGGCATCTGCCGCGCAAAGTCGTAAGTCACGTGCTTGCTCAAAATGGCCTTTTCCATTGAGCTGATGATCAAGTCCGCTGCTTCGCCCCATCCCATGTACCGCAACATCATTTCAGCCGACAGGATTTCGGAGCCTGGGTTCACATAGTCCTTGCCCGCATATTTGGGCGCGGTCCCGTGTGTGGCCTCAAAGACCCCGACGGTGTCCGACATATTCGCGCCCGGTGCGATGCCAATACCCCCCACCTGAGCCGCCAGCGCATCCGATATGTAGTCGCCATTCAAATTCATCGTCGCAATCACATCGTATTCGGCGGGCCTCAGCAGAATTTGTTGCAAGAACGCATCAGCGATCACGTCCTTGACGACGATCTCGCCGCCCGCCGCAGTCTTGATCTTCATCCATGGCCCACCGTCGAGCAGCTGCGCACCGAATTCTCTTTGCGCGAGTGCATAGCCCCACTTTGCGAATGCACCCTCGGTGTACTTCATGATGTTGCCCTTGTGTACCAGGGTGACACTCTTACACTTGTGGTCGATCGCGTATTGAAAGGCACGACGCACCAGCCGCTCAGTGCCTTCGATCGACACCGGCTTGACCCCGATGCCCGAGGTATTCGGAAAGCGAATTTTTGTGACTCCCATCTCCCGCTGCAGAAAGTCGATCAGCTTTTTCGCTTTCTCACTTTGTGCTTCGTATTCGATCCCTGCATAAATGTCTTCGGAGTTCTCGCGGAAGATCACCATGTCGGTCTTTTCAGGTTCCTTAACCGGACTTGGCACACCTTTGAAATAACGCACCGGGCGCAGGCAGACATACAAGTCGAGTTCCTGGCGCAGGGCGACATTGATCGATCGGATGCCGCCGCCCACCGGCGTCGTCAACGGTCCTTTGATCGAGACCACGTATTCACGCAATACACCGAGCGTTTCATCAGGCAGCCATACATCCGGGCCGTAAACCTTGGTGGCCTTTTCGCCGGCGAACACTTCCATCCAAACGATTTTTTTCTTGCCGCCGTAGGCTTTGGCAACGGCTGCATCGACCACCTTGATCATCACCGGAGTGATATCGACGCCGGTACCGTCGCCCTCGATGTAAGGAACGATCGGTTGATCGGGCACGTTAAGGGTGAAGTCTTTGTTCACTGTGATTTTTTGCCCGGTCGCGGGTACTTTGATGTGCTGAACCATTGAGTCTCCGAGTTGTTTGGGCGCGAGTTTACCCACCCGCTCCGCGGGCGGTCGGCGTGTCAACCGGTGCCGCAGGTGTGCGTTTTTGTCAGTGACCATCGGTCAATACATAACTTTATGGGAGTCACAATGAACAAAGCGATCGCCCTGCTGATCGGCACCACTTTTGCGAGCATGACGTTCGCACAAACACCCACCCCTTCGACGTCCACACCGCGCGCGACCACGCCTCCGGTGGACACCAAGTCGGCGGTTCCGGCGACACCTGCAGTGCCAGCAACGCCTGCCCCGAAGGCCGAAGTCAAGAGCGACAAGGCCGCCCCCATCACGCCAGCCAAGGTAGAGACGAAGAAAGTTTCCAAGGCTCACAAGTCGACCAAAGCCACCAAAGCTTCGACCAAGGGTGCTGTGAAAGGCGAGATGAAAGGCGATGTCAAGGCCGACGCTGCAAAGGCCGACATGAAGAAAGCTGACAAAAAGCCGTAAGCGACTCGTTCGCAGTAAGGCAGGGCGCGAGCCCTGCCTTTTCTTTATCGCGCTCCGGTAGAGTTCGAAGTCCCGGCGATCATCTTAAATGAACAGAACTTTTGCGTGGCTCTTGGGGGCGCTACTCTGGCCAGCGGCGCTTCTTGCCCAGCAGGGTCCGCAACCTCCACTGCCCACTGTCAAGCTCTCGGCCGGCATTCACGTGATCACTGCAGAAGTGGCGGCGACGCCACAGTCGCGGATGATCGGACTGATGATGCGCGAGCGGCTCGAGCCCAATCACGGGATGGTCTTCGTGTTTGAAGATAAGTTGCAACACTGCTTCTGGATGCGCAATACGCTGATTGCGCTCTCGATCGCCTTCGTCGACGACGACGGTACGATTGTCACGATTGCAGACATGGCGCCGAAGAGCGATGCATCGACCTGCCCGCAACGTCCGATCCGTTACGCAATCGAGATGGACCGCGGCTGGTTCGCCAAACGCGGAATGGCGGCGGGCAACAAGATCGTGGGACTGCCGTCTCCGCGCTGATTTGCGCAGCGACTACTGAAAATTCTTCGCCGCGAAATCCCAGTTCACCAGGTTGCCGAAGAACGTTTCAATAAACTTCGGACGCGCGTTGCGATGGTCGATGTAATAGGCGTGCTCCCACACATCGAGTGTCAGCAACGGCTTGTCGCTCGTCGTCAGCGGAGTTCCAGCGTTGCTCGTATTGACGATTTCAACGCCGCCATCGGATTTTTTTACGAGCCAGGTCCAGCCAGAACCGAAATTTCCCACCGCGCTCTTTGAGAACGCATCCTTGAACGCTGCAAACGAGCCCCACTTGCTCGTAATGGCGCTGGCCAGCACGGCACGCGGCTCGCCACCGCCTTTCGGCATCATGCAGTTCCAGAAAAACGTGTGATTCCAGACCTGCGCGGAGTTGTTAAAGATGCCGCCAGACGATTTGCGAATGATGTCCTCCAGCGGAAGATTTTCGAACTCGGTTCCCTTGATCAAGTTGTTCAGGTTCGTGACATACGCCTGATGATGTTTTCCGTAGTGATACTCGAAGGTTTCCTTGGACATGTACGGCTCAAGGGCTTCCTTCGAATACGGGAGCGGGGGCAGAGTGTGTTCCATGGTCGCCTCGATTAGGTTTTGTCGGTTAGTGGCCGGGATGCCGAAGGGATCGGCGATTCTATAGGCAGCACAGACCGGACCTGCGCCTGCGCCTGGCCCCGAGCAAGCACGAGTAGCAGGTCTGCGCCGGGTCGCAATGTTTCGGCGTCGACGACGGCACGCCCGTCTTCGCCGATAACGATCGAATAGCCGCGTGCCAGCACTGCGTGAGGATCGATCGCGTGCAGCCGCGCAGCCAGCGATGTCAGCCTCGTCGACGATGCATTCCAGCGTCGCCATGTCCCTGCAGCGAGCCCCGCCAGACGCTCAGCGGGTTGTATGCCGACCCTCGCGAGCCGCATACGGAGGAGCCACTCTCGCTGCGTTGCTACCCGCGCGCGGCGTTCACCGAGCGCCCGCACGGTCGCCCGCGCCAGGCGCGACCGCAGCGTGTGGACTCGGCTCTCAAGCGCCGCCACCGGCATGCGGGGAGACGCCAGCGATCGATGCATGTAGTCCAGCCGTTGCGCAACCGACTGCAGCCGATGCAGCTGCCCGCGTTTCAGGCGATCGAAGTGGCGCCGAAATTCCGCGATAAGGTCAGCGGTGGTCGGTGCGACCAGCTCCGCCGCCGCGGTCGGTGTCGGCGCCCGCAGATCGGCCGCGAAATCGGCAATCGTCACGTCGCTTTCATGACCGACGCCGACAACCACCGGAATCAAGCACGAAACGATCGCACGGGCCACCACCTCCTGGTTAAATGCCCATAGATCCTCGATCGAACCACCGCCACGCACCAACAAGAGCACCTCGACGCCATCGGCGTGGGCGCGGCGCGACACGCGCCTCAGCATGTCAGCTACGTCGCCGCCCGCGCTCGCTCCCTGAACCGAGACCGGATAGACAATCACGCTGACATAGGGCGCGCGCCGGCAAAGCGTCGTCAGCAGATCGGCCAGCGCCGCCGCCTGCAGCGACGTGACAACTGCTACGCGCCGCGGGATTCTCGGCAGGCTGCGCTTGCGCTCGAGCGCAAACAGTCCTTCGTCGGCCAGACGCGCCTTAAGACGGAGAAACTCCTCATAGAGACGCCCCTGGCCGGAGCGCCGCATGAACTCGACGCTCAACTGAAACTCGCCGCGCGCTTCATACATCGAAACGACGGCGTTCACTTCCACGTCATCGCCCTCGCGGGGAGCCCAGTCGAGTAACTGGCTGCGCGCGCGGAACATCACGCACCGCACTTGCGCCGTGCTGTCCTTTAGCGCGAAGTACCAATGCCCGCTGGCGGCGCGGGAGAAATTGGCAATCTCACCGCGGACCCGCACCAATGGGAAACTTCGCTCGAGCAACCCCGACACTGCGCGGTTTAGCCCCGAAACAGTCAGCGCAGGGCGCATGGTTCCTACTTCCGAGCCGCTGAGGTCAACTGCCATGCGGGTTTCCACGACAAACCTGTCCACACATCCAGTGACAGCGCGGATCGCGCCGATACGTGAGCGTTGTTGTAATCATTGTAGAGTTAACGTATGGAAAATCATCGACTTACAACAATTGCCTAACCACTGTGCAAGCCGTGCAAACCAAATTGCAACAACCACTTAGCACCTTAGGCCCCTACTTCTTCACATACTTGTCCACAGTAACTGTGGAAACTTGCTGCGATCGGCGGGCATCTCTACAGTGCGCGATCGCGCAAGCGCGCACCTCTCAAAGGATCTCCGTTGTTTGCCATCATCGCTGAACTCGGCTGGCCGATCTGGCCCCTCATTCTGGCGTCGGTGCTCGCATTGGCGCTGATCATCGAACGAGCGATTGCATTACAAAGAAAAAAGATCGTACCGGCGACCTTGCTGGCTGATGTGATCGGTATCTGGAAGAAGCGCCAGATCACTTCGGACGTGATCGCCAAGTTGGAAGCCAATTCGC
>JBDUCU010000224.1:0-3345 GCA_040003315.1 Burkholderiaceae bacterium | reverse complement strand
AACTCGTCCGCGCTTTTCTGGAAGATCGAGCCTGGCTCGCCGACGTGGCCGATCTTGATTTCGGTTTGCGCGTGGCTGGGAGCAGCGGCGATCGCTAGAAGACTCGATGCGAATGCCGTCAGAGTAACGCGCAACAGAGTGCGGCGGCCCAAGGCGGCCGCGGCGAAGTCAATACTCATGTTGTCTCCTTATGTGTTTTTTAGTGTCAAGCTAGAGTCTATGCAGCTCGCGCCAGCTGCGCTGTCGGGGTTTGCGCCAGATACGCCATCGCAGCGTCGACGCCACCGGCACGATGCGGAATACCCGCCAGCTTCAATCCCATTTCGACTCCCGCCAGCGTCCCGCACAACATCAGCTCGTTGAAATAGCCGAGGTGACCGATGCGGAACACCTTGCCCGCCACTTTTCCGAGGCCCGCGCCGAGCGACATGTTGAATCGCTCGAGCACGATCTTGCGAAACGCGTCCGCACTGTGGCCGTCGGGAACGATCAGCGCGGTCAATGCCGAGCTGTACTCGGCCGGATTGACGCACAGGATCTCGAGCCCCCACGCGCGCGCGGCGCGGCGCGTGGCTTCGGCCAGGCGATCATGCCGCGCAAAGACCTGCGGCAGACCTTCGGCGAACAACATTTCGAGCGCTTCGTGCAATCCGTACAGCAGGTTGGTCGCCGGCGTGTACGGAAAGTACCCGGTCGCGTTGGACGCGATCATTTCCTTCCAGTCCCAATAGGAGCGCGGCAGTTTCGCGCGCTCCGATGCAGCGAGCGCCTTCGCGCTGATCGCGTTGAACGAAAGCCCCGGCGGCAGCATCAATCCTTTCTGCGAGCCACCGACGGTGACATCGACACCCCACTCGTCGTGCCGGTAATCGAGCGAGCCAAGCGACGAGATGGTGTCGACCAGCAGCAGCGCAGGATGACCCGCGCGATCGATCGCAGCGCGGATTGGCGCGATCTGTGTCGCAACACCGGTCGATGTTTCGTTGTGCACCACACACACCCCCTTGATCGCGTGAGTAGAGTCAGCGCGCAATCGTTTTTCGATTTCCGCCGCATTCGCGCCCTGCCGCCAGTCGCCGGGCATGAAATCCACCACCAGCGACATTCGCTCGGCCAATTTTTTCCACAAGGTGGCGAACTGGCCGGTCTCGGCCATCAGCACGCGCTCACCGGGCGACAACGTGTTGACCAGCGCCGCCTCCCATGCACCAGTCCCCGACGCCGGATAGATCACGACATCGTGCTCGGTCTGAAATACACGCTTGACGCCGGCGAGCACGGTCTTTCCGAGTACCGCAAACTCGGGGCCGCGATGATCGATGGTCGGTCGATCGATTGCGCGCAGCACACGGTCGGGCACGTTGGTGGGCCCTGGGATTTGTAAAAAGTGGCGGCCTGAAGGATGACTGTCGAGTTCGAGCATCGCTGGGCTTTCTATTACCGAACTGTAAAAATTTCCTAGGAAGGCGCACTGTAACGAACGATCGTACGAAGCGCGTGCCCGCGCGCCGGGCGCGGCTATATTGGACCCAATGAACGAACTTGCACAACCGGTGGTTTTCCACCCGCGACAGGCCGATAGCGAGCTTGCGACTCGCCTGCGCGGCGCCGTGCAAGGCGACGTACTTTTCGATCGCGCATCGCGCGGTCGTTACTCCACCGACGCGTCGATCTATCAGGTTGAACCCGTCGGCGTGTTGGTTCCGAAGACGCAGGAAGACGCGCGCGCGGCGATCGACATCTGCCGCGAGCTGCGCGTGCCGATACTGCCGCGCGGTGCCGGCAGCTCGCAGTGCGGGCAAACCGTCGGCGCGGCGCTGGTAATCGATCACAGCAAGCATTTGAACGGCATCGTGTCTTTCGACAAGGGCGCGCAGACCGTCACGGTCGAGCCGGGCATCGTGCTCGACGCGCTGAACGCCTGGCTGCGGCCGCACGGCCTGTGGTTTCCGGTAGATGTGAGCACGTCAGCTCAATGCACGCTCGGCGGCATGGCGGGCAACAACTCGTGCGGCTCGCGCTCGATTGCGTACGGCAACATGGTGCATAACGTGCTGGCAATCGATGCCGTGCTGTCCGACGGGACCGAGGCGTGGTTCGGCCCCGAAGCGGAAATGACGCAGGGGTCGCCGCGCATCAACAAGCTGCTCGAAGGGCTGCGCAGCATTGCGGTGCGCGAGTGGGACGAAATCGAGCGGCGCGTGCCGAAAGTTTTGCGTCGGGTCGGCGGCTACAACATCGACGTCTTTCTGCCGCAAAGCGAGCGGCCGTATACCGCTGACGGCAGTGTGAACATCGCGCATCTGCTGGTGGGCAGCGAAGGAACGTTGACGTGGACCAGCGCGATCACTTTGCAGCTTGCCCCATTGCCGGCGCGACGCACCTTGGGCGTGGTCAACTTTCCGACGTTGTATCGGGCGATGCAGTGCGCGCAGCACATCGTCACGCTGCAGCCTTCGGCGGTCGAGCTGGTCGACCGCACGATGATCGAGCTGGCGCGCGGCAATCCGGCGTTTAAAAAGGTCATCGACGCGGCGCTGATCGGTGAGCCCGAGGCCATTTTGCTGGTGGAATTCAGCGACCTCGGTGACGACGACAAAAGCCCGGCGCAGCGGCTCGACCAGCTGGTTGAGCTGATTGCCGATCTCGGGCTGCCGAACCAGGTCGTGCCGATGACCGACGCAGCAGCGCAGAAAGCGCTGTGGGAGGTGCGCAAAGCCGGGCTCAACATCATGATGAGCATGCGCGGCGATGGCAAACCGGTGTCGTTCATCGAGGACTGTGCAGTGCCGCTCGAACATCTGGCCGATTACGTCGCGCGCTTGACCGAGGTGTTCGCAAAGCACGGCACGCGCGGTACGTGGTACGCCCATGCGTCGGTTGGAACGTTGCACGTGCGGCCGATCCTGGACATGAGGCGCGATGGCGCCAAGAAGATGCGGCTAATCGCCGAAGAAGCGGCCTTGATGGTGCGCGAATACAAGGGCGCGTTTTCCGGCGAGCACGGCGATGGTCTGGTGCGCAGCGAATGGGTCGCATGGCAATTCGGCCTGCGTCTGACGCGCGCATTTGAAGAGATCAAGTCGCTGTTCGATCCCGACAGGCTGATGAACCCCGGCAAGATCGTCAAGCCGACGCGAATGGATGACAGCGAACTCTTTCGGTATCCACCCGGATTTCAAACGCAGTCGCTGCGCACCGCACTCGACTGGTCTGCATGGGATGTGCAAAACGATCCGGTGGCCGACGTGCTGACGGCGCCCGGCACGGGCGGCGATCCAGCGCAGGGTTTCGGCAAGGCGGTCGAGATGTGCAACAACAACGGCCATTGTCGCAAGTTCGACG
>JBDUCU010000223.1:0-3353 GCA_040003315.1 Burkholderiaceae bacterium | reverse complement strand
CGAGATAAGACAGCGAGATCTTCTGACGCTGGCTGATTTCGGCAAGCGTCACCGGACCGCTGCCATGCTGCATCGCGAGATCGATCATCGCCGTTACTGCAAACCGCCCTTTGGTGGTCAGCCTCATCGTGAACCTCTATTAAAAATCAGATACCTACGTCTATGGATCGAAATAGATGATCAATTCACTCAAGTATATAATACCTGATTGATTTTATCAACCATTATGGCGTGTGTCGCGGGGTAGATTGGGCAGGAAGTTGAGCGCACCGGGCAGACTCGGGCAGGAGGCAACGGCCGCCACAAGCTGCCCCCTGGCGAGCGGTGGCGGCTCGCTCTAGTGCCTGACTTAGCCTCATTGCGTTACAGATTCCGTACGCTGAGTCCAAGAAGCATCGCCGCGGTCGGTCGAGTTTCTGTGCGAGTACCTAATGAGTATGCGAAACAATATCGTCGCACGAGGATGGCGTCCGTCGACTCACTGTTGGAGCCGCTGTAGGTATGCCCGGATGCGCGCGGCATTCTTGCCGAGGTCGCCTTCCCCAAGGCGCGAGACCGAACGCACGTCGATGCGGCTGCCGCCGTCGGTGGGAGTGACGCGAACGACGATGTCGTCCTTGAATCCAAACCAGCTCGTCGTATCGGTTGCTTCGATCCGCCTTTCATCCGGCACTGCGGCGACAATTTGCCATCCGAGGTCGCGCGCGGCATTCAGTGCCCGCTTGAACGCCGCATCCGGTAGTTCGGCCATCGTGGCCGGCTGAATGTCCGGATACGCTGTGCGTTGCTGCTGAGAGATACTCCCCCCTTGGTACTCGACCGGGTTGGGGGAACCTTTCCGTAGCGGGATTATGGCTACGAATCGCGGTGCATTCTCGGTGTCGGTTGTGATGTCGTGGATCGGCGGCGATCTCTTGGCGTTCTCCAACATCGCGAACGGTACGCCAAATGCGACCGCCCCAATCACGACCCCGGCCACGGTCAAGACGAAACCGCGACTCCGCGCGCCGGGCCGCGTGATCCATCCGCCGATAAGGGCGATGAAAAAGGCAGCGAGACCCGTCCATGCGCCCCAACTCAGAAGGGTAAACGCGTCGCCCAGGTCGACGAGCTTCAGCCGATATGCGGGGCCGGCGCCGCCGACCATCAACAGCGCAACTGACGCGGCAATGAAGCCGATGACAGTTATTCGCGAGAGCCTCCCAGTGCAGGCAGGTGACATTACGGTCAGGTCGCTAGAATGAGCCATGCTACGCCGGTGATCGATATCCTCGCAAACGGCCGACGTGCGTCGAAACGGTTCCGGTGCAACAGCGGCCGTCAGCTAGACTGGGTTGCCGATGCGGCAGTTACGATTGCTGGCGTCGAGCTCTCTTATCGCTCCATAAGCGTCAATTTCCGCTCGGACGAGGCCGTCCGCGCAACGACAGATCGCTGCGGACCGACTGGGACCGTATCCTTGCGTGAGAATCGACGGGTCGGCGGAAATCCGTCAGTTGCTTGCATTGTCCGTAGATGCACCGGAACCCGGGAAACACTCGCGTCGCTCCATCGTGCATGACGGTGTCCGGGAATTACAATACGGCAACCCATCTCCGACCTGATTGCCGACCCGCCAAATTGATGAGCACCCATTGATGCAAAGTCTACATTTTGACAACGCCTTCGTACGCCAGTTGCCCGGCGATCCGGAAGCCGGGCACACGCTGCGGCAGGTGCATGGAGCGCTGTATTCGCGGGTGGATCCCATGCCGGTGGCCGCGCCACGACTGGTTGCGCATTCGCGCGAGGTGGCGTCGCTGCTTGGCATCGACGCGGCGGATGTCGCATCGCCGGCGTTTGCGCAGGTATTCGGCGGCAACGCGCTGCTCGCTGGGATGCAACCTTATGCGGCCAACTACGGCGGACACCAGTTCGGCCATTGGGCCGGGCAGCTCGGTGACGGCCGCGCGATCACGCTGGGCGAAACGATCAACGCGAGGGGCGAGCGCTGGGAGCTGCAGCTCAAGGGCGCAGGCCCAACGCCGTATGCGCGCAGCGCCGACGGCCGCGCCGTGTTGCGCTCGTCGGTTCGCGAATTTCTGTGCAGCGAGGCGATGCATCACCTCGGCGTGCCCACCACGCGCGCGTTGAGCCTGGTAGCGACCGGCGAAGAGGTCGTGCGAGACATGTTCTACGATGGTCATCCCAAGCCCGAGCCGGGCGCAATCGTGTGTCGGGTGGCGCCGTCATTTATTCGCTTCGGCAACTTCGAACTTCCGGCGGCGCGGGGCGATGTCACGCTACTGAAGCAGTTGGTCGACTTCACGATCTGCCGCGATTTCCCGGGATTGGTTTCTGGGAAGAGCGACGGCCAGACTCACCAGCTGAGCGAGCAACTGCGCGCGGAATGGTTCGCACAGGTATGCGAGCGCACCGCGCGAACGGTTGCGCACTGGATGCGGGTGGGCTTCGTGCACGGGGTGATGAACACCGACAACATGTCGATCCTCGGCCTGACGATCGACTACGGACCTTATGGCTGGATCGACGACTTCGACCTCGATTGGACGCCCAACACGACCGATGCAGAGGGGCGCCGCTATCGCTTCGGTCAACAACCGCACGTCGCGTACTGGAATCTGACCCGGTTCGCAAATGCGTTGGCAGCGGCTTTCGCCTCCGCCGACCCACTGCATGCGGGGTTGCAGCGTTACGTGGACGCGTTCGCCGAGGCCGATCACAGCAACATCGCGGCAAAGCTGGGCCTGGTCGAATGTTTGGATGAGGACATCGAACTCATGCAGGCGCTGTACGCGTTGCTGCAAGCTGCGGAGGTTGACATGACGCTGTTCTTCCGCGCACTGACCGACGTGGACCTCGATGCGCCGACGTTGGCGCCGCTTAAGCACGCGTTCTACGACGAGGCCAAGCAGCGACACGCCGAACCGAAGTTCAACGACTGGCTGGCGCGCTATGGCGCGCGGGTACGCCGCGAAGGGCTGCCCAAGCCTGAGCGGCGCGCACGCATGAATGCAGCCAACCCACGCTACGTTCTGCGCAACTATCTAGCGCAGCAGGCGATCGACCGCGCCGAGCAGGGCGATGATGCGGGCATCCACGAATTGCTCGACGTGTTGCGTCACCCCTACGACGACCAATGCGGCAGCGAGCAGTTCGCCCAGCGCCGGCCGGACTGGGCGCGCAACCGAGCGGGGTGTTCGATGCTGTCCTGCAGCTCGTGAGCTGCTGAGATTGTATGGGTCGAGCTTGTGCGGCATGGGGGAGCGAACGCTGACCACGGTCAGCATATTCGGCGGCACGGGCTTCCTCGGCCAGCGTCTCGTGCGGCGCCTTGCCGCCGAAGGAACAAC
>JBDUCU010000093.1:0-11328 GCA_040003315.1 Burkholderiaceae bacterium | reverse complement strand
GCCGGAGGAGATGGCAACGCATCGATCGATCTTCGTCGACGGTGCCGCGCAGCGCGGCGTCGATGCGCACAAGGCGACGGAGCTGTTCAATCACATCGAGAAATTTGCCGGTTATGGCTTCAACAAGAGTCACAGTGCCGCGTATGCGGTCATCGCCTACCAGACCGCGTACTTCAAGGTGCATTATCCGGCCGCTTTCATGGCCGCGAACTTGTCGACCGTTCTCGACGACACCGACAAGGTCAAGGACTTGATCGAGGATTGCCGCGTGATCGGCGTGACAGTGCTGCCGCCGGACATCAACGCCAGCGACTACCGCTTCGAACCCGTCGACCTTCGAACAATTCGCTACGGGCTGGGCGGCATCAAAGGCACCGGCCGCGGTGCGATCGAAGCGATCGTCGCGGCGCGCCGGGCGGGTGGTCCGTTCGTCGATCTGTTCGATCTCACGGCGCGTGTCGATCGACAGTTTGTCGCCCGCCGCGTGGTGGAGGCGCTGGTGCGCGCCGGTGCGCTCGACCGCCTGAACGCCGATCGCGCAATGCTGCTGGCAAGTGTCGGCAGGGCAATCGATGCTGCGGACAGTGCGGCCGCGGCTGCTGGCCAGGCGAGCTTGTTTGGGGCTTCTGACGGCAGCGCCCGGCACGTCGAATACGTATCCGCGCTGCGTTGGAGCGAGCGCGAAAAATTATCGAACGAGAAGCTCGCGCTTGGGTATTACCTTTCCGGACATCCGTTTGCAGAGTTTGCTGAAGAGGCGCGGCGACTGGCGCCGACGCCTTTATCCGAGGTACGCGTGGCGGGTGGACGAGCAGAAACGGGACGCGGCGATCAGGTGAAGCTCGCCGGCATCGTGGTTTCGGCGCGCAGCCAGAACACGCGCCGCGGGCGGATGGGCATTATCGTTCTCGAAGACGGCACGGCTCAGCTCGAGCTGATGGTGTTTTCCGAGCTGTACGACCGCAAACGAGCGTTGCTGAAAGAAGATCAGCTGCTGTTTGTCACCGGCCGGGTACGCAACGACGAGTTTGCGCAGCGAATTTCTGTATCGGCCGATGACCTAATGGATCTTGCCGAAGCGCGGGCGCGCGCCGCCGCGCGGCTGCGGATCGAAGTCGAAGGCGCTGGCGACGTCATTCAATTGCGCGACGCGCTCAACCCCTATCGCGTGACCAATGGCCACGCCGGCCAGGGGTGCCGCATTGTGATCAGCTATCGCAACGGCGCAGGCAGCGTCGACCTCGCGCTGCCCGAAGACTGGCGCGTGCGCCCGGACGATCGCCTGGCCGCCGACCTTGCGATGCAGCCGCGCGTCAGACGCGCGTATTACAACTACGCGTGATGACCGGCTTCGCCGACGCGATATCGATCAAGTCCGATCTCAGCGTGAATCGTGCGCGACTGAATGCGCGATTGCAGCCGCTCCCAGTTTTCGCCTTCGTGCGCGCGGTCGTTCTCCGGGTGCCACAGGTGATACACGTTGGTTGCGAGTCGCCCATTCTTGATGCGCACTCCGGAGGCGATCAGCCGCGTAGCAAAGTCAGAGTCTTCGAAGCCCCAGCCGTGAAAAGACTCGTCGAACCCATTGACCTTTTCGATGTCCGGGCGAAAGGCGCTGAAGTTGCAGCCCCTTAGGCGCTGCCAGCGACGACTGCGAAGCTTGCGCAGCGGCCCAAGCGGCAGCCACATCGACCCAAACGCTCGATTGATCTTTCCCTGCACCGCGGCGATCACAGTGCGCGAAAGCGCCCAGTCTTCGACCGGCGTTGCCTCCGCCAAGACCGTTGCAGTGAACCGCTGACTCAACAGGATTCGACCACCCGCCACGCACCATCCGGGTTCCGACAGCGCGCGATGCGCTCGCACGAAGCGCGGCCCCACCAGACAGTCACCGTCGAGGTAGATCAAGTATTCGCCCCGGGCCTGCGCGGTCGCACGGTTGCGCGCCGCTGCCAACCGGAAGCCCGCGTCCTGCTGCCAAACATGGGTCAGCGGTACCGCGACGGCGGCCTGTGCATACTTGATCACTGCGGCGGTATCGGGCCCGGAGCCGTCGTCGGCCACAACGACTTCGAAATTGGGCTCGTCCTGTTTTGCCAGGCTGCGCAGTACCGCAGCGAGCGCGTCCGGACGGTTGTAGGTGGCGACGATGACCGAAATCAGCATCAGTCTGGATCGCGGTGCCGCTTAAGTGCCGAACCTTGCGCCAGCAGCATCGCCTTGACGTACCGGTAATACGATCCTTCTGCGTTGCTGATTGCCAGCATCAAGCCATGCGCGCCGTCGAGGAAGCCGCGCTTCAGGATATAGGTGCGCAAGAACGCTGCCGCGCCATGCATCAGCGCGTAGAGCACCGTTGGCCGGTGTCCGCGCGCGATCACCGCCGGTGCCGACAACGTGGAGTAGCGGTTGACCTTGTCGAGCACCTGCTCCATCGTTCGAAAGCTCCAGTGTTCGAGCGGATTTTGAACCCTGCCGACACGTTCGTCGGTCTGCAGCGACTCGTGCACGGGAGCAGCCGAGAAACGCGCGGAGCCGCGGCGGAACAGCCTTCGCACATAATCGGGCCACCAACCCGAATGGCGCATGAAGCGGCCGCAATAATAAGATCGGCGCGGCATTTCATAGACGCTGAAGGCGGGGGCGCGTAGCACCGCCTGTATTTCATCGCGCAGCCCAGCGATGACGCGCTCGTCGGCGTCGACGACCAGTATCCAGGCGCCGGTGCAGGCGTCGATCGCACGATTTTTCTGAACACCGAAGCCTTGCCAGTCGCGCGCCTCGATCACGCGCGCGCCGGCTGCACGTGCGATCTCGCAAGTGCGATCGCTGCTGCCTCCATCGACGACCACAATCTCGTCGGCGAATGCCACGCTCGCCAGGCAATCGGGCAGATTGCGCTCTTCGTTCAGCGTAATGATGGCGACACTGAGCTGTTTGACCATGTCGGACCGTGCGATTCGGGCGAGCGCATCTTACGTCGGAGCTTTTGGCGCGCTCTTCTTTACAATCGGGCGCGCGCACACCTGTGCGCGTCCACGCACTCCGGTTTCTGTCGTGGCTCCGGCTTAACTTCCATCCGAATCAGGAAATCGATTGCACGCTCCAGTCAATGCGCAGGTCGATGCAGTATTTGTTCTATCGGTGCGGTCGTTTCACGCCCGGATCGCGCATATCGACCGTGAGCTGAAGCGGCACGGCATCGCGTTTGAGTGGATCTTCGATTACGACGCCGATACGCTGACATCGGAGCTAATAGAGGAAACATTCGCTCCGAGCGATCTTGGACGACCGCAGCAGTCGCTGGTGCTCAAGCACATCGAGACCTGGAGACGCTGCGTCGACCGCGGCTACCGGCGGGTCCTGGTGCTCGAAGACGATGCAATGCTGGCATCGAATTTCGCCCAGATGTTCGGCGACGCGATGCACGCAGCCGACGCGCTTGCCAAGCCTTACATGGTCTACCTTGGCTGTGGCGACAACAAGTACGTCCCGCACGAGCAAGGCGCAGAGTCGCCTTTGGTCCGGACCGATGTACCACTGCCGGCCACTGATGCGATCGTCGTTGACAATCGGGCCGCGAGGCTGCGGCTGGAGTACGTCGCTCGGCACAAGATCAAACGGCCGGCCGACTGGTTGATGCGTCAAGCCGATGCAGCGATGGGGATCGATCAATACTGGCTCAAAGAGCCGATTGTCGAACAGGGGAGCATGAACGGACGCTTCGCGAGCGTGTTGGATCGCAAGCGGATCGGCCGAGGCAGGGCGTGGTCTTGGCTGCGCTTTCGGTGGGATCGGTGGCGACGGCGAATACTGAATCGCCCGCTTCAGGCTGAGCCGATCGAAGCGATTCAGGTCCCGCCAGACCAGCTGACGCGCGAAAAGTGGGCTATCGGAACCGCTCGCGCTGCTGCAGCGCTGGTAGCAATCGGCAGCTTCACCAGTCCTGCCGTCATCAGTATTGCCTCGGCCACGATGCTGCTCGCGTTTTGCGTAGCGCCGTCGTGCCTGCAACGAGTCCGCCGCGCTTGGAACCAGCCGCTGGGCAAATCGGCGATCGTATTTGTCGCCGTGCTGCTCCTTTCAACGACGTGGAGCACTGTCCCGTTTAACACTGCGTTTCGTGCATGGATCGGGTGGCACAGCTTTCTGCTGCTGTTCATTGCGCTCGCGATCTTCGATACGCGCGCCTCGAAGCTCGCTTTGGCGGTCGTCTTCGTCACCGCCGCGAGTCTCGGCACGCTCGCTTCGTTTTTCGCGTTTGACCTGGGCACCGCGCAGCCGATTGCCGATGTTAAGGCCGGCATCGTTCTGCGCAACCACGTGACGCAGGCGCTTGCGTTAACCATGGGTGCTGCGCTCGCGCTGGTGCTGCTCGCACATTCTCGGCGGCGTTCATGGATGCAGTGGACATGGGGTATTGCGGCCGCGTCAATGGTCATCAATGTGATATTTGTCACCTATGCTCGCAGCGGGTACGTCGCGCTTGCCATCGTGGCAGTGGCGTCGGCCCTAGGACTCTGGCGCGGTCGGACGCGCGGCGCGGCGTTGGCGATGCTGCTGTTGCTGGCCGTGATCGCGGTTCAGTTCTCGCCGCTGCTCAAGCAGCGCTTCGCCACCGCGGTGGAGGAGGTCACACAAACGGATAGTGCAGCGCAAATCACGCCGATGGGCATCCGCGTAATGATGTGGGATACGGCTGCAGCGATCGTTCGCGAGGCGCCGCTTTTCGGGCACGGCTTGGGCTCGTTTCCCGAGGCGTACCGACGCGTCGTCGGCCAGCGTTACAGCGGCTGGAAAGCGACACTGACCGACGACCCGCACAATCAGTATCTATTGATACTGGCTGAAGCAGGGCTGCTCGGGATGGCCGCTTTCGCATGGTTTCTCTACTCGGCGACGAAGCAATCCATGCGCGGGCCGTTCAGGGTGATTGGTCTTGCGCTGCTGGTTGCATGGTGCGTCAACAGTCTGTTCAGCTCCCACTTTCACGCGTTCAACGAAGTGCACCTGATTGCCATCGTGCTGGCGGCGTGCCTTGCCCGCGAGGTGGGAAGCGCAGATCAAGCAACCAGCATGGCCTCGACTGCGGCGCTCACTTCTTCGTAACGTGGCCAGCCGACTCCCGAGCCGACCACGGTGGCGCGTGGACCCCATGGCCGTGTCTTCTCGGGTTCGGTCACACCAAACACACTGACCAGCGGCGCCCCGACCGCGGCGGCAAGATGCCCTGAGCCACTGTCGTTGGCAACGACCCCACGTGCCCCGGCGACGACTGCAGCGAACGTCGCAAGATCAGATTCGGGCAGCACGATCGCGTCCGGCAGCGCTGTTCGCACCGCGGCTGTCTCTCGCGGTCCCGGCATCGCGACAACCGCTATTCCCCGGTTCAGCAGATCGCGCGACAGGCGGGTAAATCCGTCCCAGCTCTTGTCTCTGCCGCGATGCATTCCGACTGCTACAGGACACAGCATCATGTAAGGCTCGTCTACATGGTGCGCGTCGAGCAGCTGACGTGCGCGCCGTTGCGCGGGCTCACTGACGCTCAACCGAAAATCGCGCGGAGCGGGCGGTGCACCGCTGACCAGCGCAAGTGCGAGCCGCCAGTAGTACTCGACCATGTGGTCATTGCAATCCACCGCAACGGCTCGCTGCAGCAGCCACCAGCGCCCGTCGCGAGCGTAGCCGACCGCACGAACGCCGGCCAGCCGCAGCTCGAGCGCAGTGCCGAATGAATTTGTCATCAGCAAACCCGAGCTGCCGCGAAACGGCCGCAGTGCTCGAATCCGATCACCGCGCGACCCTGTCAACGCAATGACCGGCCAGGAATAAGCAGCGAACAGATCGTGGGCCCACACGGGCGCGGCCAACGTCAGGTCATAGCGATGCGTCGTCAACAGCTCCAGCGCCGGCAGTGTCATGCATGCGTCCCCCAGGTGATTGGGCAGACGAACGATCAGCCGCGTCACGCTACAAAGACTCGGCGCCGAGTGCGCATCGCATACACTGGAAGTCGTACGTGTCGAAGGCATTGCATAGCAGAATTCTGGCACGCGAGACGATGACCAGTTCGCCCCCAACCCAGCCGCGCTTGCTCGATGACCCGAACCTGCGCCGATTGTTCGGCATGGTGCTCGGTCATCGCAAGGTACTGGCGTTCGCGTTGCTCGCCACGGCAGTTGCTGCAGCGACGGACCCGATCCTTGCGAAGCTGGCGGGCGTGCTGACCGATAGGACGCTGCTAGAGCGCAATTCCGCCGCCGTCCTGTGGCTTCCGCTCGGCTTCGTCGGCCTGTTCATCGTGCGCGGGCTGGCCACCTTTGCCAGCTCTTACCTGCTGAACCGGATCTCGCAGTCGATCCTGATGGGTGTGCGCATGACAATGTTCGACCGCATGCTGCGCTGGCCGTCGTCGACCTTCGAACAGATGCCGTCGAGCGTCGTGATCTCGAAGTTCGTCAACGAGGCCACCAATGCGCTGAATCTGGCGGCCGAGGTGTTGAGCACCGCTGTGCGCGACTCGTTGATCGTCGTTGGGCTGTTAATTTTGCTGCTCTATTACAACTGGCAACTGACACTGGTGGCGCTGATGATCGCGCCGGTTATCGTGCTCACACTGCGGGCATTTAGCCGCCGACTACGGCGACTCAACGTCGAGAACCAGGTGATGCTGGGTGAGATGACGCGTGCGGTGCAGGAGGTGCACGAGGGCAGGCGCATCGTGAAGCTGTATGACGGCGAGCGCTACGAGAATGAGCGGTTTCGCCATATCAATGCGCGGCTGCGCGGCTTTGCAATGCGAATGCAGGTCGCGTGGTCGGCATCGACCCCTCTGACGCAGATTGTGGGCGCGTTCGGCATTGCGATGCTGATGGTGGTCGCACTATGGCAGGCACGTGGAACACCGGCTTCGGCCGGTGACTTCGTGACGTTTTTGGCCGCTGCATTGTTGTTGCTGCCCGCTTTGCGCCACCTCGCCTCGCTAAACGGGCCTCTGGCGCGGATGGCGGCCGCGGCGCAAAGCGTGTTCGAGATGATGGATCTGCCCACCGAGGACGACACTGGCACACATATGCTCGATCGCGCCCGAGGCGAAGTCGAGTTTCGCCGCGTCTCGTTTAGCTATCCCGAAGCGGCGGCCGACGCGTTGGTGAATATTGATCTGAGCGTCGCACCCGGAGAAGTGATCGCGCTGGTGGGTCCGTCGGGCGCGGGCAAGACGACTTTGATCAACCTGATTCCGCGATTCATCAGGCCCACTGCAGGGCAAATCCTGCTGGATGGCGTGCCGATCGACGATCTGTCGTTGCAGAGTTTGCGGCAGCAGATTGCGTTGGTCTCGCAGGACATCGTGTTGTTCGACGATACGGTGGCCGCGAACATTGCGTACGGCGCGCAGCGCGATGCATCGAAGGATCGTCTGCGCGAAGTCACCGAGGCTGCGTTTCTGATGCCGCTGATCCAGTCGCTGCCCAAGGGGTTCGATACCCCGATCGGGGAGAGCGCCGTCAGGTTATCAGGCGGGCAGCGGCAGAGAATCTCGATCGCGCGCGCATTACTCAAAGATGCGCCGATCCTGTTGCTGGACGAGGCAACGTCGGCGCTCGATTCCGAATCGGAGCGCTTCATAAAAACGTCGCTGGAGCGGCTGATGCAGGGACGGACCACGTTCGTGGTCGCGCACCGCCTGTCGACCGTCGAGCGAGCCGATCGGATCGTCGTGCTTGAACACGGACGGATCGTCGAGATCGGAACTCACCTCGAGTTGATGGCACGCGGCGGTCTGTATGCGCATTTGTACGAGATCCAGTTCGCAGCGCATGCACCCCCGCCGCGTACGGAGCTCGTTTCGGAGTCGATCAAGTGAAGGATGCCAGCGTGATGCCAAAGGCGATCAGCCGTTATCCCGTGCCATCCATCGATCAGGTACCCGATGATCTGCGTGCACGCATGCTCGAAGTGCAGGAGAAGGCCGGATTCGTTCCCAATGTGTTCCTCACGCTGGCGCATCGGCCCGACGAATGCCGCGCGTTCTTCGCGTATCACGATGCATTGATGTTGCGCGACTCGGGAATCACCAAGGGCGAAAAAGAAATGATCGTGGTAGCGACCAGCGCCGCCAATTCATGTTTGTATTGCATCGTTGCCCACGGTGCAATCCTGCGCGTATACGAAAAGCATCCAATGCTCGCCGATCAGATCGCAGCGAACTTTCGCAAGGCGGATATCACGCCAAGGCAAAGGGCAATGCTCGCTTTTGCAGTCAAGGTTGCCACCGCGTCGTCCACGATCGAAGAAGCACACTTCAATACCTTGCGTGAGCACGGTTTCGGCGACGAAGACATCTGGGACATCGGTGCGATCGCCGCGTTTTTCGCACTCTCGAATCGGATGGCCAACATGATCGGCATGCGGCCCAACGACGAGTTCTATCTTATGGGCCGGCTGCCACGCGAGAAGAAGTGAATCGATCCTCCTTGCCGCCGCAATCTAGCAAGATGCGGCATTCCTACCAAGCGTGCACTCAGCCAGGCGAGGCGGGCATGAGTTTGGGCTGTGAATGTGCTCAATCGAGGAATGATCATCATCGATGCCACCATCGCCAGCGCGTCTAACGCGCAGTAAAAGGCGCCGGCGGTGCCCGGCGGATTGGTGGTGGCCAGCGGCAGTCCGGGTACGGTGCTCTTCCACGTCCAGTTGCCGAGCCACGTACCGTACAACTCCAAAGCCAACGAGAGCATGAACGTGCTGGCATATAAACGGCGCTGGTCAGGCAAAGCGATCGAAGCGACAACGAGCACGATGAACAGCGGCAGCGCAAGGGTGTCGACGCCGAGCGCAGTGACCGCTATCGAATAAGCGCCCGCGCACCCGATCACGGCGAGCGCGATCCGATCGGACAGCCGGCGTGCCAGCGATAGCCCGAGCAAGAGCATCAACACGTGCCCGGGCGGCACGAACAGCGGAATGTTGGCCAAGCGGTAGGTATAGAGTCCCCAGCCGAGCGATAAAAACATCTCTCCCGCGGTTGCGATTACAAGGCACGCAAGCAACCCTGAGCGAACATTACTTTCGGCTCGCTCCAGCAGCATCAGCATCACCGCCCACACGCCCATGCCAATCGCGGTCTGCCCGACGATATCGGTTTGAACGTCCGCCGCCAGGCCGACGGCGAGTGTCGCAATTGTCACTGTCGCAACATGGCCCATATCGTCAGGTGCCTGCTACATCAACACAATGTCGTACTGCTCTTGCGAGTACACGGTCTCGACTTGCATCGAAACCGGTTTGCCGACGAAGTCAGACAGCATCGCAAGCGACTGCGATTCGTCCTCGAGGAACAGGTCGATCACCTGCTGCGATGCCAGGATTCGGAACTCGCGCGTCTCATCGAACAGCCGTGCCTCACGCAGGATCTCGCGCAGAATCTCGAAACATACGGTCCGCGGCGTCTTGACCTGCCCGCGGCCCTGACATGTCGGGCACGGCTCGCACAGAATGTGCGCTAGCGACTCGCGCGTGCGTTTGCGGGTCATCTCGACCAGACCCAGCTGCGTGAAACCGCTGACTGTCATGCGCGTGCGGTCGCGCGCGAGCGCCTTCTTGAATTCCGACAGCACCGCGTCCTGGTGTTCGGCATTCGCCATGTCGATGAAGTCGACGATGATGATGCCACCGAGGTTGCGCAGCCGTAGCTGACGAGCAATTGCGTGGGCGGCTTCCAAGTTGGTTTTATAAATCGTGTCGTCGAAATTGCGGGTTCCGACGAAGCCACCGGTGTTGACGTCGACCGTCGTCATTGCCTCGGTCTGATCGATGATCAGGTAACCGCCCGATTTCAATTCGACCCGACGAGCCAGCGCTTTCTCGATCTCCGAGTCGATCGAATGCAGGTCGAATAACGGCCGCTCGCCGGTGTAGTGCGCGAGCTTTGGCTCGACACGCGGAACAAACTGCCCGGCGAACTGCTGCAGCTTCTGAAAATTCTCGCGGGAGTCGACGCTGACGGAGAGGGTCGCCTCGGTGGTCACGTCGCGCAGGATGCGCTGCGCCAGCCACAATTCCTGGTAAAGCACCGCCGGAGCGATCGATGCGGCGCGGCGATCGTCGATGCGCGCCCACAGCACGCGCAGATACTCGAGGTCGTTGATGAGGTCGCTGTCGGTCGCGTCTTCGGCGCTGGTGCGAATGATGTAGCCGCCGCGTTCGTCGGTTGGCACCAGTCGTTGCAGCGTTTCGCGCAGTTGCGTGCGCTCTTCCTCGTTCTCAATGCGTTGCGAGATCCCGATGTGCGGATCCTGAGGCAGGTACACCAGCATACGGCCGGCGATGCTGACCTGCGTCGATAAGCGCGCACCCTTGCTGCCGATCGGATCCTTGACGACCTGCACCAGAATCGTCTCGCCTTCATGAATCAGCCGCTCGATCGGCAGCGGTTTTTCCTGCGCGACCTGACGAAACTCCCAGATATCGGCCACGTGCAGGAACGCTGCGCGCTCAAGACCGATATCGACGAACGCTGACTGCATCCCAGGCAGCACGCGAGCGACCTTGCCCAGATAGATATTGCCGACAATGCCGCGCGAAGCACTGCGCTCGATGTGAAGTTCTTGAACGACGCCGGCAACCAGCACGGCGACGCGTGTTTCCTGCGGTGTGATGTTGATCAGGATGTCTTCCATCAGGCGGCGCAGTGTAAACACCCACCGCGTTAGGCTGAAAGCGCTGCTTGCCGTCTGCTAGATGACTTTCATGCCAGCCTGCGACAACAGCCGGGCGGTTTCGAAGAGCGGCAGCCCCATGACTCCCGAATAGCTTCCATCGAGACACTCGATGAATACCGCGGCGAGTCCTTGTATCGCATAGCCGCCTGCCTTGTCGTACGGTTCAGGCGTGGCGCAGTAACGCTCGATCTCGGTGTTGCTCAGTGTCCGCAGCGAGACGGTGGATACGGAGGTGGCGGTAGTGAGCGAGCCTTCCATCGCGAGCGCAACACAGGTGCGAACTTCGTGGCTGCGGCCCGAGAGTTTGCGCATGAAGTCTCGCGCCTGTGCGACGTCCTTTGGTTTAGCGAGAATGGCGCCGTCGACTATTACGATCGTATCGGCCGACAACACCGGCCGGTACTGCATCGACCGCATGCGAAGTACGTTAAGTCCGAACGCAGCCTTTTCACGAGCTGTGCGCTCGACGTAATCAGCGCTCGACTCGTTTGCATGCTGGGATTCATCGATATCCGGACCACGCGGCGCCGCCAGCCGCAGCAGCAGCGCATCGAACTTCACGCCGATCTGTTTCAACAGTTCGCGTCTGCGCGGACTGCGTGAG
>JBDUCU010000222.1:0-3358 GCA_040003315.1 Burkholderiaceae bacterium | reverse complement strand
CTGGCGCTGATGGAATCGCGCGTAGGCGTAGCGCTCGTGAACCGTACGACGCGGCGCATGAGTCTTACACCGGAAGGTGAGGTGTATCTGGAGCACGCGCGCCGCATACTGGGCGACATCAGCGACATGGAGGAATTGCTGGGCGTGTCCCAGGCAACTCCGAAAGGCCTGCTGAGGGTAAATGCGACGCTCGGATTCGGACGGATTCACGTGGCGCCACTGATATCGAAGTTCATACGCAGGTACCCCAAGGTTGAGGTGCAGTTGCAGCTGTCAGTCAACCCGCCCCCTCTGACAGAGGACTCGTTTGATGTCTGCGTCCGATTCGGCGCACCACCGGATGCGCGCGTGATTGCGAGACGCATCGCACCGAACCGGCGTCTGCTATGCGCCGCGCCCGCGTATCTGGCCAAGCACGGGACACCGAAGATCCCGCATGATCTGACCCGGCACAACTGCATTGGCATCCGACAAGGTGAAGAAGCCTACGGCGTGTGGCGCTTGACCAGCAGTCGTGGGCGAAATGTGACCACCGACGCTGTCAAGACTCGCGGCAGCCTCACCACCAACGACGGCGAGATCGCGGTGAACTGGGCGCTCGACGGCCACGGCATCCTGCTGCGCGCTGAGTGGGATATCGCACGCTACCTGCGTAGTGGTCGCCTAGTGCAAATCCTTCCCGAGTACTCCACGCCAGACGCAAACATTCACGCGGTTTATCCACAGCGTCATCAGCGTGCAGCGCGAGTTCGAGCGTTTGTCGATTTCGTAGCGCAGGCATTCGCTCAGCGCTTGGCTACCGATAAGCCGTATGGAACTGTCCGCGTCGTGTGAAGCACGCTAAATGAAACCAGCGAGGCATCGCACTGGGCTCTGAGTGTTCACGTTCGCGACTGTCGGTATACGGAGACCGCTTCCGACCCATTCCAGACCCGGCCATGAAAAATAGTCGGCGTGCCGCAAGCAACGTCAACCAGCGCCCGCGCCCGACTCGATGATGATTCGCTTATTGCCTATTGTGGTGAACCGCTGCGCGATCTCCATTTAACGTTCCCCACGGCTCCTACTTCTTCTCGCAGGCGATCTTCAACAGTTCTCCCGTGTAGTTACTGGGGGGCGCAGACTCCCAAGCGTCAGTTCTGTTACCGGAGCCAACGACAGGGCCCTTGCCCATATGTGCAGGAAACCCGGCAGTGGCAAGCATTCTCCGCCGCGCGCGTTTGCAGTCATATTCATATTGATTTTTTACCGACGAAACCCGCTGGCCACCGATTACTTGCGGGGTCTTGAAGTCCCACATCTCCCACATCGTCACCATGTCGCCAGACCTGCGTAGGGTGACGGGATCGGAGTAAATGTCCGTACCTCCGTACGCTGGCAGGCTACCAAGCTCCACCCATTTCGCCGCCGCAGTGGCAGCAGTCGCGTTAGACTGGACTGCTGGTGGCCGCATCTCCCGCGAACCCGCCTGTGGCGCGGCGCCCTGATATCCCGATGGCGCAGGGTTTTGGCCCATCGGCGCATTCAACCGCCTCGACTCTTCTTGTTGCCGGCGTGCATTTTCATTCATGAGCTCCTGCTGGCGCTGCTGCGCCTGGCGCTGCTGCTCCTGCTGCTGCCTATACTCACGTTGCTGCCGCTCGTACTCCATCTGCTGAGGCGTCTGCGCCTGTACTCCTTTAGGCGAGATCGCCAAGACCGCGAGCAGCACAGTGGTCGCAACAAAAGCCAATCGATATGGGATGTCCATCGCATCTCCTGTTAATGGTGGGATACGTTAGAGATATTCTCCACGCGTTGGTCACGCGCCTCAAGCGGTGATCGCGAACGTCTGCTTTTGGCCGAAAGCGGAACCTTGAATGACAACTCCCGGCAATTGCGGACCATACCGGGTGGGCCCAGAATACCCCGCAAGCGGACGGGATTCCCTTTCTAAGCAAACGCCCCTCGCAGTTCTCTGCAGATCCTGCTTCGCGCTTCAGTGTCCCACGCAACTCTATGACAGCAACGCACGGATGTCCGCTTCCAGCACCTTGGGCCAAGGCCCTATGGCGGCGCCTGTGCGTTCTGCCGCTGCTCAAGATCGCCGGTACGACGCTCGGGATTGCGGCCTTTTTCGTGGTGTATTTCTGGGTCATGCACAACCCGCTCGCGCGGCCCGTGACGATACCGCTCACTCCCGTCGATCGCTGGATCGTCGCGAGTGAGCTCGCGCTGCTTCCCTATGCCTCGCTCTGGCTCTATGTGTCGCTCGCGCCTGCACTCTCGGATGGCAGCTCTGAGCTGCTCGCGTACGCCAAAGGCGCAGCAATCATCTCCGTGACGGGTTTCGTTATCTATTGGTTCTTTCCAACCGCGGTGCCTGAGTTTCCGACCGACTGGTCTCGATACCCGGCGCTGGAATTTCTGAAGTCAGCCGACGCCAGCGGCAACGCCTTTCCCTCGCTACACGTGGCCTTTGCTGCCTACACGGGGGCCGTGATCGCGCGACAACTGCGCAGCGTGGGCGCCCCCTCGTGGCTGCGCTGGACCAATCGGATATGGCTCGTGGCGATCGTCTATTCGACGCTCGCCACACGGCAGCATGTGTTGGTCGACGTGATCGGCGGTCTGCTATTGGCTGGCTTCGCGATCTGTTTGAGTGTTCTGCGCGAGCGCTACCCCCCGCCCCGGCAGAGTTCCGTTTAATGTTTGTCGATTGACGGTGACGCGGCAGACGCATCGTCGTCGCTTTAGCTTTTCAACGCACCTCGGTCGCTGCCTGATGCACCTAAAGTGCGTGTTTCTTCGGGGGGGCGCACTCGGCGAAACACGGCAAGCAGCAAGAGGTCGTAAACGATCTTTATGGCGCCAGCGACGATAAGCGGCCAACCGAGAACCGAAAAGCTGAGTAGATACCCAGCAAGTGCCGGGCTTGCAGCCGCCGCCAGACTTCGCGGTACCGAGGTGATGCTGGCAGCCGCCGGCCGCTCTTCCGGTGCAACGATTGCCATCACATACGAGGTTCGCGTCGGCACGTCCATTTGTGAGAGCGCACTGCGAATGAACAAGAGGGCGATCACATAGCTCAACTCTGGCATAAACGGAATTGCGATCAGGCACAGGCTGGACGGCAAATGCGTGAAAACCATCGTATTGATCAATCCGATGCGCTGCGCGATGCGCACCGCAATCAGATACGACAGCGCGGTCAGTACGCCGGTCCAGAAGAACAGCGTTCCGGCGGTTGCGAGTGAAAGGCCAAAGCGCTGGTACAACCACAGTGCAAGCATGGATTGGACGATGAGCCCGCCCGCAAAGGCGTCGAGACTAAACAATCCCGCGAGGATGTAGACATTCCTCTTTGATTTGCCGAGCG
>JBDUCU010000221.1:0-3387 GCA_040003315.1 Burkholderiaceae bacterium | reverse complement strand
GGCGGCGTCCTCCACAACCGCCAAGCCATGCCGCCGGCCGATTTCAATTACCGATGGCAAATCGCATGGCATTCCGATCTGATGCACACAAAGAATCGCGCGGGTGCGGGGTGTTATCGCCGCTTCAATCAGCTCAGGTTCGATATTAAAAGTTGCGGCATTGACGTCAACAAACACCGGTGTGGCGCCACAGTAGCAAACTACATTTGCCGTAGCGACGTAGGAGTGACTGACGGTAATCACTTCGTCGCCCGGCTTCACGCCGACGGTCAAGAGAGCCAGATGAAGCGCAGTCGTACAATTGGAGACGGCGCAGGCGTATGTCGTTCCAACTGCTAGCGCAAACTCACGCTCGAATGCGGCGACCTCGGGGCCCTGCGTGATCCATCCGGAAAGAATCACGCGTCGGGCGGCTTCCGCCTCTGCCTCGTCCATCAGCGGTTTGATGATCGGGATCACGTGTGCACCTGCTCCCGGTTCGCGCGCCACCATTCAACAAGGCGATGGAGTCCCTCAGCGAGCGGGACCTCAGCGCGAAAGCCAAGTCTTTTCTCCGCTTTCGAAGTGTCGGCAAGGCGGCGTGGAACGGAATTAACCTTGCGCTCCGGTGCGTATTCGGGTTTGAGATCGGAGCCCATTACTTTGAGCAGCGTGTCCAGCAACGCGTTGAGACTCGTCTCGGCCCCGCTTGCGACATTAAAAACCTCGTCGGTGACGTCCGAGGCGAGCGCGAGCACATTCGCACGGGCAACGTCGTCAATGTAGACGAAGTCCATCGTTTGCATACCATCGCCGAAAATGAGCGGTGGATTACCCGCATCAATGCGCTCCATCCATCGAATGAGGACCTCGGTGTACTTGCCATGAATGTCCATGCGCGGCCCGTAGACATTGAAATAGCGATAGGCCACATAGGGAAAACCATACATGTCGTTGAATGAACGCAGCAGTCCCTCCAACATCATCTTGCTCGCACCGTACCAGGTGCGATTGTTGTACGGATGATGGTCTTCGCTGGTCGGGAAAACATCCGCCATGCCATATATCGATGCGGACGATGCCGTAATGAATCGCTTCACGCCGGCTTTGTGCGCGGCGTCGACGACGTTGAAGGTGCCGTCACACATGACTTCATGCGCTTCGCGTGGATGCTCCGCGCAGGCGGTGATGCGCAGCGTCGCCATGTGGATGACCGCATCGATGCCTTGCGTGACCGCGTTAACGAGGTTCACATCGCGGATGTCGCCGCGCACCAGTTCAACGCGTGGGTCTCGAAGCGCCTCATTGACATTGAGTTGGCTGCCGCGCACCAGATTATCGAGAATGACGATACGCTCGGGCGAGTGCTTGCCCAGAAGCTGATCGATCGTGGTCGATCCGATCAACCCACAGCCACCCGTGACGAGAATGCGCGCGCCGTCGATCTGCATTGCAGCCTTCTATGTCAGCCAGCAACTGTACCGATTACGCGTGCAGGATTACCCACGACTTTAGAACGATTCACGATGGATCTGATGACGTTGGTGCCAAGGCCGACCAAAACCTGGTCGCCAATGCTCACATTGTTGATGAGCGACGAACCACTGCCAATGTAGCAGCATTTTCCCACCTCGACGCCACCGGCAATCGTAACCCCCGCGCCGATAAGCGTCCAGTCGCCAATGTTTGCATCGTGATGCACAACGCTGTTCGGCAGCACGCACACATGGTCGCCTATGGCTGCATTGCTAGTGATGACAACTCCGGCCATGATAAGAACATTGCGACCGATGCGCGCAAACTCGGATACGCTGGCTGTCGGATGAATTACCGTCGCAAAGCGCTCAGTGCGGATGCGCAAGCCCAAAATTACGTCGCGACGTGTGATAAATGAGGCCGGTCCGCCGGGCACTGCCAATACTCTTGCATCTGGAATACTCGACAACGCCGTTCGGTCCATAACTCTGAAACCATGCCGATCGATACCTTGCTTTTCCGGCGAGTCGTCGATGAAACCTGCCAGCTCGAATTGCGTTCCAAGCGCGTCCACAGCTTCGCGGCCATTGCCGTTGTACGGAAAGATCAAAAGCTGTTGCCGGGTTGGGAAAGACACTGAGGTCATCGCGACTATTTTTGTCTAATTGTCGCGGACCAGTGCGCCTACTGCATGTGCGACTTGCTCGCACTGAGCGGTAGTTAGCTCCGGATACATTGGCAATGACAACACTTCATTTGCTGCCTGCTCGGAGTTTGGAAAATCGCCAACCTTGTACCCGAGGTCCGAATAGGCCGGCAAAAGATGTACGGGATACGGGTAGTGTATCCCCGTCTGGATACCCTGCGCGTGGAGCACATCGATCCATTTCTTGCGCTCGCGGGTACGGATTGCGTAAATATGGTAGACATGGCGAGTGTCGGGCATGACAGGCGGTGGCGACGCGCCGTCAGCTCCTAGCAGCTTGTCGTAAAGGAGTGCATGCCGGCGGCGCACCTCGGTCCAGTCTTCGATGTGACGCAGCTTCACGCGCAATACGGCTCCCTGGATGCCTTCCATCCGGTAGTTGTAGCCCTTGATAACGTGTTGGTACTTCACCTCCGCTCCCCAATCGCGCAGCATCCGCAAAGTACGATCATACTTGGCGTTGTCCGTGACCACGATGCCGCCTTCGCCATAGGCGCCAAGGTTCTTGCCCGGATAGAAACTGAAGCAGCCCATGTCCCCGAAGCTGCCACAACGGCGTCCCTTGTATTCGGCACCGTGTGCTTGCGCGGCGTCTTCGATCAGCGTCAGACCGCGGCGCTGAGCGATCTCCGCGAGCGGGGCCATATCTGCCGGCTGCCCGTACAGGTGGACCGGCAGGATGGCCTTCGTGCGCGGACTGATTGCCGCCTCGACTCTGCTTGGGTCCATGTTGTAGTAACGAGGATCCACATCAACCAGCACGGCCCGGGCGCCGCTGTAATAAATCGCTGCCGCGGTAGCGACAAAGGTGAATGGAACGGTAATAACCTCGTCCCCTGAGCCCACACCCGCAGCGAGCAGAGCGAGGTGCAGCGCGCTGGTGCCGCTGTTGACCGCGACCGCATGCTTGACCCCACAATACGCAGCGTACTCCTCCTCCAATGCGGCAACTTCCGGGCCGAGTACGAACTGACAGCTCTCGAGAACGTTTTGAATTGCCAAATTCACTTCGTCTTTAATCGACGTGTACTGCGCCTTGAGATCAACAAACGGAATCACGAGTTCTTTCCCTGATGCTGAATGTATACGGTCTCGCCCTTCCCCTTCATCGAACTCGTTGCCGCCTCGATCAGTTCTACAACGCGCAGCCCAAGTGCGCCGTCGGTCACGGGCTTTGCACCTTCTTCAATGCAAGCAATTGCAGCCGATAAACCTATACCTGCAGT
>JBDUCU010000220.1:0-3398 GCA_040003315.1 Burkholderiaceae bacterium | reverse complement strand
CGGCGGGCTGAATGCCCGCCGGTGGGCGTCCGCGTTGAGCGCCGGGTTAGGCATCACGTGGTTCCTAATGGGAAGTTACAACAATTGCTTCGTGCGTGCCAGAGTATCCATTAGCGCGCCACCAATTCACGCGGTGCGTCCCATCGACTAGCAACGACCGGCCTCTGATTTCGACGACGACCAAAGGTTGGTCGTGCTGCAGCCGCGCTTCAGAATGCTTTCGCTCCGGAACGCTCATTTGTTCGAGATTCCACTGCTCGGAACGGATCTCCCAACTCGCCTCGTTCACCTCAACCCACGGGACACCAACGAATCGCTCGTTGGCCAGTTTTGTCAGTTGCTTCCTCGCGGCGTCTGCCGGCTGCCCGTAGAACACTGCACCGCACGCGCGCTTCCAGAGGTGGTCCACTTGCGTGACGTGATGCCTAACGCAAAGCTAACCGGCGACCACCGGCGCGCTGAATGCCCGCCGGTGGGCGCCCGTGTTGAGCGCCGGGTTAGGCCGCGCACACGCAAACATTGACTGGATGTGCTACGCAACTGCTCAACTTCAAGTCAAGCTGATTCATTCAATGACCCTGTCTGTTCGAGCCAGAACCGTTGGTGGGATTACAAACCCAAGCGACTTTGCGGTCTTCATGTTGATCACGAACTCGAATTTTGTGGGCTGTTCCACTGGAAGGTCAGCGGGCTTTGCGCCCTTTAGGATTTTGTCTACAAAGGTAGCAGCTCGCCGGAATAAATCATCGTAGTTCGGTCCGTAGACCATGAGGCCGCCAGCATCCACAAATTCAATTCGATGGTAGATCGCAGGAAGACGGTTCTTTGCAGCGAAGTCTATTGGTTTGGCGCGGTTTGAATTGACCAGTGGATCGCCGAGCGGAAAAAGTGCGTCAGAGTGCTCGTTTGTTACAGCAGAGAACGCTTCGTCAAAATCGCCATGTTTTCGCACTTTAAGGATCTGAAGGTGGAGTCCTAGTGCCTGTGCAGCAACCCCCGTCTCTTTTAGCCGTTCCGTCTGTTCTGGGTTTTCCGGATTCGTCAGTACAGAAATGCGTTCAATTTTTGGAAAAGTCTCCTTGAGTAGGGCAAGGCGTTTGCCGCTAAGCTCAGGGGAAACGGTAACTAACCCGGTAACGTTGCCTCCTGGCCGCGACAAGCTTGCTATCAGCCCGGTCTCTACAGGATCGGCAGCGTTTGTCATCACGATGGGAATAGTCCGCGTCGCTTGCTTGGCGGCACGGGCCACAAGTTCTCCTCCAGCCGCAACAATGATGTTTACGTTTAGGCCAACCAGTTCGGCCGCCAGCCCAGCTAGTCGGTCAGAACTTCCGTCCGCCGATCTGCACTCAACAGCGATATTCTTTCCTTCAACGTAACCACGCTCACGCAACCCTTGTCGGAATGCATCCATTGACGGAACGGGCCCGGTGCAGGGAAACGCTGCGACCAAATAACCTATCCGAGGAACTTTCGTCGGCTTCTGCGCCAACGCCACGTGCGGAAGGTCGCAAAGGCACAATACGAGAAGCGCGGCGATTGTCCTGACGTTCATAGCGCTATAACTCTGACACATCGAGTCGAGATCTTGAGACGCATCATGTGCGGCCTAACGATAAGCTAACCGGCGAACGCCGGCGGGCTGAATGCCCGCCGGTGGGCGTCCGCGTTGAGCTCGCAAATACCCAGGCGCTGAATGCAATGGAAATGGCAATACGTATTTCCTGCTCACGACCGATCGCGCGACCCTCGATCCTGTGTTGTGCGCCGGCACCATCGCGGCCCTCAGTCCGCTTGACACCTAGCGCAGACTTTCGAACTAGTAGCGCTTATCAGTCATGATCACCATGTCGAGTCGAATAGCCGCGGCCATCCTGGGGGCCTGTCAGCCGTTGAGAAAGTAAACATCCGGCTTGTCCATAACGCCCACCTTCTGCATCGTCTCTCGCAGGTTCGCGGACTCGGCGAACGCCCTCGCGCGACTGAGGTCCTGCGCCTCAAAGAGGATGACGACTTCGTTTGCATCGGCCGCGCTTCGAAGCAGATACTTCTCGGTGAGTCCGGCGGCGGCGCGACTTGAAAGGTGGGCGTCATATCCGCGCTTCCACTCCGAAAAATCCCGAACCTTGTGTCGAACAAGCAGAAAAGCGGGCATTGACAGCCTCCATTCGGTTGATGGGATACGACGGTGAACCGCACGCCTGCATAGCGTCTAGCGAGCGGAAGATCCAAGCCTCACGGCGCCCAATGAAATAGTCAGATCTGGCTAGCACAATTTTCGCGGCGCCTATCGCGGCCGCGCGAGCTGGTAGCGCAGGTGCTGCTTTACCGCCGGCCACTCGCTCTCGATGATGCTGAACACCACCGTGTCGCGATAGCTGCCGTCCGGCGAAATCTGGTGATTGCGCAAGACCGCGTCCTGCTTGGCGCCCAGGCGCGCGATCGCAGCGCGCGAAGCCTGGTTGAACCAGTGCGTGCGGAACTCGACGGCGATGCACTTGAGCGTCTCGAACGCGTGCGCCAGCAGCATCAGCTTGCATTCGGTGTTGACAGCGCTGCGTTGCACGCGCTTCGCGTACCAGGTGTGACCGATCTCGAGGCGACGGTTCGTCGTGTCCACGTTGAAGTAGCGTGTGCAGCCGACCAGTTCGCCGCTCGCGTTCTCGCGTACCACGAAGGGCATGGCGCCGAGCCGCTCACGCATGTCGAGGGCAGTGGCGATGTACGCATCCATCTTCGTCGGATGCGCTACCGAGGTGTACCAGAGCCGCCAGATCTCGCCGTCGTCGCTCGCCTTCGCCAGCGCCGGCGCATGCTCGCGCGCCAGCGGCTCGAGAGACGCATGTTCGCCCTTGAGCGTCACCGGCTCGATGAAGCGCTCGCTCATCGCGCTCCTCAGCGTCCCGAGCGCGCCATGAACGCCACCTTCTCGAACAGGTGCACGTCCTGCTCGTTCTTGAGCAGCGCGCCGTGCAGCGGCGGGATGAACACCTTCTTGTCCGCGCTCTTGAGCGCCTCGGGCGGGATGTCCTCAGCCAGCAGCAGCTTGAGCCAGTCGAGCAATTCCGAGGTCGATGGCTTTTTCTTCAAGCCCGGCACCTCGCGCAGCTCGAAGAACACTTCGAGCGCTTCCTTGAGCAGCGCCTTCTTGATGCCCGGGAAGTGCACGTCGACGATACGCGTCATCGTTTCCTTGTCGGGGAATCGGATGTAGTGGAAGAAGCAACGGCGCAGGAACGCGTCGGGCAGCTCCTTCTCGTTGTTCGAAGTGATCACGACCAGCGGCCGGAAACGGGCGCGGATCGTCGCCTGCGTCTCGTAGACGTAGAACTCCATGCGATCGAGCTCGCGCAGCAGATCGTTGGGGAATTCGATGTCGGCCTTGTCGATCTCGTCGA
>JBDUCU010000092.1:0-11487 GCA_040003315.1 Burkholderiaceae bacterium | reverse complement strand
AGTTCTGGAACACCATCGCGATGTCGCGCTCTTTCGGCGGAACGTCGTTGACGCGGCGCTCGCCGATCAATATTTCGCCGCCGCTCACTTCCTCCAATCCGGCGATCATCCGCAGCAGCGTCGACTTGCCGCAGCCCGATGGACCGACGAGCACGGTAAATGAGCCGTCATCGATATCGATGTCGACGCCGTGCAGCACCTGCGTGGTGCCGAATTGCTTCATAACGCCGCGAATTGCTACTCGCGCCATGACCGGGTTGTCTCCTCCGGGTGCAGTGCCTTGTAGAGCAACTAAGACGCCGCGGTTAACTTGCGCAGACCCTAGTGCTGCGGGCTCTTTGTCCCTGGGGTCTTCTTGCCTTCAACAACAGGATACATCGGGCGCCCTGTTTGCGACCACTGAACGATGTTCAGTGCTGCCTTGCGGCGCAGTTCGATTTCCGCCGCCGCCGAATAAAACGCTGCGTGTGGCGACAGCAGCGCTCGCGGATGGCGCGCCAGCGCGGTATCTGCCTTAAGCGGCTCGGTCGGCAGGACATCCAGCGCGGCGCCGTCGAGCGTGCCATTGTCCAGCGCCACCAGCACTGCGGCGACGTCGACCAGGCCGCCGCGTGCCGTGTTCACCAGAAAGCTGCCGCGCTTCATCCGCGCCAGCTGCGCGGCACCCACCATGCCGCGGGTTTCATCATTCAGCGGCACATGCAGCGATACCACGTCGGCCTGCTCGAGCAATTGATCCTGCGAAACGCGTTTAACGAACAGCGGGAAATCACCATCGATGATGTAGGGGTCGCAGGCGATCACCCGCGCGAAGCAATCGCGCGCCAGCGCCGCATAACGCCTGCCGATGCGGCCCAGCCCGAGAATCCCCAGCGTCATATCGCTGGCGCGGCGGATCGTGCCGGACGACTGGTAGTGCCATTTGCCTGCGCGCACGTCGCGATCGTAGAGCGCAAGGTGGCGTACCAGCGCGAGCGTCATCGCCAGTGCATGGGTCGCGACTTCACCCACGCCGTAGTCAGGCGAGTTTGCAACCCATACGCCGTGGCGGCGACATGCTTCGGTATCGATCGTGTCAAAGCCCGCGCCATAGCGACTGACCAGTCCGATCCGCGGTAACGCGGCCAACACGCGGTCAGTCACCGGCGCGTACTGCAGCAGCAGCGCCTCGCATTCGCGCGCGGCGGCAATCAGATCGTCTTCGCTCTTGCACTGAGCCTCTGCGTAGTCGACCCCGCCGGCACGGAAAATCTCGCGCTCGAGCTCGATGTCGGGGAAGTCGTAGTCAGTGATCAACGCTCGCATCGCTCGGCTCGGCAGTCTGATGAAAACGTATCGCGCTGCTAATGATTGTCTTTGGGAACGCCTGATCCGCTGGCGCCGACCAGGAAGTCGAGATCAGCGCCCTTGTTGGCCTGCTGCACATGGTCGAAGTAGAGCTTGGTGTAACCGCGCGGCATCGGCGATGCGGGCGCTTTCCATGCTGAGCGTCGACGCCGTAATTCTTCGTCGCTGACTTCCAGGTGCAAACGACGACGCTCGACGTCGAGTTCGATGAAATCGCCGTTTTGCACCAAAGCGAGGTTGCCGCCCGCCGCCGCTTCCGGGGCTGCGTGCAGCACGACCGTTCCGTACGCGGTTCCGCTCATGCGAGCATCCGAAATACGCACCATGTCGGTCACGCCCTGGCGCAGCAGCTTCGCGGGCAGCGGCATGTTGCCGACTTCGGCCATGCCTGGGTAACCTTTCGGTCCGCAGTTCTTCAGCACCAGAATGTCGTCGGCGGTCACATCGAGACTGTCGTCCTCGACTTTCGCATGCATTTCATCGCTGTTTTCGAAAACGACGGCGCGCCCGCGGTGCTTCATCAGCGCGGGGGTTGCAGCCGAGGGCTTGATCACTGCACCATCCGGTGCGAGATTTCCGCGCAATACGGCAATACCCGCGCGCGCCTTGAACGGATCGGCGAGCGGACGGATCACGCGCTTGGTCCCGTCCAGGTCGTAGCGCGGCGCGTCGCGGTTGTTCTCCCACAACGTGCGCCCATTGACGGTCAAAGCGTCTTTGTTCAACACCGGTCCGAGCTCACGAATCACGGCAGGCAAACCCCCGGCGTAATAAAAGTCCTCCATCAAGTATTGACCCGACGGCTGAAGATCGACCAAGCAGGACAGGTCGTGACCAAGTGCGTCCCAATCATCGAGTGTCAAAGGCACACCGACGCGGCCAGCGATTGCCAGCAAATGCAAGACGGCATTGGTCGAGCCACCGATAGCAGCGTTGACGCGTATCGCGTTTTCGAACGCCGCGCGAGTCAAAATCTTTGACATCACCAGATCTTCGTCGACCATCTGCACGATGCGCCGACCCGCCATCCTTGCAAGCACGTTCCGCCGGGCGTCCACGGCAGGGATTGCCGCGTTATGCGGTAAGCCGATGCCGAGCGCTTCGACCATGCTGGCCATCGTCGATGCGGTGCCCATCGTCATGCAGTGCCCATGCGACCGGTGCATCATCGCCTCGGTCTCGAGGAATTCCTCCAGCTTCATTTCCCCGGCCCGCACTGCTTCGCTCATCCGCCAGACGGGCGTCGCCGAGCCCAAATCGCCGCCGCGGTACTTGCCCGACAGCATTGGCCCGCCCGATACGCCTACCGTCGGCAAATTCACACTGGCTGCGCCCATCAGCAACGCCGGCGTGGTCTTGTCGCACCCCATCAGCAGGACTACACCGTCGAGCGGATTCGCGCGGATCGACTCTTCGACATCCATGCTGGCGAGGTTGCGGTACAGCATGGCAGTCGGCCGCATCAACGTCTCGCCGAGCGACATCACCGGAAACTCGAGAGGAAACCCACCCGCGTCGAGCACACCCTGCCGCACGTGATCGGCGATCACGCGGAAGTGCGTGTTGCACGGTGTCAGTTCGGACCACGTATTGCAGATCCCGATCACCGGCCGGCCGTCGAACTGATCGTGCGGGACACCGCGGTTCTTCACCCACGAGCGGTAGATGAAACCATCGCGGTCAAGACGACCAAACCACGATTGGCTGCGCCGGGGCTTGCGCGATGGCATTGGAGGAATTTGTGAAGAGGTCAACAGACAGGCGCGGCGAGTTTAGCGACCGGGACTGCGCGCGGTCAACCAAGATCGGTCAAGTGGTCTGACCAATTTTGCGGCGCATATGCAGATATAGTCCTTTGAAAATTCGGAGAAGCGATGAACCAACTTGACATGCAGGGACGCGGCGCGATCGTGACTGGAGGCGCCGCAGGCATCGGATACGCGATTGCGCAGCGATTGATTGCATCGGGTGCGCGCGTCAGCCTGTGGGACCGAGATGCGAAGGCGCTTGAGTCTGCCGCGACGTCTCTCGGCGGGCGTACTCACGTCGTAACTGTCGACGTTACGAGCGAAGATGGAGTCTCCGCCGCGTGCAGCGCGAGCGTCAAGGACCTCGGGCGCATCGACGCGCTGATCCGCAGCGCCGGCATCACCGGCCCGAACACGACCGTACAGCAATATACGGTTGCTGCCTGGAAAGAAGTGCTCGACATCAACCTGACCGGCGTGTTCCTGTGCAATCGCGCGCTGATTCCGCATATGCAGGCCAATGACTACGGGCGCATCGTCAATATCGCATCGATTGCGGGCAAGGAAGGGAACCCGAACGCGAGCGCCTACAGCGCCTCCAAGGCGGGCGTCGTCGCGCTGACGAAATCGCTCGGCAAGGAGCTGGCGAAGACCGGAATCCGCGTCAACTGCGTGACGCCCGCTGCAGTCAAGACTGGAATGTTTGCGCAAATGACGCAGACGCACCTCGATTTCATGCTGTCGAAAATTCCGATGGGCCGCTTCGGCGAAGTCGACGAAATCGCCGCGTTGGTTGCGTGGCTTGCCACCGAAGAGTGTTCGTTTTCGACCGGCGCAGTATTCGATCTGTCGGGCGGGCGCGCGGTGTACTGATGCAGTACGCGTCGCAAGTGCTGTTTGAATTCGCGCGCGATCTGCTAATCGGCGCCGGCCTAGAAGCCGGCATGGCGTCGGTCGTTGCCGAAGTTTTGCTCGAAGGCGATCTGCTGGGCCACGATACGCATGGACTCGCGCTGCTTCCTTCGTATTTGCGCGAGCTCGAAGCCGGCACGATGAAGAAGCGGGGTGCCCATCGCGTCGTCGAGCAGCGCAGCGCCAGCGCACTGTGGGACGGCGAGCGCCTGCCGGGGCCCTGGCTTACCCGGCTCGCGATCGACGATGCGATCAGCAAGGCGCGTGAGTGCGGCACCGGCACCGTCGTAATCCGCCGCAGCCATCACATCGCGTGTCTGGCCGCGTACCTGAGCGCTGCGACCGAACGCGGCTTCGTGCTGCTGCTTTCGTGTTCGGATCCGAACGCGGCGAGCGTCGCTCCGCACGGGGGAACGAAGGCCGTGTTCACTCCGGACCCGATCGCGTTCGGATTTCCAACGGAAGGCGACCCGGTGTTGATCGACTTGTCGGCGTCGCTGACGACCAACGGCATGATGACACGGCTGCACCAGCGCAACGAGCGGCTCGCTCATCGATGGCTTCTAACCGCGCGGGGCGAAGCCACCGACGACCCCGCGGTACTGTTTTCCGAGCCGCGCGGCACGATCTTGCCCGCCGGCGGCATCGAAGCGGGTCACAAGGGTTACGCGCTCGCGCTGATCGTCGAGATCCTGACCGGAGGGCTCGCGGGCTTTGGCCGCGCGGACCCGAAGCAAGGATGGGGCGCGACGGTTTTCGTGCAGGCGATCGATCCGAAGGCATTCGGAGGGCTTGGCGCTTTTGCACGCCAGGCCGAGTGGATCGCGCAGGCGTGTCGCGCCAATCCGCCGCGCGCGGGCTTCGATGCTGTGCGGATGCCGGGTGAACGCGGACTCGCCCGACGCCGCGACCAACTGGCCGATGGTGTAACGCTGTGGCATGAAATCCTGCCCGCGCTCGAGCCGTGGTCGACGCAGCTGTCGGTGCCGATGCCGCGGCCGCTGACCGCGCAGACGCATGGATAATCCGGTTCCCGTTGGGACCGCACGCAGCGCCGTCTGAACACGCGCGATGTCCCTGCTGGGGACGGCGCGCGGCATCAGGGAGTCAACCATTATCCGACCGACAATCGAAGCACTTCCGGCATCGCGTATTCGCGAGGTCGCCAACGCGGGTATCGGTCGCGCGGACATCCTGAAATTCTGGTTCGGCGAGGGCGATCAGGTCACACCTGCATTCATTCGTGATGCGGCGAAGGCGGCGCTCGACGCCGGCGAAACCTTTTACAACCACAATCTCGGACTGATCGAGCTGCGCGAGGCACTCGCCGCGTATGCGAATCGGCTGCACGCTCCTGTCGAACCGATCGACGTCGACCGTATTGCAGTCACCAGTGCGGGCGTGCATGCGCTGTCGCTGATCGACCAGGCACTGATCGAACCGGGCGATCGCGTCGTCATCGTGACACCGGTCTGGCCGAACCTGACCGCGATGCCGCGCATCATGAGTGCCGACGTCGTACCGGTTTCGTTGACGTGCCACGCAGGCGCCTGGTCGCTCGACCTGCAGCGGCTGCTAGACGCGGCAACGCCGACGACGCGCATGGTGCTGGTGAATTCGCCGAACAATCCGACCGGCTGGACCTTGCCGCAGCACGACTGGGATCAACTATTGGCGCACTGCCGGCGAAATGGCATCTGGCTGGTCAGCGACGATGCCTACGAGCGCATCGTGTTCGAGCCTTCGATGACGACCAACGGCCATGCACCGAGCGTGTTATCGCAGATTGGAGATGGCGACCGCGTGATCAGCGCCAACACATTTTCGAAGAGCTGGACGATGACCGGATGGCGGCTAGGCTGGATCGTCGCGCCCCGAGCATTTATCGCGCAGCTGGGCAAGGTGATCGAGTTCAACACGTCGTGTGCACCGCCGTTCGTGCAGCGTGCCGGAATAGCCGCCGTCAAAGACGGTGAGACGTGTGTGCAGCAAACGGTCGCGCGCCTGCACAAGTCACGCGACCTTTTGGTCTCTGCGTTGGCGAGAATTCCGGAAATCGAACTCGCTCCGCCGCCCGGCGCGATGTATCTGTTCTTCCGCATCGCCGGCCGCAGCGATGACAGCCTGAAGTTCGCCAAGCAATTGGTGGCCGACGCCGGGGTCGGCATCGCCCCCGGCGCGGCCTTCGGCAGCGAAGGCGAGGGTTATCTGCGCTGGTGTTTCGCCGCGTCCGACGCGCTGCTGACACAAGGTGCGGAGCGGTTAACCGAATTTTTGCGCCTTTAGTGGCAAGCGTAGTGCCCGCCTAGGGGTATGCCGATTGCCTTAAACGCGCGGCATCAATACATGCCGCTGCGCCTCATCCAAACCGCGCCTTGGCCCGTAAGCACTGCTGGAACACCCGATTCCAAATCATTGATTTAGTCAGCCCAGGAGATCAGCATGTCAAGAAAGTTATTGCACGGAGTCGTGCCGCCATTGCTCGCCGCGCTGGCCGCGCTGGCCAGTCCCCCGGCGATGGCCTCAAGCCACCGCGAAGCGCCGTTTATCACGGGAGCGCCCAAGGTCGACGGCACCGACTTCTATATGTTCCGTTCGTACGAGCCCGGTCGTGACGCCTACGTCACGCTGGTCGCCAACTACATACCGCTGCAGGATGCCTACGGTGGCCCGAACTATTTTTCGTTCGACCCCAATGCGTTGTACGAAATACATATCGATAACAACGGTAACGGCGTCGAAGACATCACATTCCAGTTCAGGTTCAAGAACAATCTGGCTGACATCACGCTGCCGATCGGCGGCAAGAACATCTCGATTCCGCTGGTGCAGGCGGGCTCCATTTCGGCCTCAAGCAACGCGGCGCTGAACCTGAAGGAAACGTATCAGATCGATGTTCTGCGCGGCGATCGCCGTGGCGGTCAGCGACAGGCGGTGCTTAGCGCGGGCGGCGTGCGCGATCTGGTGAAGCCATTCGATTTCATCGGTACCAAGACCTTCGGTTCGATTGCCGGTTACGAAGCCTATGCGGCGCAAGCCATTCATACGATCAACATCCCCGGATGCGCGACACCTGCCAGAGTATTCGTCGGCCAGCGCAAGGACCCGTTCGTCGTCGCACTTGGCAAGACGTTCGATCTGCTTAACCTGAATCCTCTGGCCACCAGCGGAGGCGTTGACGATCTGGCCGACAAGAATGTCAGCAGCATCATTATGGAAGTCGCATCCGCGTGCCTGGTAGCTGGAGATCCCGTCATCGGCGGCTGGACCACAGCGAGCCTGCGTCAGGGCCGCCTGCTGAACGGCACACCGCCGTCGGGTCATTCAGTTGCAGCGAAAGAAGGCGGTCCATGGGTTCAGGTATCCCGCCTGGGCATGCCACTGGTCAACGAAGTCGTCATCGGCCTGAAGGACAAGGACAAGTTCAACGCGTCCAAGCCGAAGGACGATGGGCAGTTTGCCGACTACGTGACGAACCCAACCTTCCCAGCGCTGGTTGAACTTCTGTTCAGCTCCGCGGGCGTGCGCGCACCGACCAAATTCCCGCGTCAGGATCTGGTCACTGCGTTCCTGACTGGCGTACCGGGTCTTAACAAGCCCGCAAACGTCACTGCCTCCGAAATGTTGCGCCTGAACACGACCATCGCTCCGATGCCGAAAGGGTCGCAAAACACTCTCGGCGTGCTGGCTGGAGACAATGCCGGCTTCCCGAACGGTCGCCGCCCGGGTGACGACGTGGTTGACATCACGATTCGCGTCGCGATGGGGGTGCTGTGTACATTGAACAATCCGTCTGCCTTCGGTTGCGTACCCGGCGATGCACCCTCGGGCTCGCTCGGTTATACGGACAATGGCACGGCAACGAGCGACGCCAAGTTCGGTGCCGCGTTCCCGTATCTGGCAACACCGCTGCCCGGCGCGCAATAAGGAGCCGCAATGAAAGATCCTTTTCGATTGAAAATAGTTGCCGCAGCGTGCGCGGTGGCGATGTTGACGGCGAGTTGCGGCTCGTCGTCGGACAACTCGTCCGCTCCGCCGCCGCCGGACACGATGGCGCAGGAAGATGCAGCGGCGTCGGCGACCGTTGCAGGGTTCATCGCCTTCCTGCAGGCGGTGATCGCATCGTTGACGCTTGATACCAACGAACCGCGCAACATCGGCGGCATCACGCCCCCGGTAAGCGACACGGCCGAGCCGACGGCAATCTAGGCTCAGCGTGCCGCGCAGAAGCACACGGCGCCCGGTTGTTACACCCCGGGCGCTTTTTCTTTTGTGTTCGCTGATCGCGAGCCCGCATGTCGTCGGCGCGGAAGTGGCGCGCACGCCAGCACGCGACGAAGTCGTCGAGACACAATTGCTGCCGAAGGCTGTCAAGCAGTCGGTTCAACGGCTCGCCCGCCTCAGGCCCGAGACCAATCCACAGCCGAATGAAATGCCACCGGCACAAAGGATCGATAGCGCACGCCGGTTGATCCAGGCGGGGCGCGTCAGTGGAGATCCCCGCACACTGGGCTACGCCGAAGCGCAACTGAGCGGCCTGCCCGAAACGGGTGCCATCGGCGTCGAGTCGCTGGTGCTACGGGCGACGATCGAGCAGAGCCGGCACCGATTCGACGCGGCTCGTGCGCTGCTCGATCGCGCACTCGAGCAGGCACCCGATCATGTTCAAGCACGGCTGACACGGGCGACCGTTGCGCACGTGCGCGGCGACCTTAACTCGGCGCAAGCCGACTGCGATGCGCTGATCAAAGGCGCGCCGGCCGTGGCGGTGATTTGCCGAGCGATTGGAGATTCACTGAGCGGCAACAACGCGCGAGCATTGAAGGCTCTCGCGGGCGTCACCGATCCGGCGCTGAAGAGCTGGGCGCTTTCGCTCGCCGGCGAGATCCACGAACAGCAGAGCGAGCTTGACGCCGCGATAGGCGCTTTCACGGCGTCACTGGCACTGGGCGAAGATCTTTACACCACGGTTGCGCTGGCCGACGCGCTGATGGCCCAACAACGCTGGCCGCAGGCTGAAGCGTTGCTGCGCCCGCTGCCGACCACCGACGCGGTGTTGCTGCGACGCTGGATCGTCGCGCGAAGGCAGTCGCGCGACGCGGTCGTGCTGCAGGCGCAGCTTGCCGATCGCTTCGCCGCCGAGCAGGCTCGCAACGAGCTGCTGCACGCGCGCGAGGCCGCTCTGTTCGCGATCGAACAGGGCGACAGCGCCGCGGCACTGAAGCTAGCGCGGCGCAACTGGAACGATCAGCGCGAGCCGGCAGATGTGCGCGTGCTGGCTGCGGCCGCGGTTGCGGCAAACGACGCCTCGGCTTTGGCCGAAGTGCGCGCTTGGCTTTCGCGCACCGGTTTGCGCGACGCGCGCGTGGAGCGCGCGTTAAATGCAGGGCAGCGCTGATGCGCGCGAGAGCACGCGCGTCGGTGTTTCGGCTCGTGCTGGTCGGCCTCTTGTGGTTACTTGGCCCGTTGCTTGGCTCGAGCGCGCTCGCCCACTCGACCAGCACCGCCTATCTGGACGTCGACGCCGGCTCGCCGTCTGCCCCGGCGGTGCGATGGCGCATCGCGTTGCGCGATCTCGATGCATTGCTCGACCTCGATTCCAACGGCGACGGCCAACTGGTCTGGGGCGAAGTGGAAGACCGGGCCACCGATATCTATGCGCTCGCCGCATCGCGATTGATCGTCTCTGCCGGCGCGCCCTGCGCGATGCGCTTCACAGAGCTGAGTTACGCACGCGTGGCCGACGCCGGTTATGCGCAACTCTCCGGACAAGCGGCCTGCGAAACCGGCCGCGCCGTTGCCGTCGAATATCGTCTGTTCGCAGGCGTCGATCCCTCGCACCGCGTGTTGCTCAGCGTGCGCGGAACCGCCCAGCCGCGCATTCTTGAACCCGGCGCCACAGCGACGATCACTGCGGCGGCATCGGACACCCAGGCGCCCAGCGGGTTCGCCGGATTCCTGCTGACCGGAATTGCACATATCGCGGGCGGGTTTGACCACGTCCTGTTCCTGTTGTGTTTGCTGTTGCCCGCCGTGCTGCAACGGCGCGCGGGCCAATGGAGCGCGCGCGAGAACGTGGCGAGCGCATTGGTCGCAGTGATCTGGATTGCGACCGCGTTCACGCTCGCCCATTCACTAACGCTGGCGCTGGCGACCTTCGGTGTGATTCGAATTCCGCCTCGCGTAATCGAGCCGCTGATCGCACTGACTATCGTGGCGACGGCGTTGAACAATATATGGCCGGTCGTCACACGGCGGCTTGCCGCGGTCGCCTTCGTGTTCGGCCTGGTGCACGGTTTTGGATTCGCCGAAGTGCTCGCGCCGTTGGCGCTGCCTAAGGCAGAGCTCGCCGTGGCACTGCTGGGCTTCAATCTCGGTGTCGAAATCGGGCAGCTCGCGATCGTCGCCGGCGCCTTCTTCGTGCTCGCGACGTTGCGCGGTTGGAAAGGCTACCCGCGATGGATCCTGATGCTGGGTTCGGCGTTGATTGCAATCATCGCGACGATCTGGCTGGTCGAGCGCGTATTCGGCGTCACGATTCTCGGCTTCTAGCTGCCGCGTAGACGTCAGGCGGGTTGCGTTTCCTCGATCAGACCGCGCTTGACCAGTAGCGGCTCAACGGTTGGGTCGCGGCCGCGAAATGCGCGATAAGCAGCGCGCGGCTCGAGCGTGTTGCCCGACGAGTAGATGTATTTCAGCAGTCGTGCCGCGACGGTGGAATCAAATGGATCGCCGGCCTCGACAAACGCGTCGTAGCCATCGGCATCGAGCACCTCAGCCCACATGTAAACGTAATAACCGGCCGCGTAGCTTGAGCTCGAAAACAGATGTGCGAAATGCGGTAGCCGGTGCCGCAACACCATTTCGCGCGGCATACCGAGCCGCGCGAGCTCATTTTTCTCAAACTCAGTGATATCGATCCCATCGGTGGCCGCCTGCGCATGCAGCGCCATGTCGAGCAAGGCACACGCGGTGTATTCGACCGTTTCAAATCCCTGATTAAAGCGCCGCGCCTGCTGCAATCGTTCAATCAACCAATCGGGGATCGGCTGGCTGGTGTCGATATGCAGCGCATGCTTTTTAAGCACCTCGGGCTCGAGCGCCCAATGTTCGAACAACTGCGACGGCAATTCGACGAAGTCGCGCAACACGCGCGTGCCGGACAGGCGCTCATAGGTCACCTGTGAAAGCAGGCCGTGCAGGCCGTGGCCGAATTCGTGAAACAGCGTTCGAACGTCGTCGAGCGATAGCAACGTCGGCGAACCCTGGGCGAAATTATTGTTGTTGACCACGATCGGCAACACATCGCCGTCGATGCGCGACTGAGAGCGATAGTGGCTCATCCACGCGCCACCGCGCTTGGTCGGCCGCGCAAAGTTGTCGTGCAGAAACACGCCAATCGGATAGTCGCCGCGCCGTACTTCATACACGCGCACGTCGGGGTGATAGGCAGCAATATCGGGGCGCCTGATGAACTCGA
>JBDUCU010000091.1:0-11514 GCA_040003315.1 Burkholderiaceae bacterium | reverse complement strand
ATGAAAGGCAACTTCACGGCTTGCGAGCCTGCCGCAATGATCGCCTTGGCAAAGCGGATCACACGCCTGCTGCCGCTCCGTTGCAGAGCCTCGCCCTCGGTGCTGTCGACCTGCAGTCGGTGGGGACCGGTGAAGGTGCCAACGCCGTGCACCACGGTGACCTTGCGTGCCTTGGCCATCGTGTTCAACCCGCCGGTAAGTTTGCCGACGACCTTGGTCTTGTGTGCGCGCAACTTGGCAAGGTCCAACGCGGGTTCGCCGAAGGCAACGCCAATTTCGGCGAAGTGCGCCGCTTCGTCCATCACGGCCGCAACGTGCAGCAGTGCTTTGGAAGGAATGCAGCCGACGTTGAGGCACACTCCTCCGAGTGTCGAATAGCGTTCGACCAACACGGTCTTGTTGCCAAGGTCAGCGGCACGAAAGGCGGCTGAATATCCACCAGGGCCCGCGCCGAGCACGAGCACGTCACAATCGATATCGGGTGTATCGAGATTCGATTCCGACGAAACCGATGACTCAGCCGCTGGCGCGGCGCTCAGTGTTACCGGCGCGGGCGATGCGACCGCCGGCGCTTCCGATAACGGGACCTCTAGCAGAAGCAGTGGGCTTCCGGTCGAAACCTTGTCGCCAAGCTTGACCCGCAATTGCTTGATGACGCCGGCCGACGACGACGGAATTTCCATCGACGCCTTATCGCTCTCAACAGTGATCAGTGACTGGTCCTTTGCGATCGTGTCGCCTTGCTTGACCAGCAACTCAATGACTTCAACGTTCTTGAAGTCGCCGATGTCGGGGACCTTGACCTCGATATCGCTCATGCTGCCCCCTGTGGCGCGCCGGGCTGCGACGCCACGCCCGATGGGCGCGCTCGGAAGCTGAACACGCGCAGCGGCAGCGACGAACTCTTGTCGAACTCCGCACCGGCCTTGATCCCGATCTCAGCCACGTTGCGGGCGCTCCTGGCGCGGTCGTAAGCTGCGAACATCGCACCGAGCGCGAAATTTCGTCCCGACCCGATACCCCAAAAGCGGTCGAAGCTGAACACCTCGCGATATGAATACACACCGTAGATTCCAGAAGGATTCGCGATCAGGGCCGTGATCTGCGACGACTCATACGGATCGGAATCGTCCTCCTTCGGGTTCAGAAAGAACTTGTCCTTTAACACGACGTGCAGACGCTGAAATGTGCTGAAAACCTCCTCGCGACTGCCAAGCCTGCATTCGTCCGCCAGATAGCGCATCGCGCCAGCGACCACGACAAAATGGGCGGTGCTTCCTGCCAGACCGACATACGAGTCTCCGATCAAAAAGATCTTCTCGTTGCTTTCGTAGCCGTGCGGCAGGCGCGTTTCACCGAATGTCACCAATGCATCGGAAGCAATCGCAATTTCTTCATTCTTCTTAACAACAACAATCGTCGTCATGCTGTTTTCTTCAAAGATGAGGTTTTCTTCAAAGCAGCACCCTTCTAAAGTCGGCCAATATCTTTGCGAGAAACGCGTTGAAGCGCGCGGCGCCCGCACCGTCGACGACGCGGTGGTCCCAAGATAACGATAGCGGCAGAATCAACCGCGGCACGAATTGCGAGCCGCTCCACACCGGTCGCGTTTGCGAGCGGCAGACTCCGAGTATCGCGACCTCGGGCGCGTTGATGATCGGGGTGAAATAAGTGCCGCCGATCCCTCCAAGGGAGGAGATCGAGAACGTACCGCCCTGCATGTCGGTCGGACCCAGCTTGCCATCGCGCGCTTTCGCCGCAAGTGCCGCCGTTTCCTGCGCGATCTCGACAACGCCTTTCCTATCCGCGTCCTTGATCACCGGAACCATCAAGCCATTCGGTGTGTCGGCCGCGAAGCCGATGTGAAAGTAATTCTTCAAGATCACCGCATCGCCCGTCCCCGCATCGATCGACGAATTGAACTCGGGAAACTTCTTGAGAGTGGCGACGCATGCCTTGATCAGGAACGCCAGCATCGTGATCTTCAGGGCGCTTTTCTCATTCTCCTTGTTTAACTCGTTGCGGAATGCCTCGAGTTCGGTGATGTCGGCATCGTCGTGATTTGTCACGTGCGGAATCATCGTCGAGTTGCGGGTGAGAGCCGGACCGGAAATCTTGCGGATGCGCGACATTTCCACGCGCTTGATGGGTCCGAATTTCGCGAAGTCGACCTGTGGCCATGGCGGAAGATGAATACCGGGAACACCGCCAGCAGCCGAGTCGAGTGGGTTGCCGGCGCCGGAGCCCGTGATGACAGCTTTGACGTAACCCCGCACGTCATCCTCGGTGATGCGGTCCTTCGGCCCGCTCCCGCGCACCATCGCGAGATCAACGCCAAGCTCGCGGGCAAACTTGCGAACCGATGGCGATGCATGTGGTTTCGTACCGGGCGCCGCATCGAGCGGCTGCGGACGCGCGCCCATTTCAGTTGCAAAGGCGTGCGAACGCACCGGGGTTTCGGTCTGCGGCGACTCGGCGGCCGGCGCGGATGCCGCTGGAGACGGCGGCGTCGCGACGGGCGGCACCGGCGCTGTTTCAACTGGCGGCGATGCTGCCGGCTTGGCAGCCGATGCAGACGCCGGCGATGCAGCATCGGCCGTCAGAGTCGCCAACGGCATTCCCTTTGACACCTTGTCGCCCAGCTTGACCTTCAGCTCCTTAAGGACACCGGCGTGCGACGACGGAATTTCCATCGACGCCTTGTCACTTTCCACCGTCACCAGCGACTGATCCTTATCGACCGTGTCGCCCGGCTTGGCCAGCAGTTCGATGACTTCGACGTCCTTGAAGTCGCCGATGTCGGGAACCTCTACTTCCACGAGTTGGGCCATCGTCGACTACACCGTCACCGGATTTGGCTTGTTGGGATCAATGCCATATTTCTTGATCGCATCCGCGACTTTTGCCGCCGGCACCGCGCCTTCATCTGCCAGGGCACGCAGTGCCGAGATCGCGACATAACGCCGGTCCACTTCGAAAAATTCTCGCAGCTTCGCACGCGTGTCGGAGCGGCCAAACCCATCGGTGCCGAGCACGCGATAGTCCCGACCGCGCGGAACGAAGGCGCGAATCTGATCGGCAAACAAACGCATGTAATCGGTGGTTGCCACAATTGGCCCCGCGGTCTTTTCGAGATTCTGCGTCGCGTAAGGCTTGCGCGGTTTCTCGTTCGGGTGCAGCAAATTCCAGCGTTCGACATCGATACCGTCGCGGCGAAGCTCGGTGAAACTGGTGACGCTCCAGACATCGCCCGCGACGCCCCAATCCTTCTCGAGCAATTCGGCCGCCGCGATCGCCTCGCGCAGAATCGTGCCGCTACCCAGCAGCTGCACGCGCGGAATCGACTTGCCCGTGCCGCTTCCAGCGGGACCTTCGCGCAGCAGATACATGCCTTTCAAGATGCCCTCTTCCTGGCCCTTCTTCAGCCCAGGCTGCGGGTAGTTTTCGTTCATCAGCGTGATGTAGTACCAGACGTTTTCCTGGTTTTCGACCATCCGCTTCAGACCGTGCTGGATGATGACCGCGACCTCGTGAGCAAACGTCGGGTCGTAGCTGACGCAATTCGGAATGGTTGAGCTCATCAGATGCGAATGACCGTCCTGATGCTGCAGCCCTTCGCCATTGAGCGTTGTGCGACCTGCCGTGGCGCCGAGCAGGAACCCGCGCGCCTGCATGTCGCCCGCAGCCCAGGCGAGATCACCGACGCGCTGAAAGCCGAACATCGAATAGAAAATGTAGAACGGCACCATGATCCGATCGTTCGTGGAGTACGACGTTGCCGCCGCGATCCAAGAGCTCATTGCGCCGGCCTCGTTGATACCCTCCTCGAGGATCTGCCCCTTCTTGTCCTCGCGGTAATACATCACCTGGTCCTTGTCGACCGGCTCGTACAGCTGGCCCTGCGACGAGTAGATGCCCAGTTGGCGAAACATTCCTTCCATGCCAAACGTGCGTGCCTCGTCAGGAATGATCGGCACCACGCGTGGGCCAATGCTCTTATCGCGCACCAGCTGTGTCAGTGATCGCACAAACGCCTGCGTGGTAGAAATCTCGCGGCCTTCCGAAGTGGGATCGAGTACTGCCTGGAATGCGTCGGGCCCGGGCACCGCAATCTTCTCGTCCGCATTACGCCGGCGTTGCGGCAGAAAGCCGCCGAGTGCGCGGCGGCATTCGAGCAGATATTTCATCTCCGGAGATTCGTCGGCCGGCCTGAAAAACGCCACCTCTTCGAGCTTCTCGTCGGGTACCGGAATCGCAAACCGATCGCGGAACTCACGAATTGCAGCGTCGTCGAGCTTCTTCAGCTGATGCGTCGGATTTTTGCCCTCGCCGACCTTGCCCATCCCGTAGCCCTTGACGGTCTTGGCGAGGATCACGGTCGGCTGGCCGGCGTGCTTCGACGCCGCCGCATAGGCGGCGTAGATCTTGTGCGGATCGTGGCCGCCACGGTTGAGCCGCCAGATGTCGTCGTCGCTCATGCGCGACACCATCTCGAGCAGCTTCGGATCCTTGCCGAAAAAATGCTTGCGCACGAACGCGCCGTCGTTGGCTTTGAAATTCTGATACTCGCCGTCGACGGTTTCTTCCATCACCTTCAGCAGCCGGCCTTCGTGATCGCGCGCCAATAACGGGTCCCAATAAGAGCCCCAAATCACCTTGATCACATTCCAGCCCGCACCGCGAAAACCGCCCTCGAGTTCCTGAATGATCTTGCCGTTTCCGCGCACCGGCCCGTCAAGCCGCTGCAGGTTGCAGTTGACGACGAAAATAAGGTTGTCGAGTTTTTCACGCGCCGCTAGCCCGATCGCGCCGAGCGATTCGGGCTCGTCCATTTCACCGTCGCCGCAAAACACCCAAACCTTGCGCCCTTCGGTGTTGGCGATGCCGCGCGCATGCAGATACTTGAGGAAACGCGCCTGGTAAATGCCCTGGATCGGACCAAGCCCCATCGAAACGGTAGGGAACTGCCAGAACTCTGGCATCAGTTTGGGGTGCGGGTACGAGGTGATGCCCTTCTTGTCGACGTCGCGGCGAAAATTGATCAGCTGCTCTTCCGACAGTCTGCCCTCGAGAAACGCGCGTGCGTAAACGCCCGCTGAACAATGCCCCTGAAAATAAATGAGGTCACCTCCGAAGTCGCTCGTGGGCGCGCGCCAAAAGTGATTGAACCCCACTTCCATCAGCGTGCTCGACGATGCGTAACTGGCGATGTGTCCGCCGAGTTCTCCCTCGCCCCGATTGGCCCGCACCACAACGGCCATTGCGTTCCATCGGATATAAGCACGAATGCGCTGTTCGATGGAGGCATCGCCGGGTGAATGTTCCTCCAGATGCGTTGGAATAGTGTTGATGTAGGCCGTGTTCGGCGAATACGGAATATCGGTTCCGGAGCGACGCGCTTTGTCGATCAACGCTTCCAGAAGAAAGTGCGCGCGCTGTGGTCCTTCGCGTTCGATCACCGTTTCGAGCGCATCAAGCCATTCGGCAGTCTCCAAAGCGTCGGGATCGTTTGCCGCCGACTCGAGTTGTGCGGACATGACTGTCTCCTAGCGTTTTACCGCGACGATACCAGCGGTGTCGCTATTTTCAAATAGCGACATTAGTTTTCATAATACGGAACAAGCTGCGTCTGGCGCCCTATCAAGGGCGGCATCAACGCGTGTCCATAATAGGCGCGCGACCCGCAAACCCGGAGTAACCCAGCGCTGATGGCTGCACCTGCGACCCCGCCAACCGACTCGGTATTGCTTGCGTTCGATTCGCTGGCGCGCGCGAAGGAAAGCCGCTTTGATCTCAGCCGTTACGCGCACCTGTTGGCGATTCTTTTACTCGCCGCTGCAATCGCTGGGCTGGCGTACCTCTTGATCAATGAAGACCGCGCGATGCAGCGCGATGCTCTGACGCGCGATGTCGACACGCTCGCGCAGTCTCTTTCGCTGCGTTTGCAAGCGATGACCGAAGCAACCACCAGCATTGCGCTCGAGATCGGCGATGCCAAGTACAACGAGGGCCGGTTCGCTTCGACCGGTCGCGAATTCATGATGTCGAAGCCCGAGCTGCTGCACATGGCCTACGTTGATGGGAAGAATCGCGTGCGCTGGTCTGTGCAGTCGCCGAATCCGCTGGCCGACTGGGCACGCCCGGCGGCATCGGAGATCGGGGCCGAGATGACACGCTCGGTGATCAAGCGCGCGCGCGAAACGCATTCGACGTTTTTTTCTCCCGCTTATGAGGATGAATCGAGACCCAGCTCGGACAATGGCAGCCCGTTCACCGATCTGGTGACACCGGTGTTCAGTGATGACCGCTACGTCGGCGCAGTGCTGACGCGTGTCTCGCTGCCCGAACTGCTGCGTCAAACGGTCAAGCCCGAGTTCGGGCAGCGGTACCGAATTTCGCTGCGGGACGACGACGGTTCGGTTTTGGCGGCGTCGACCAGCAGCGAAGTGCCCGCGGGTGAGCCGCGCTATGCAGTCCGAGTCCCATTGCTGTCGGACGGCGTCTCCGTGCAGGCATCGCCGTTCAGGCAACGGTCACCGGTCCTGGGTAACGCGCTTTCAGGACTGGTCGTAGGGCTGACTCTAATCGTGATGGTGACGCTCGCGGCGCTTGCGCGGCGCGACGTCAAGCAGGCGCAGGTCGAACGCGTGCTGCGCACCGAGACAGCGTTCCGACGCGCGATGGAGGACTCGCTTGCAACCGGGATGGGCGTCATCGACCGCAACGGAGTCCTGCGCCATGTCAATCAGGCGTTTGTGCAGATGACGGGCTGGCCTTCGGCCGAGCTGGTCGGGAAGTCTCCGCCGTTCCCGTACTGGCCACCAGACAGGCAGGCCGAGTATCAGTCGAAGCTTGCGATCGTGCTCGAGGGTCGCGCACCCGCCAGCGGATTCGAATTGAAGGTGCTGCGCCGCGACGGGTCGCTATTCGACGCGCGCATGTACTTCTCCGCACTTCTGGCCGGCGACGGCGAGCAATTGGGGTGGATGTCTGCGATGGCCGACATCACAGAGCCCAATCGCATCAGCGAACAGCTGGCCGCCGCGCACGAGCGGTTCACGACGGTCCTCGAATCGCTTGACGCGGCGGTATCGGTGGTGGCCGACGACAGCGGCGACGAATTGCTGTTTGCCAATCGCAGCTATCGCGATCTGTATGGCTCGACGTCGGCCGGCCATCGGAAGTGGCGCGCCGCACTGCCCGCGTATGCGGTCGCCGGAGAGGCTTTCGATGCCGAGATGTCGCGCTGGTTCGATGTGCGTACGCGCAACGTGCGCTGGGTCGACGGACGCGACGTTCGTCTGCAGATCGCCACCGACATCACCGAGCGCAAGGCGACCGAAGATCTCGTGCGGCAGCAGCAGGAGAAGGTGCAGCTGACGTCGCGCCTGATGACGATGGGAGAGATGGCGTCGTCGCTTGCGCATGAGCTTAATCAGCCGCTGACGGCGATCAGCAACTACAGCCTGGGTGCGGTTTCGCGCATGAAGGATGGCGGGGTTTCGAATGAAGAGTTGTTGCCGGCTCTGGAAAAGACCGCAGGCCAGGCGCAGCGCGCGGGCAACATCATCCGGCGCATTCGCGAGTTCGTGAAACGATCCGAGCCGCGACGGCGACCGACCGAGGTCGAGCGGATCGTTGAAGACGCGATTGGCTTTGCGGATATCGAGGCGACGAAAAAGGGCATCGTGATCCACACCGTCGTCGAACCGGGCCTGCCGCCGCTCGACGTCGATCCGATCCTGATCGAGCAACTGCTTCTGAATTTGCTGAAGAACGCGATTGACGCAATGGACGCGGCGACTGTCCGCCGAATCGACCTGCTCGTAAGGCGTCAGCACGACATGGCCGTATTCTCGGTCGTCGATCGCGGCTCGGGGCTATCGGAGCTGCAGCACGTGAATCTGTTCCAACCATTTTTCAGTACCAAGCCCGAAGGAATGGGAATGGGCCTCAACATTTGCCGCTCGATCGTCGAATTCCACCACGGGCGGTTGACGGTCGAGCACAATCCAGAGGGTGGTGCGATCTTCGTGTTCACGCTGCCGCTGGCCGAAGCGAACCAAGCCACCGAGGAATTCAAGTGACCGACAAAGCAGCTGACAGCGGCCAGAGGTTGGGCGTCGTGTACGTCGTCGATGATGACGATGCAGTGCGCGACTCGGTGCAGTGGCTGCTTGAGGCAAGCCGCTACACGGTGATCGGATTCGACAGCGCGGAAAAGTTTCTGGCCAATCACGATCCCGCAGCAATCGCCGTCGCAATCTTCGATGTGCGGATGCCCGGCATGAGCGGGCTCGAGTTGCAGGAGCAGCTGGCGGCGCGCAAGTCCCAGCTACCGATCATCTTCATCACCGGCCACGGCGATGTGCCGATGGCCGTTTCGACAATGAAAAAGGGCGCTGTCGACTTCATCGAAAAGCCGTTCGATCAGGCGGCTCTCAAAGCGTTGGTCGAGCGCATGCTGGCAGAAACGCGAGAGCGCGCGTCGGCCACCGAGCGCCAGCGACTGAACGAGGCGCTTCTCAGCAAGCTCACTCCGCGCGAACAGCAGGTACTCGAACGCATCGTCGCCGGCCGACTGAACAAGCAGATCGCCGACGACCTCGGAATCTCGATCAAGACGGTCGAAGCGCACCGCGCCAACATCATGGACAAGATGAACGCGAACACGGTGGCCGACCTGATGCGCGCGGTGATGGCTGGGGGCGCACTGCGGAAGTGACCGCATCGTTAAACTCGCGGGCCTTGTGGAATTCAGGCACACGCGAGACAAGACCGTGACTGCACGCATCATCGATGGAAAAGCGCTCGCTGCAAGCGTGCGCGAGGCACTGATCCCGCGCGTCCAACGTCTGGCCGCCGCCGGCAACCGGCCGGGGCTGGCAGTCATCCTGGTCGGCGACGACCCGGCGTCGGCGGTCTACGTGCGCAACAAGGCACGGGCCTGCGAGCAGGTCGGCATCCGCTCATCGGTCGACCGGCTGCCGGCCGATACGCCCGAAGCAGATCTGCTGAAACGCATCGCTACGCTGAACAGCGACGGCGCCGTGCACGGCATTCTGGTGCAGACGCCCCTGCCTCGACACATCAACACCAGTAACGTGCTGGCGTCGATCGCCTTCGAAAAGGATGTCGACGGCTTGCACGCAACCAACGCCGGTCTAACGCTGATGGGAACTCCGTACTTTCGCTCGTGCACGCCCTACGGTGTGATGAAGATGCTCGAATCGATCGGTGCTCAGATCGAGAGTCGCAACGCAGTTGTGTTGGGTCGCTCCAACATGGTGGGCAAGCCGATGGCGATGTTGTTGCTGGCAGCCAATGCGACCGTGACGATCGCACACAGCAAGACGCGCGATCTTGGCTCGTTGACCCGCCGGGCTGATCTGCTGATCGCAGCTGTGGGCAAGCTCAACCTCGTGACGGCCGACATGGTCAAGCCGGGTGCCATCGTCATCGACGTCGGGACCAATCGCACACTCGACGGAAAGCTCGCGGGCGACGTGGATTTCGATAGTGTCAAGCAAGTGGCTGGGTGGATCTCGCCAGTGCCGGGCGGCGTCGGCCCGATGACGATCGCGATGCTGCTGACAAACACGGTGGAGGCGGCCGAGCGCCGGGCAGAAATGGCAACAACAGATTCGCGCCAGTCTTTTGCTCGCGATGAGATCACACGATGACTGACAGCAAGTCCACGCGCGCCCAACCCGCAACCAACCCGTTGCTGGATTTCAGCGGCCTGCCACGCTTCGACGAAATCAAACCGGAGCACGTGACACTGGCGATCGATGAGTTGCTGGGCGCAGCGCGCGCCACGGTCGCGCACGTCACCGGAGACGCCGCGGCTGTCTGCTGGGACACCGTTGTCGAACCACTGAACGAAGCCACGGATCGGCTCGCCCGCGCGTGGAGTGCGGTGTCGCATATCAACGCAGTCGTTGATACGCCGGAGCTGCGCGAGCACTACAACGTCAGTTTGCCCAAGCTGACTGCGTTCTGGACCGAGCTCGCTCAGAACGTCGATCTCTATGCCAAGTTCAAGGCGCTTGCGTCGGCTGCCGATTTCCCGCAGTGGCCAGAGCAACGCCGCAAGGTCATCGATAACGAGTTGCGTGACTTTCGCCTGGGCGGTGCCGAGCTGCCTGCGAGCAAAAAGGAGCGATTCAAACAGGTTCGCGAGCGTGAAGCGCAGGTGTCGAATCGCTTTGCCGAAAACGTACTCGATGCGTCGAACGCATTTGCTCTTTACGTTGACGATGCAGGCGCGCTTGCAGGAGTGCCGCCCGACGCAGTGCAAATGCTGTCGGAGGCTGCCGCGGCGGACGGCAGGCCCGGTTACAAGATCTCGCTGCAGTACCCGAGCTACTCGGCGATTGTCGACTACGCCGACGATCGTTCGCTGCGACAGCAGCTTTATCGCTCATATTCGACCCGCGCCTCCGAGTTTGGAAAACCCGATTGGAACAATGGTCCGCTGCTGGTCGAGCTGTTGCAGCTTCGGCGCGAGCATGCACAGCTGCTCGGATACGCGAGCTTCGCCGACGTATCGCTGGTGCCGAAGATGGCGCAAAGCCCCCGGGAAGTGCTCGATTTCCTGCGCGACCTGGCGCAACGCGCGAGACCCTTTGCCGAACGCGATATGGCGGAGCTGCGCGAGTTCGCATCGAAGCGGCTCGGTCTTGCCGATCTGCAGCCATGGGATGTGACGTACGCCAGCGAGAAACTGCGCGAGCAGCGTTACTCGTACTCGGAGCAGGAACTCAGGCAGTTCTTCACCGAGCCCCGCGTTCTCGCAGGCCTGTTCAAAGTGATCGAGACCCTGTTCGCTGTTCAGATTGAACGGCGACAGGCACCGGTATGGCATCCCGATGTCAGCTTCTATCAGATTCACGATGCGCGCGGTCAACTGATCGGAGAGTTCTATCTCGATCTGTATGCACGCGATCACAAGCAGGGCGGTGCCTGGCAGGACGACGCGCGCAGCCGGCGCGCGCGCCGTACAGCTCTGCAGACTCCGGTTTCATTTCTGACGTGCAATTTTTCGCGCCCCGCCGGCGGCAGGCCGGCGACGCTCAGGCACGACGATGTGATGACGTTGTTCCACGAGTTTGGCCATGGGCTGCATCACATGCTGACGCGGATCGACGAACCGGCAGTCGCCGGAATTCAGGGCGTCGAATGGGACGCGGTCGAGTTGCCGTCCCAGTTCATGGAAAATTTTGCGTGGGAATGGGAAGTCTTGCAGATGCTCACCGAGCATGTCGACACGGGCGCCAAGCTGCCGCGCGAGCTGTACGAAAAGATGCTGGCGGCCAAAAACTTTCAGAGCGGCCTGTTTACTGCCCGCCAGATCGAGTTTGCGCTGTTCGACATGTTGCTTCACTCGGAGACCGCAACCACCGATGAGGCGGGGGTCATGAAGCTGCTTGGCGCGGTGCGCCGCGAGGTTTCGGTCATGGTTCCGCCCGAATACAACCGTTTTCCGCACGCTTTCTCGCACATCTTCGCGGG
>JBDUCU010000219.1:0-3418 GCA_040003315.1 Burkholderiaceae bacterium | reverse complement strand
CGCTTGCCGAAGTTTCCGACGCCCGATGGCGTGACGCTCGATGATCACTGCCGGGCGCTGGCGTCGGACGGACTCGAGCGGCGGCTGACGAAGCTGTATGCGGACGAGAACGTACGCAACGCACGGCGGCCGGAGTACGCCGCGCGGCTCGATCTCGAGCTGTCGACGATCGCGAAGATGGGCTACTCGGGCTACTTCTTAATCGTGGCCGACTTCATAAACTGGGCCAAGAGCAACGGCATCCCGGTCGGTCCCGGGCGCGGCTCGGGCGCGGGATCGCTGGTCGCTTATTCGCTTCGCATTACCGATCTCGACCCGCTGCAGTACGGGTTGCTGTTCGAGCGTTTTTTGAATCCGGAGCGGGTGTCGATGCCGGATTTCGATATCGATTTCTGCCAGGACAACCGCGATCGCGTGATCGATTACGTCAAGCGCAAGTATGGGCACGATGCGGTGTCGCAGATCGCAACGTTCGGCACGCTTGGCGCAAAGGCCGTGGTGCGCGATGCGGGTCGCGTGCTCGATATGCCGTACACCAAGTGCGATCAACTGTCGAAGCTGATACCGCACAACCCGACGGACCCATGGACGCTCGAGCGTGCATTGGCGCACGAGCCTGCATTTGCCGACGCCGTGGCGGCCGATGAAGAAAATCAGGAACTGATCGCGCTCGCTAAGCCGCTCGAAGGATTGACGCGCAATGTCGGCATGCACGCCGGCGGGGTGCTGATCGCCCCCGGCAAGCTGACCGATTTCACGCCGCTCTACTGCGCGCAAGGCACCGAAGGCGTGATCAGCCAATACGACAAGGACGATGTTGAAGCGATCGGACTGGTGAAGTTCGACTTCCTCGGTTTGAAGACGTTGACCATCATGGATCTGACGTTGAAGTACGTACGGCGACTCGAACCGTCGTTCGCGTTGGAGCTGGATACCTTGCCGCTCGACGACGCCGCCACTTATGAGATCTTCAAGCGCGGCGAGACGACCGCGATATTCCAGTTTGAATCGCGCGGCATGCGCGAGCTGCTGAAGCGCGCAAAGCCCGATCGATTGGAAGACTTGATTGCGCTTAACGCGTTGTATCGCCCGGGACCGATGGACTTGATTCCGGAGTATGTCGACCGCAGGCAGGGCCGGCAAAAAGTCGAATACCTGCATCCGTCGATCGAGCCGATCCTGAAAGAAACTCATGGCGTGATGGTCTATCAGGAGCAGGTGATGCGCATCGCGCAAGTCACCGGCGGCTATTCGCTCGGCGCTGCCGACCTTCTGCGCCGCGCGATGAGCAAGAAAAAGCCGGAAGAGATGGCGACGCATCGGTCGATCTTCGTCGATGGCGCAGCCGCCAAAGGCGTCGATGCAAGGACGGCGACCGAGCTCTTCAATCATATGGAGAAGTTCGCCGGCTACGGTTTCAACAAGAGTCATAGCGCGGCGTACGCGGTAATCGCCTATCAGACTGCGTACTTCAAAGTGCACTACCCTGCGGCCTTCATGGCAGCCAATCTGTCGACCTTGATGGACGACACCGACAAGGTCAAGGACCTGATCGAGGATTGCAGGGCGATCGGACTGACGGTGCTGCCGCCGGACGTCAACGCGAGCGGCTATCGATTCGAACCGGTCGATGCGAAGACGATTCGTTACGGACTCGGGGCCATCAAGGGCACGGGTCGCGGCGCGATCGAAGCGATCATTGCTGCGCGCGCTGCAGGCGGGCCGTTTGCCGACTTGTTCGACCTTGCAGCACGCGTCGACAAGCAGTTCATCAGCCGCCGCGTGGTCGAGGCGTTGGTGCGTGCCGGCGCGTTGGATCGCCTGCATGCCGATCGTGCGGTCCAGTTGGCGAGTGTAGGCAGGGCGCTTGACGCAGCGGACAGCGCGGCGTCGGCGGCGGGACAGGCGAGCTTGTTCGGCGCTGCTGATGGCAGCGCCCGGCATGTCGAATACGTGCTCGCCGCGCGTTGGAACGAGCGCGAAAAGTTGTCAAACGAAAAGCTCGCCCTCGGCTATTACTTCTCCGGTCATTTGTTCACAGAGTTCGCGGCTGAAGCGCGCCGCCTGGCGCCGACTCCGCTGGCAGAGGTTCGCCAGGCGCCGATCGGAAGAGGCGAGCAACGGGGTGAGCAAGTGAGGCTTGCGGGCGTGATCGTGTCCGCCCGCAGTCAGAACACACGGCGTGGGCGCATGGGCGTGATCGTTCTCGAAGACGGCACCGCGCAGCTCGAGCTGATGGTTTTTTCAGAGCTGTATGACCGCAAGCGCGCACTGTTGAAGGAGGATCAATTGCTGTTCGTGATCGGCAGGGTGCGCAACGACGAGTTCGCGCAACGATTGTCGGTGTCGGCCGACGAGCTGATGGACCTGACCGAAGCGCGGGCGCGCGCCGCGGCTCGATTACGCATTGAAGTCGAAGGCGCAGGCGACGTGATCCGGCTGCGCGACGCGCTCAATCCGTATCGTGTGACCAACGGGCATGCGAGCCAAGGCTGCCGCATCGTCATCAGCTACAGCAATGGCGCAGGCAGTGTCGAAGTTGCGCTGCCGGAAGACTGGCGCGTCCGGCCGGAGGATCGCCTGGCCGCCGATCTGGCAATGCAGCCCAGAGTGCGCCGCGCGTATTACAACTACGCGTGATTTTCCTACCCATATAAATAGAGAATCGATTGCACGCCCCGGTCAATGCCCAAGTCGATGCGGTCTTCGTATTGTCGGTACGGTCGTTTCACGACCGTATCGCACATATTCAGAGCGAGTTGCGCCATCACGGCATCGAGTTCGAATGGATCTTCGAGCACGATGCAAACGAACTCACATCTGAGCTAATCGAATCCACGTTCGCACCGAGCGACATGGGGAGAGCCCAGCAGTCTCTGGTGCTCGACGAGGGCTTCGACGTGCTCGTCGACGCCGCCCGGATGCAGGGGCTTGCCGCCGGCAACGTGGTGTTCGACACCGTTCCGGTGTTGGGCGACGGTGACAGCGAGTCCGACGGCTCGGTGCTCAAGGCCGACCCGCAAGCCGTGCGAGCCTTCATCGCGGGGGCCATCGAAGCTCCTCCACCGACGGACTCCACACCCGCCGGCCCCCCGGCCAAGGCAACGATAACGGTCGACGTATTCAACGGCTCAGCCGTGACCGGGCTCGCCAAAGCGGTCGCTGAACAGCTGACTGGCCAAGGATTCCCGCGAGGCACGGTCGGCAACACCCCCGCTCGGGCCACCAGTGTGGTGCACTTCCCGACCGGCGCCCCGGACACCGCCCGCATGGTGGCCGACGCGCTGGGCGGCCTGCCGATCGAGGAGGACACCCACCTGCCAGCCGGCACCGTGCAGGTGTATCTCGGCAAGGATTACTCCGGGCCGGGCAAGCCGCGGATCGCGGGCGCGTCGCTGCCTCGGGTGGGCACCGCTGC
>JBDUCU010000218.1:0-3435 GCA_040003315.1 Burkholderiaceae bacterium | reverse complement strand
CCTATAAATACCTGTTCAAAGTCAGGGAGCTTACCGATACGTTTCGAAGCATGAGCCAGGCCGTGATGCGCGAGGTGGTGGGCGATCGCACGGTCACCGAAGTCCTGACCGTGGGCCGGCAGGAAATTGCCACCACGTCCGAGCGACTGCTCCAGGAGCTCGTCAACCAGTACGAGATGGGGATCGTCATCGAGCAGATCGTGCTGCAGGACGTCACGCCGCCTAATCCGGTCAAACCCTCCTGGGACGAAGTGAACCAGGCCCAGCAACAGCGCGACCGGCTGATTAACGAAGCGCGCGCCGAATACAACAAAGTGGTGCCTCGCGCCAAGGGTGAAGCCGAGCAGGCGGTGCTGCAGGCGGAAGGCTATGCGCTGGAGCGCGTCAACAGCGCCCAGGGTGACGCGGCGCGATTCAAGGCGGTGTACGACGCGTACAAACACGCTCCCGAAGTCACGCGCCGCCGCCTCTACCTGGAGAGCATGCAGCGCGTGCTGCCGCAACTGGGCGCGAAGATCTTCATGGACAAGGGCACCGGCACGATCATCCCGCTGCCGATCGAGGGCCTCAAAGCGCTGCTCGATCCCAAAGGCGGAGGCGGACGATGATGTCGAAGTCCATCGTCAGAGCGGGGCTCGCCTTGATCGCGCTGATCCTGGTGTCGTCATCCACCTACCTGGTCAGCGAAACGGAACAGGTCATCATCACGCAATTCGGAGAGCCGCGAGGCAATCCGGTGACGCATCCCGGGCTGCACTTCAAGATGCCGCTCATTCAACAGGCGAACGTGTTTGAAAAACGGTTCCTGGAGTGGGACGGCAGCCCCAACCAGATGCCGACGAAGGACAAGCGATTCATCTGGGTGGACATGTATGCGCGATGGCGCATCACGGACCCGTTGAAGTTCTTCCAACGGTTGCGTGACGAGCGCGGTGCGCAGTCGCGCCTGGATGACATCCTGGACGGCGAGACGCGCAACGCGGTGGCCAGCTACGACCTGATCGAATTGGTGCGCAGCAGCAACCGGCCTGCCGACACGATTCCGATCGAAAGCGAAGAAGAGCGGATCGTGCTCGAACGGATCTCGAAGGGCCGCCGGGCGATTGCCGCCGGCGTTCTGGCGGCCGCGCAGGCCCGCACGCTCGACCTTGGCATCGAGGTGCTCGACATCCGGCTCAAACGCATCAACTACGTCGATGAGGTGGCCAAGGACGTGTATGCGCGCATGATCGCCGAGCGCCGGCGGATCGCGGAGCGGTTCAGGTCCGAGGGTGAGGGCGAGGCGGCGCGGATTCAGGGCGAGCGGCAGCGGGATCTGCTGCGCATTCAGTCCGAAGCCTACCGGCTGGCCCAGGAACTGCGCGGCAAGGCCGATGCAGAGGCGACGGCGATCTATGCCGAGGCCTACGGCCGCGATCCGGATTTCTACGCGTTCTTTAAGTCGCTCGAAACCTACGAGCGCGTCATCGACGGGAAGACCTATTTCATCCTCGGCACGGACAGCGATCTTCTCAAATACCTCCGTTCGCCGAAGTGACGCGCCCATTCCGGCGCAGCCAATAGTCTCGGAACGAACGAAGACGAGCAGTGAACGCGGGGACGCGTCTGGGTGATCATAGTACCGCGCCGAGTCCGCAAGTATCCCCGCCGGCATTCCTTCACGAGTGACCCATTGCAGTTTCGCCAATGGGTCACCGGCATCACCTGTGTCGCTCCCGCGATCAGACACGATGCCGACCAGTCGATCGCCGGCCGGCGCGAGGCCGATACGGGTCGTTCTTCCACATCCCCTTCGAGACCAGATGAGTCGTCGAAAAAGGGATCCGAAAATCCAGTGCGAGTGGTGAGATCGAGAACTCGACAGGCTGTACGAAGCCAACACTGGCCTAATCGCGCAGTAATATCGAGGGATCGATTGCGATCGCTCGTCGCGCCGGCGCAACTGTGCTCACTATGGTCATCAGCAGAAGGAGAGACGGCGCTGTTATCCAGATGACGAATTCTGGCCCCCGTGAGCCGTCCGTCAACGGCTCGACGAACGGCAACACTCCAACGCAAAGCAGAATCGCCGCGCTTGCGCCAGCAGCAGCGAGGCGTGTGCCATACATCACGACCGCCCCGATAATGCGCCACCTAGGCGCCCCAAGGGCGATTCGTAGCGCGATTTCAGGTGCGCGACGCGCAACGGCGTCGGACGTGACTCCGCTAACACCAATCATCGACAACAGCACCGCGAGCCCAGCAAACACCTGGACCACGCCAATGACCAGTCGGTCGGCGGCCATCGACGTCAGCCTCAAATGGTGGTCCAGACTCGTGACTGCTACGACATGGCTACCCTGACTCGACGCAAGTCCGGTGACGACGGACTCGACCGAGGCGCTCTCGAGCCGGCCCTCGGGTCGGATCAACAGTGACAAAGTTCGCGGGTACGTCTGTCGGTACGGGAAGTAAATCATCGGCCGCGCTCGGGGCTGGAAGGTCCGAAAGGGTGCGTCCCGAACGACACCAATGATCTCGATCGGCCGGTCACGAGGGTCGAACAATACGGTTCCGAGCTTTGCGGAGCCCCGGAAGCGAGGAACAGCAGATTCATTTATCAGCGCAACTGCGCGCGATTTTGGGCTATCCATTTCATCAAAGGACCTGCCTGACATCAGAACGAGTCCCGCAAGTTCCAAGTGCTCGCCGCCGATGATGTTCATTCCTAGTTCGACGGGTTCCTCGTCGTCGCGCCGTGAGATTCGGTACGGCACCGTCGCCGCAAGTCCCCCCGGTAGGACATGCATGAGCTCGATCGAGACAGCTCCAAACTTTTCTTGTAGAGCCACGACTAGAGGCTGTGACCAAGCCAGCCTCTCCATGCGAGCTACCACCACATTGCCGACACGTTCGGCGTGATCGGTGCGAAGGGCACTATCCAACCGCTTTATCAGAGCTCCACTTGAAATGAGCATCACGGCGCAAAGGGTCAGCTGCACGATCGCCAGCCCAGATCGCCAGCGTCCGAAGGTATTTGCAAGGCCGGACCCTGCCCCTCGGCTATTAGGAGCGGGGCGCCGGCGCGACGTCCAAGCCATCGGCGCCATTGCCCCGCCAAAAATGACAACGCAGCCGAGGACCGCTGCGATGAGTAGGCTCCACCAATTCACGACGAATGGCAGCCTCTCGACGTCGCCTGCGTAAAACATTGCCGGAAGTGCCTGAACCGTCCAGAAAGTCGTGAGCAAGCCGAAGCTAGTCGCAACGACGGCAATAACAAACCCCTCAGCCACCAGAGGCCGATACAGTTCACGGCCTTGCGCGCCGAGCGCAGCGCGCACCGTTGTCTCGTGCACCCTTGCGGCGCCTCGGGACAGAAGCATTCCGATTGTGCTGGTGGCGGCGATGACGAACACAAAAACCGACTCCGATGTCATTAAGACATCTATGGCG
>JBDUCU010000217.1:0-3438 GCA_040003315.1 Burkholderiaceae bacterium | reverse complement strand
GGCGGACTGAAGAGCATTCGGCGCCCTCCGACGGCGAGGTCCGCGAATGACGTTCGCGCTTTTCGTCCTGCCGGTGGCCCTTATGCTGCTTGGCTTTCCTATTTTCCTGGTGCTGCTCACTGCAGTGACCGCCGCGCTGGTATTCTTCATGCACGTGCCGCTCGTGGTGGTGCACCAGAACCTATTCGGCTCGATCAATGCGACGCCGCTGCTTGCAGTGCCGTTCTTCATCTACGCCGGCGAGTTGATGGGGCGCGGCAGCGTCGCGCAACGGCTGGTGGATTTCGTGCAGAGCGGAGTCGGCTCCGTTCGAGGTAGCCTAGGCGTCACCGCCGTTGGCACCTCGGCGATCTTCGGCGCGATCTGCGGCGCCAGCGCCGCGGCGGTCGCTACCATCGGCAAGGTCATGGTTCCGGCAATGCGGCGCGGCGGCTATCCAGAGACCTTTACCGCGGGGCTAATCACCGCGGTGGGTGCCATCGACGTCATCATCCCGCCCAGCATTCCAATGATTGTCTATGGCGCTGCAGCCGAAGAATCGGTGGCGCGGCTCTATGCCGCCGGCGTGGTGCCCGGGCTGATGATAGCGGCGATGCTCGCGATCTACGTGATGTGGCGGGCGCGCCGCGAGAATTTCGGCGCCGGCGAGCCGTTCGACGGCAAGCAATTCCTGCGCGCGGCCGTCCGCAGCCTCTGGGCGCTGGGCGCGCCGGTGATCATTCTCGGCGGCATCTATGGCGGAGTATTCTCGCCGACGGAAGCGGCCGCCGTGGCCTGCGTCTATGCCGGCCTCGTCACAATGCTCATATTCCGCGAGCTCGGCTGGCGCGACATTGTCGAGGCCGCGGCCGCCACAGTGATCTTCACGGGACAAATCCTGATCATCGTCGCCTGCGCCGGTGTGTTTGCGTGGTTGCTGACGGTCAACCAGGTGCCTGCGGCAATTACAGCCTGGCTCAATTCGCTCAATATATCGGCGTGGCAGCTGCTCCTCGCGATCAACGTCCTACTGCTGCTAGTCGGCTGCTTTCTCGATCCGCTGTCGGCGATCCTGCTGCTCAGTCCGTTGCTAGTTCCGATGGTGAAGGCGGTCGGTATCAGCACCGTGCATTTCGGTATCGTGGTCACGGTCAATCTGGCTATCGGCCTCTTCCACCCGCCGTTTGGGATCAACATCTTCGTCGCGCAGTCGGTGCTCGGCTTCAAGCTCGAGACGATCTATCGCGGCATTATTCCGTTCGTGATAATCTATCTCATCGCGTTGGCGTTGATCACCTACATACCGGGGATCTCGCTGATCGGTGTAAAGTATCTGCTCGCGTCGGGATGATGTTGGCGAAAAACTCAGGGAGGAACCATTAAATGAATGTGACAGTCAGGCGGCTGACCATAGCCGGTCTTGTGGCGGGCGGCGTCCTCGCCGCGCTGCCGGCAAGGGCGCAGCAGTTCACCATGAAGCTGTCGCTGCCGACCATCAACGATGTCGTGCACGAGTACTATAAGACCATGAAGGCCGGCATCGAGAAGCGCTCCGGCGGCAAGATCAAGGTCGACATCTATCCCGCCAACCAACTCGGTCAGCTTCCGGCCGTTGTAGAGGGCGTTGCGCTCGGCACCATCGAAGCGGGCTCCGCAGCCAACGGCTTTTGGGTCAGTCTAGAGCCGCGGTTCCAGGTGCTCGATGCGCCTGGTCTGTTCGATAGCGTCATGCATGGCTATCGCATGCTGAACGATCCGGGAATCCGCGCACGAATCGCCACCTGGGGGAGTGACAAAGGCGTCGAGGTTCTCACTCCGGGCATCTACAGCCCCCTGATGCTGTTGACGCACAAGACCATCCGCACGGTGGCCGATCTGCAGGGGCAAAAGGTCCGTACCCAGGGCGGTGCGCCGATTCAGGTCGAGCCGCTCAAGAAGGTTGGCATCATTCCGGTGTCGTTGCCGCTCGGCGAAGCGCTGCCGGCGATGCAAAACAAGACCATCGACGGCATGGTTGCCGCGGCCAACCCATTCGTCGCCTTCAAATACTACGACATCGCCAAGCCGATGCTGTATCTGCCTTCGACGATGTTTGCAGCGCCGATATTGGCCAACCGACAATTCCTTAAGTCGCTTGGCCCCGAGCTTGAAGCGATCGTGCGCGACGAGTCCCGCAAGGCCGAAGTGCTGTTCTCCGATTGGAACGTCGCGGACATCAAGCGCGCCGAGGAGGTCTGGAAAAAGAACGGCGGCCAAGTCAACACCTTGCCGCCCGATGAAGCCAAGCGCTATATCGACATGGTCTCTCCGGTCACCGCACAGCTGCTGTCCGGCAATCCCAAGGTCAAGGACGACTACGAGGCGCTGCTCGCCGCCGCGAAGAAATACCGGCAATAGTCCCCGGTCAGCTGGTGTGCCGCCGCTTTGGCGGCCGCCGGCGAATCCCAAATTGACTAATCTGCGTTGCGCGTCTCCGAGCGCGCCGTGCGTGGGCGGCGTGTAAATCGGCGCCGAATTGGGTTCCTTGAACAAATGCCGACAATTCCCACGGTCGAGCGCGATCCGCGCTTTGTCGATGTCGTGCTCAAGCGCTGCCAAGCCGTCAGCGGACTCAGCGCGATCCTGGAATCGACTGGCGAGACCTTTGAAGCCGCAGCGCGGCGACGACGAGGAAGTCTGGTGCTCTCAATGCATCGACCGTCGAACTGATGGATCACTCTGGACCCGCGTAAGCGCCAGCCGTCTGCGGAAACATTGCCTTTACTATTTTTAGCCGGGAGACGTCTACTGTGCCGTCCATATGGAGAAAAATGGCCGCATCCCGGAACAGCTTCTCGACCCCAAAGTCGAGCATCATGCCATTGCCCCCATGCAATTCGACGCAATGTTGGGCGACTTTCATAATCTCCTCCGACGCAAACACCTTGGCCATGTTGCAGTGGCAGTCCGCCTCGGATGACTTACCGTCAACCGAAGCCGCAGCACGTTCCACCAGGGCGCGAACAGCCAGAATTCGAGTCGCCATATCCGCCAGTCTGAGAGCGACCGCTTGGTGCTTGATGAGAATGCGCCCGCCCTGGACGTAGTTTTGCACGTAGTCGGAGGCTACTTCGAAACAGCGGACGCCAACGCCGAGGTTCTTTGCCGCTTGGATGATCTTGCCTGCCTTAAAATAAGCCCCAGCTTTTTTTAGCGCGTCTCCTTCTGCCAAGAGGTGGTCCGCCGGAATTCGCATGTCGTCGAACTCAAGTTCACCGTTATTCATGAAACGGCAGCCCAGCGTCTCGTTGCATCGGGCTACGGTAAGTCCCGGCGTATCGCGCGGCACGAGAAAGCTGGAGGTGCCCTGCAACATGCCCACCTTGGGATTCGTGTTCGCGTAAACCACATACAAACCGGCATCGAAGCCGTTCGAAATGAATTGCTTGCGCCCATTAATGACCCAGTCATTCCCGTCCC
>JBDUCU010000090.1:0-11660 GCA_040003315.1 Burkholderiaceae bacterium | reverse complement strand
AAAGCAACCAAGGCCGCGCTCATAGCGACCGGCGAATTGCGGAAGCTATAGGAAACGTCGCTGTCCCAGATACGGCCAACGACGTTGTTCGTGACGATCACCGACCCCTCAACGGTGATCGTTGGAATGTCTGCCTGAACCGGCGCTACCGCCCCAGTATCCATGTGCCCGCCGATCGGCGATTACGGTGCCGCCGACCCTTTGACACTGACCCACTTGATGAACATGTAGTTGTCGGCGAGCTGCACCAGATCGACATTGCGCTTCATCGCCCACGCGAGCGCCTGCTGGTGCAACGGGATATGGCCGATATCGTCCTGGTGGATCTTCATCGCTTCGGCAATCATCGCGTTGCGCTTCTTCACATCGGTCTCGTTCGCGATCGTCTTGGTGAGCTGATCGACCTTGGGGTTGCTGTAAGTGCCGAGATTGAATTGGCCCTGGCCGCCGTCGCCAGGGGTCGACATCAACGCGAAGAGCGGGTTATGCGAGTCGTAGCTGCCCGGGGTCCATCCAAGTAGATAGAACGACGTATTGCGCGACAGGATCTTCGGAAAGTAGGTGCCCTTGGTTTCAGCCGCCAGGTTGACCTTGACGCCGACGCGGGCCAGCATCGCCGACACCGCCTTGCAGATCTCATCGTCGTTGACGTAGCGATCGTTGGGGCAATTCATGCCGACCTCGAAACCCTGCGGATAGCCTGCTTCAGCCAGCAGTTTCTTCGACGCCTCGGCATCGTAGGGCAGCCGCTTGTTCAACTCCGCCGGAAATCCGTTGATACCCGGCGCGATCATCAGCGCGCTCGGAGCCGAAGCGCCGCGCATCACCGCCTTTTGAATCGCGTTGACATCGATCGCCTGGTAAAACGCCTGTCGGACCCGCTTGTCCTTGAACGGATTCTTACCCTTCACGTTCGACTGCAGCAGCTCGTTGCGCGACTGATCCATTCCAAGAAAAATCGTGCGCAGCTCCGGCGCCTGCATCACCTTAAAGTTCGGATTGGCCGAGATGCGCGCGATGTCCTGCACCGGCACCGGCTCCATCATGTCGATTTCGCCCGACAGCAGCGCTGCGACACGCGTCGAGTTGTTGCCGATCGGAGTAAAGACGACGTCCTGGACGTTGCCTTCGATCTTGCCCCAGTAGGCCGCGTTGCGCTGCAAAGTCGTGCGGACGCTGGGTTCGCGTGACCGCAGCCGGAACGGACCGGTACCGTTCGCCTGGAATGACGCGGCATTCTCGATGCCCTTGCGCCTGTCCACCGGCTGCGTGGCCTTGTTCTTCTCGCACCAGGCCTTGGACATGATGTACCAATTCGTGACCACGTCGGGCAGGATCGGAAACGGCTCGTTGGTGACGACGTCGATCGTGTAATCGTCGAGCTTGCGAATTTCCTTGATCGCACCGACGTAGGTCTTGACGTCCGAGCCCTCGCCCTTGCTTCGGTTGTAGGAAAAGATCACGTCATCAGCGGTAAATGGCGTGCCGTCATGGAACAGCACGCCCTTGCGCAGGTTGAAGCGCCATACCGTCGGAGCGGTCTGCTTCCAATCGGTCGCCAGTGTCGGGACCAGTTCGAGCTTCTTGCCACGACCGATCAGCGGCTCGTAGACGTTGCCGGTGAATGCCAGTTGAAACGACTCGTTCAGCGAGTGCGGATCCATCGATAGCGTATCGCCCTGGTTGGCAAACCTGAACGTTTGCGCCTGCGCGAAAGTGGCAGCCAACGCCAACGTTCCCATCAGCGCGGTCACCGCGAACGCGCGTGTAGTGCGATGCAGAGTCTTCATCGTGATTCCTTCGGTGATCGGTGATCTGAAAGCGGCATTCTGCGCTCGGCGAGCGCCGAGAAAAACGCGGCGCCGAGTGGTATCACGGCGTCGTTGAAATCGTATCGGGTGTTGTGCAAAAAGCAGTTCGACGGACCTCCAGCCTGACCCAGCCGCAGGTAGCAGCCGGGCTTCGCCTGCAGCATGAACGAAAAATCCTCGGCGCCCATGCTCGGCGCTAGATTGCGTATCACGTTGTCTTCGCCGACCAGCTCGGCCGCGACATCACCGGCAAATCGCGCTTGCAGCGGATGATTGATCGTCGCCGGGTAAATACGCTCGTAGACAATCGTTGCTTCGGCGCCAAAGGCGCGCGCGGTCGATTCGACCAGCTCGGTAATACGGCGCTCGATCAACTCCTGCGTGTCGACCTTGGAGGTGCGCACTGTGCCCGTCAGCTTGGCCTCGCGCGGGATCACCGAGAACGCGCCGGGGCTGCCCGCCTGCAGCGAGCACAGACTGATCACCGCGTTATCCAGTGGCGCGATGTTGCGCGAAACGATCGTCTGCGCTGCGGTGATGATGTGCGCAGCGACGACCACTGGATCGATTGCTAGGTGCGGATGCGCACCATGCCCGCCCTTGCCGCATATCGTGATTTCGATGCGGTCTGCCGCCGACATCATCGGCCCGGAGTTCAGTCCGATCTGGCCTGCCGGTAGAGCCGGCCAGTTATGCATCGCATAGACTTCTTCGGCAGGGAAGCGGTCGAACAGACCGTCCTCGATCATGGCCTTGGCGCCGGCATACCCTTCCTCGCCTGGTTGAAATATCAGATACGCGGTGCCGTCGAAGTTGCGCGTGCTCGCTAGATACTGCGCTGCGCCGATCAGCATCGTCGTATGGCCATCATGGCCGCACCCGTGCATCAGACCCGGCTTGGTCGAGCGGTGGGCGAATTCGTTTTCTTCGATGATCGGCAATGCATCCATATCGGCGCGCAGCGCGATCGAACGCCCGGAGTCCGTTTTGGTGCCGTGCACGACACCGACCACACCCGTCTTGCCGATGCCCGTGTGCACTTCGATTCCCAGATCGCGCATGCGCTCGGCAACCAGCGCCGACGTCCGATGCTCTTCGAACCCGATCTCCGGATTCGCGTGCAGGTCGCGCCGCAGCGCGGTCAACCCCTCGTGATGTGGAAAGATCGCGGCCAGCGGGCCACGCAGTGCCAGTCCCAGGTAGGTTCCCATTCAGTGCGCCGCGGCTGTGCGATCGATTCGCAGCCGCGGATCAACCGCAAAGTACAGCAAGTCGACCATCAAATTGATTAGCACGAATACCAATGCGATCAGACACAAATACGCGGCCATCACCGGAATGTCGGCAAACTGAACCGACTGGATGAATAGCAGCCCCATTCCGGGCCACTGAAAAACCGTCTCGGTGACGATGGCAAACGCAATTATCCCGCCCAGCTGCAGACCGGTGATGGTGATGACCGGCACCAGTGTGTTCTTCAGCGCGTGGCCGAAATGGACCGCGCGGTCGGTAAGCCCGCGCGCGCGTGCGAACTTGATGTAGTCGGTGCGCAGTACTTCGAGCATTTCCGATCGCACAAGCCGCATGATCAACGTCAACTGGAAAAGACACAGCGTAATCGCCGGCAGCACCAGGTGCTTCCAGCCAGCGGTGGTCAGCAATCCAGTGCTCCACCAACCCATTTGCACCGTGTCGCCGCGACCGTACGAAGGCAGCCAGCCGAGGATTACCGCGAACACCAGGATCAGCAGGATTCCGATCAGGAACGTCGGCAGCGAGATGCCGACCAGCGAGACGGCAAGCAGCAAGTGTGAAAGCCAGGAATCCCGTCGCAGCGCGGTGTAAACGCCCATCGGGATGCCAATCACGATCGCGATGATCGCTGCGGCGAATGCGAGCTCGAGCGTAGCCGGCAGCCGTTCCTTGATCAGCGTGGACACCGCGCGGCCCTGCCGCAGGCTGATCCCGAAATCGCCCTGCAGCGCATTGCCGACAAAGTGCGCGAACTGCACGTAGAACGGCTGGTCGAGCCCCAGATCGCTGCGCAACCGGGCCCGATCCTCTGGAGTTGCATCCTGGCCCACCATTTGCGAAACCGGATCGCCCACGTACTGGAACAGCAGAAACGCGATCAGCGCCACCGTGAGCATGACGAGCATCGCTTGCAGCAGGCGACGAACGATAAAAGCGGCCATGGCCCATATGAAAAAACCCGGCGCCTGGGCTGGTTCACCCGCGCCGGGCCGTCATCGAATGAAATATACACAGGTGTGCTCGCGGATTGTTGCTGGAAAGGAGTCGCCGCACGGCGCGGTCCGTGCCAAACGCCGTGCAAAATGTGGCATCGCCGGTAATGTTCAACCCCGGTCGGAGTGATCTTGCAAGCATTCGTCGTCCTCGCATCGTTCGCTGTCATCGTTGGAAGCTCCTCGTGGCTGATCGTCGCGAGTCGACGCCATCAGAAGGAGCAGGACTTCGAGCGGAAAGTGCAAGCGCGCAAGCTTGGGTGGGTCTACGACGGCATTCGCGAGCGAAAGATCGACTACCGGTTCGCGGGCACGGCCGATGGCATCGAGTGGTCGATGGAATACGACAGCGACCGCGGCGAAAAATCACCCACGCCGAAGGCGTACTGGCAATCGGCGAACGTCCGCGCGCCTCAGCTGTCGCTGGTCATCATCGGACGCAAGCGATATCTGATAGAAAGCGGCACGGTGGGCCGCGTGGTGATCGGCGTTGTCACCGGCATCACTCAGGCAATGGGCGGCGGCGAAGGCCAAGCGGACAAGACGCAATTTTATGAAGCGGCGTCGACCCTGGCCGAGGGCAGCGTCACTTTTCGCGAACGCTACGCGGTCGCCGTCGCAACCGATATGCCGCGCGGCTGGCTCGACGAGGAACTGCAATCGCTGCTGCTGAACTGGCCAAAATCCAGGCGTGGTGCCTCGTATCGCTGCGACGAAAAGATCGAAGTCACGCTCGGGCCGGGCGGGCTCAGAATCATTGCGCAGCAAATGCCCGAGGACTTCGCATTCTGGAATCACCTGGCGCGACTCGGGCACGCACTGGCGCGGCAGCTCGGCCAGCTGGCTGACCGTTAGGCGACCCGCTACGTTCTCAATCCGCTGAGATCGGTGAGCTAACGGCGCGGCTTGAGCTCCAGCGTCGTGGCCTCGCGAGCCGGCGGCGGCCGCATCGGCAGATATTCGACATCGCGCCAGAGCGTCAACATCGAGGCGCACAGGTCGGAAAACGGATTGCCCACCTGACCACCCGATTGAATCCATAACGAATTCGATTCGAGCGCGGCCAGGTCGTAGATCGCGCGCAGCGTCGCGGTATGTCGGGTGGAAAACGGTGCTTCGCTACGATGTGACAGTGCACCGACGTTGACGGTGTGCGTGTCGCCCGGATACGCAATTGTTAGTTCGAACAGGCGCCGCAGCCCCGGCACGTTGGACAGCGGTCGATGTTCGGCGATCGCGCGGTGCGCCTCGCCCCACCTCAGGCCCGCGACGTCGCGGCCGGAGGATTGCGTGAGCCGCATCACCGAGTCGTCGAGCGCCTCGGCAGCCAGCGAAGCACATGTTTCGAAGCGCTGCTCGGTCGACCGATCGTCGCACCAATCGCGCGCCTTTGCCTGGCCAGATAGCACGTGAAGCAACGCCGAAGTTAGCTCAGCCTGGTCGACGAATTCGTCTGTTAGTTTGCCCAGATCGTCTGCGAAAATTCGATGCTTCAGCTCGCGCATCCACGCGTGAAAGATCAAAGGCTCGGGCCTGTCGCGCTTCATCTGGAAATCCCACGCGCGCAGCCGCGCCAGCGCGTCGCGGCCCGCTTCGGTCTGCGGCTGCACGTCCGGCAACAGCGCGAGCAGATCGCGCGCGGCAAGCGACGTGACGTCGGCTTGTATCGCCTTGAAAGTTGCAACGTCATGTTTGGCGCGCGCATCGAGCTGCTGCTGCACGCGCTGCGCGCGATAGGGCAGAAACCAGTCGTAGGTCAGATGGTGTGGGTACGACGCCGACGCGATCTTGTGATTCGCCGTGACGATCGCCCCGCTCGCGGGGTCCCGGACGCGCGGCGCCTGGTCGGCGGCCAGATATCCCTGCCAGTCGTAACGCGCGTCCCACCCTGGCGCAGGCACCATGCCTCTGAGATCGTTTTGCGGACCGCGAACGGGGATACGGCCGGTCACGACCATCCCAATCCGCCCGTCGACATCGGCAATCAACGCCGACTGCGTAACGATCTGGAATTGCGCGAGCGCCTGCTCGGCCTGGTCGATGTTCTGAGCCTTGTTCAGCGCGCGGATCGCTGCAATCGTCGAATCGTCCGGTTCCAGCGCGGACCAGCGCATCGCAAGTACAAACTGCGCCTGCTTGAATCCCCTATCGACACTCGTCAGGCCGCTGATCACCGGGCCGTGCCGCGTCTCACGAACGGTCAGCTCGACATCGTCGCGCCCCTTGACGCGAATCACTTCGTTGCGCGTCGCGAAGCGCGCCCAGCCGTCGGGCGTCTGATATTCATCGGGCCGTTCGGGGTCGACCCGCTCGAGATATAGATCCTGCTGGTCGACGCCAGTATTGGTGAACGCCCACGCAACGCGGTCGTTGCGGCCTAGAACAACGCCGGGCACTCCGGGCAGCGTCGCACCGATCACCTTGATGCCGGGCGCCTGCATGGCGGCCAGATACCAAACAGACGGCGTCGTCAGTCCCAGATGCGGATCGTTGGCGAGAATCGGTTTGCCACTGACGGTGCGCCGGCCGGACACGACCCAGTTGTTCGATCCGAGTCCTTCGCCGTCGTCAACAGCGAATCCGATCGAAGGAATCGGCAGCGCCGCAACCGCGGCGGATTTCAAACCGAGCAGGCGATAGAGCTCGACATAATCGGCCGTGTCGGGCGCGGGATCGCCGGGATACGGAGGATAAAAATCGTTGATCTCCGCGACCGAAAACCGTTGCGACAGTTGCAGACGACGCAACTCGCGCGAATACGAATAGCGCGCGAGATCCCACGCCATCATCAACGTCCAGCCGATCGAATCGGCGGGCGTCCAAGGCTCGGGCTTTGGCGCACGGGTCAGGAAGAATTCGGGAGGCAACGGCCCGCCGCGTTTGCTCAGATACGCGTTGACACCCGCCGCATACGCATCGAGTAAGTCACGGTGCTCGGCATCCAGATTTTGATAAATGCTTTGGGCCGTACGTGCGATGCCGATCGTGCGCAGGAACTTGTCGGTATCGAGCGCTGGCTCACCGAGCACTTCGGCCAGGCGTCCGGCGGCGATGCGGCGATTCATTTCCATCTGCCACAAGCGATCCTGCGCATGCGTGTAACCGAGCGCGAAGGTCGCGTCGCGCTCGTTCGCTGCGACGATATTCGGAATTCCATCGTCGTCGCGCTCGATGCGGACCGGTTGCTGCAGGCCCGGAACAACGAACGTTCCTTCGTGCACCGGCAGGCTGGCTTGCCGATACCAGAGACCGCAGGCCAGTATGCCGACGGCTGCCAGCAATGAGATCCATCCGATGAGGCGCACGAATCCTCCGGTCCAACGAGCGGCGATTGTATTAGTGAAGTCGCGCGACAAAGTCGCAAGGCGCCACAGCAAGCGCGAGTTATCAGTAGCACGTTGCGCCAGCAGGTGCATGACGCACGCATTACACTGGCAGCCACGAACGATGAACAGCGAACCCAACCGCTGGCAGCAGTGGATCGGCCGCGAAGAACAGCGTGTGGATTGCGTCACTGCGGCGCCGATCGCCGCGCTGTCTGCGACGCTGGATCGCGACGATCCGGCCCCGCGCGCCGGCGACACGGTGCCGCCTCTGGCACACTGGCTGTACTTCACGCCGATCGCTCGTACGAGCGAGATGGGTCCCGACGGTCATCCGACGCGCGGCGGTTTTCTGCCGCCGGCGCTGCCGCGCCGCATGTGGGCCGGCGGCCGCTTGCAGTTTCAGTCTCCGTTGCGCGTCGGTGACGAGGTCACGCGCCATTCACGCATCACCGACATCACGGTGAAGCAGGGTAGGAGCGGTGCGCTGGTGTTCGTAACAGTGGCTCACGCGATCGCCACTGCGCGCGGCGCGGCGCTGACCGAGGAGCACGACATCGTCTATCGTGACTTGCCACCACCGACCGCGACATCGGCAGCCGCACCTTCGGCACCCAGCGACGAAGCGTTCGCGCGCGAGATCCTGCCCGATCCGGTGTTGCTGTTCCGATACTCGGCGCTGACCTTCAACGGCCACCGCATCCACTACGACCGCCGCTATGTGACCGAAGTCGAGGGTTACCCAGGCCTGGTCGTGCACGGCCCGCTGATCGCGACGCTGCTGCTCGACCTGCTGCGCCGACAGCATCCCGATGCGAAAGTGCAGCGCTTCGACTTCAAGGCCGTCGCTCCGTTGTTCGACACGCACCGCTTCAGCGTGTGCGGAAAGCCCGAAAGCGGCCGGCGCTTCAGCCTTTGGGCACGCAATCACGAGGGCGCGCTGGCGATGCTGGCGAGCGCCGAAGTCGCCTGATCTCACTCGAACGCAAAATGATCAACGAATCCGCTACGGAACGTGTCATCGATGAAGTCGAGTTTCTGCGCCGGATCGTGCCGCTCGTCGGCGCGCGTGTCATCGAACTCGGCTGCGGCACCGCCGAAGTGGCACGCAGGCTGCTCGAGCGCGGCGTCGTCACATCGGTGACGGCGCTCGAGGTTGACCGTCGGCAGCATGCCGCCAATATTGCGATCGAGCACCCGTCGAACCTGCGCTTTATGCTGGCGGGCGCCGAGGACATTGCGCTGGCCGACCAGCAGTTCGACGTTGCGCTGATGCTGAAGTCGCTGCATCACGTACCGATGCGCGAACTCGGACGCGCTCTCGCCGAGGTGCGGCGGGTGCTGGTACCGGGCGGATACCTGTACGTTTCCGAGCCTCTCTACGGAGGCGACTTCAACGACATCGTGCGGCTGTTCCACGACGAGGGCGAAGTGCGCGCTGCCGCATACGCAGCGCTGCAGCAGGCCGCAGCCGACGGCGTTCTCGAATGGGTCGAGGAGCGGATATTCGAAACACCGCTGACGTTTCGCGACTTCGACGACTTCGTCGATCGTGTCGTCCGCGTCACGCATTCGGACCTCAGCCTGGATCAGGCGACTGCGGCCGAAGTGCGGCGACGATTCGATCAGTTCATGTCGCCGCAGGGGGCACACTTCGTGCGGCAAATGCGGGTCAACCTGTTGCGGCGTGCGGACTGATCGGACCTATGCCGAACGTTGCCACCGACAAATATCACGACATCCGCGACGCAGTGCGCGCACTGTGCGCGCAGTTTCCCGCCGAGTATCACCGCCGGATCGACGCGCAGCGCGCGTACCCCGAGGAGTTCGTCACTGCGCTGACGCAGGCCGGATGGCTGGCGGCGCTGATTCCGCAGGACTATGGCGGCTCCGGCCTCGGCCTGGCTGAGGCCTCGGTGATCATGGAAGAGGTCAACCGCTCGGGCGGCAACGCCGGCGCGTGCCACGGGCAGATGTACAACATGGGCACGCTGCTACGTCACGGTTCGGACTTGCAGAAGCAACAGTATCTGCCAAAGATCGCGAGCGGCGAGTGGCGCTTGCAGTCGATGGGCGTGACCGAACCTTCGAGCGGCACCGATACGACGAAGATCAAGACCACCGCCGTGCGCAAAGGCGACCGCTACGTGATCAACGGCCAGAAGGTGTGGATCTCGCGCGTTCAGCACTCCGACTGGATGATCCTGCTGGCGCGCACGACGCCGCTCGCCGACGTGAAGAAAAAGACGGCCGGCATGTCGATCTTCATGGTCGACTTGCGCGAGGCTGAGAAGCACGGCATGACCGTGCGGCCGATCGCTAACATGGTCAACCACGAGACCAACGAGCTGTTCTTCGAAAACCTCGAGATCCCCGCCGAAAATCTGATCGGTGAAGAAGGCCGGGGCTTCCGCTACATCCTCGACGGACTGAACGCCGAGCGCACCCTGATCGCTGCCGAATGCATTGGCGACGGTTACTGGTTCATCGACCGCGTGACGCGATACGCGAACGAGCGCGTGGTGTTCGGCCGGCCGATCGGCCAGAATCAAGGGGTGCAGTTCCCGATCGCCGAGAGCTACATCGAAATCGAGGCGGCGAACCTGATGCGGTTCAAGGCCTGCGAGTTGTTCGACGCGGGCGCACCGTGCGGGGGTGAGGCCAATATGGCGAAGTATCTGGCCGCCAAGGCCAGCTGGGAAGCCGCCAATGCATGCATCCAGTTCCACGGCGGCTTCGGTTTCGCCGAGGAATACGACGTCGAGCGCAAGTTCCGCGAGACACGGCTGTATCAGGTGGCGCCGATCTCGACCAACCTGATCTTGAGCTACGTCGGCGAGCACCTGCTCGGATTGCCGCGCTCGTTCTGAGACACTGACGATGCTGCCGCTGCAGGGCATTACGGTTGTCACGCTCGAGCATGCGATCGCGGCGCCGTTCTGCACGCGCCAGCTGGCCGATCTCGGCGCGCGCGTGATCAAGATCGAGCGGCCCGGTGTCGGCGATTTCGCGCGTGCCTACGACGCACGCGTGCGGGGGCTCGCGTCGCACTTCGTCTGGACCAACCGAACCAAGCAAAGCCTTACGCTCGATCTGAAGCATGTGCTGGCGGGCCAAATCCTCGATCGCCTGCTCGCCAAAGCCGACGTGCTCGTGCAAAACCTCGCGCCCGGTGCCGCTGCGCGGATTGGCCTGTCATTCGACGCGCTGCACGGCAAGTACCCACGGCTGATCGTGTGCGACATCTCGGGCTACGGCGATGACCCTGATTCTCCCGGCCCGTACCGTGACAAGAAAGCCTACGACCTGCTGATCCAGAGCGAATCCGGATTCGTCTCGATCACCGGCACTGCGGACGAGCCTGCGAAGGCGGGCTGCTCGATCGCTGACATTGCCGCCGGGATGTACGGCTTCACGAACATCCTCGCAGCGTTGATCGAGCGCGCCAGTACCGGCAAGGGCAAGCGCATCGATGTCTCGATGCTCGAATGCATGGTCGAGTGGATGAGCTATCCGCTGTATTACGCGTTCGATGGCGCGGCGCCGCCGCCGCGTGCCGGCGCCGCGCACGCGACCATCTATCCGTACGGGCCGTTTGCCACCGGCGACGGTAAGGTCGTGATGCTCGGATTGCAGAACGAACGCGAGTGGCAAGTGTTCTGCCGTAGCGTGCTCGAGCAGCCCGCGCTGGTCGGCGACGAACGATTCGACACGAATGCAAAACGTGTCGCCGCACGCGAAGAGTTGCGCCGGCTGATCGTCGAAGCGTTTTCGCGACTGACGGCCGAGCAGGCCGTCGCGCGGCTCGATGCGGCGCAGATCGCCAACGCCTGCGTCAACACGATGGCCGATGTCTGGGCGCACGCGCAACTACAGACGCGCAATCGCTGGGTCGACGTCGAAACGCCGGCCGGACCGGTGCCGGCACTGCTGCCTCCGGCGCGAAACGTTGGCGACGTGCGGATGGAGGCCGTGCCGGCGCTCGGCCAGCACACCGAAGCGCTGCTGGCCGAACTGGACCTGACTGCTGAACAGATCGAGCGGCTACGCGCCGAAGGCGCTATCTGAACCGAAGGATCGCTGATGAACGAAACACTCTCCGCTAAGGCGCTGGCCGGCCGTGCCGATCTGCCGAGCTCGATGAGTCCGGGCCACGCTCTGGCAGCTTTCGCCGCCACGGTACAACTCAAGGCGATTCCAGCCGCGGTGCTGGAGCGGACCGAAGACCTGATGATCGACTGGCTCGGCTCCGCCCTTGCCGGCAAGGGCGCGCGCGGTCG
>JBDUCU010000216.1:0-3484 GCA_040003315.1 Burkholderiaceae bacterium | reverse complement strand
CGTTGCCGTTGCCACTGGTTTCGCGGTTGGCATGCTCTTCAGCCAACACCGCCGGTTGGCGGATGTGTTGTCACCTTTCATCGTTGCGCTGAACTCGCTCCCCCGCATCGCTTTCGTGCCGCTGATAACCATGATCTTTGGGCTTGGAATGGCGTCCAAGGTTGCCACCGCGTGGTTCATCGTCTTCTTCCTGGTGTTCTTCAATACCTTCAAGGGTGCGCTTAGCATTGAGCGCGAGCTGTTGGATTTCTGTCGAACACTCGGCGCCAATGAGCGGCAGATCACTTGGACTGTGCGCATCCCGAATGCGTTGTCGTGGACCTTCGCAGCCCTGCCAAACGCGGTGAGCTTTTCGCTGATCGGCGTAGTCTTGTCCGAGTTCGTAGGCTCCACCACCGGCATGGGCTATCTGATCATCGTCGCGCTATCGACTTTAAACTCGGCGGAGATGTTCGCTGCGCTTACAGTCCTTAGTGTGGTCGGGGTCACACTGGTCATGTTGTTCCGTTTGCTCGAACAGCGCCTGCTGCGCTGGTCGCCGGAGTTCCGCGAGCAGTAACGGCCGGCGAAATTCATAAATTCTCACGGAGATTGCCATGACACAAATGACAGCGAAAAGACCCAAGGTCCAGCCCACAGTCGGAGGATCTACTTACGTTAAGCCGCAGGACATGGAATGGGCTCCGACCCAATTCGAAAAGGTCTACATGAAAACACTTTATCAGGACAAGGAAAAGGGCGAACTCACTTGCCTCGTAAAGCTGGAGCCGGGCGCGAAGCTGCCGATGCACGTGCACCCCGAACTTGAACAGGCATACGTTTTGGAAGGCTCAATGTCAGATCACGACGGTATGTGCTGCGCGGGCGAGTATGTCTGGCGCAAAGGCGGCTCGTACCATGAAAATGAGTCGGCAGAAGGCGCAGTCGTCCTGGCGATTTATCGCAAACCCAATATCTTCCAGCACAGCACCGGCTTTGATGCACGAACAAAGCGGGAAGGCTATTAGGAATCGGGCGCCGCGCGGTCAATGCAACGATGCTCTAACCGAGCGCACCGAATAACACCTATTGCTTCGGAAGCTGAGACTTGTTTGCCGCCAACCACGCACCGAACGTCAGCAGTTCGGGATTCAGCGCTCGCGACTCGCTAAGGCTACGCTTCGCACAAAACGCGTCTTCGAAGTCTCGGTTGAACTCAAACATGTTGCCGAGATCGTCAGCACCCGGGAAGCCGAGCGCTCGATACTGCGCCGGAGTCAGAGCGTTGTGCGTGACGGGCTCACCGTAAGCGGCAATGAGCTGCTGCGCCATCTGCGTGCCGGTCAGATGTTCGCCGGCGATCCCCACTGACTTCCCCAGCATCACGGTCCCGCGCTTGAAGATGCCATACGTGCATTTGCCGATATCCTGCACCGCGATGCCGGGCAGCTTCTTGTCTGCCATCGGCAAAGCAAATGAGAGCTTGCCGTCGGGTCCGCGCGTCGGCGCCATCCCGAAGTAAATGAGATTTTCCCAGTAGAACGACGTGTACAGCATCGTTGTCGGCACGCCGCTCGCAACGAAGAATTGGTTCGCCTCGCCTTTTGCATCGAAATGCGGAACGTTGTACTTGCCCATCAGTACCGGCATCTCTCCACTGCCCGGGACAACGAACTTGCGCGAGTCTTCCAGCGTCGACCACACAACGTGCTGCAGCTTCGCAGCCGCGGCGGCCTGTGCCATTGTCTTCGCCTGTGCGAGCTCCTTGTCCGGTGAGAAGTGCTCCCAGAAGTTGGTGACGCAGAATGCCCCGTAGCCGCCTGCCATCGCGCGTCCGACGCTCGCCGCATCGTCAAGATCTCCGGCGACAACATCCGCGCCCAATTTGGAAAGTGCATGCGCCGCGTCGGATTGCGGTTTGCGCGTGATCGCACGCACTGCGAATTCGCTGGCGGGATCCGAAAGGATCGCGCGCGCGAGCGCGCCACCTTGCGCCCCGGTCGCGCCGAAAATGGTGATGACTTTTTTGGTCATGAGTATTTGTCGTGATCAGTAGGTTAGTAACCAGGCCGTTGCGTCCCGAGCAGGCGCCGATACTGGGCCATATGCCGGATGGCATCTTTCGGCTTCTTCAGATCTTCGTAAAGCAAAGCGACGTTGTAGTGGCAATCGGCAAGGCTGGGATCGCCACGCAGCGCCGCTTCGTACGCTTCTACAGCCTCGGCCTTGCGCCCCATGTCTTCGAGCAGCACGCCCAGGTTGTAGTGCAATAAAGGGTCGCCGCTGCACGCTTCGATCGCGTTGCGATAAACGCGTTCGGCTTTTTGCAGATCGCCGCCCTCGTGCAGCAGCCGGCCCAGGTTGATCTGGGCATCGACCAACGAAGGGTCCGCCGCCACCGCCTGCGAGTAGGCCTGAAGCGCTGCGTCGGCGTCTTGGCTTTCGAGCGCCACGCCTTCACTAAACCGACTCCGCGCATCAAGCTCGCGCGGCTGGCCGTTTTCGATCACGTTAATCGCGCCGTTCGCATCGCTTTCGAACGCGAGCAGATACTGGCCCGATTCGGCCTGCCAGCGACTGCCGCCTTCATTAACGACAACGCGATCCGCGACCGCCGAGATCGACAAGCCCGATAGCGGCATCGCGTCGGGCAGATGGCGGCGAAGCTGCCTGATCGAGCGGGTAATGCGCTTGTGCGGAACATTGGCGACCGCCAGTGCCCGAGCCGTGCGCAGAACGATCAGATCCTGGAACGAGAACAGCCACGCGTTGCGCGGGCCGCGCTTGGGATTAACGAATCCAGCATCTATCAGCGAGCGAATCGTGCTGCGCGACAGGCGAAGTAATTTTTCGACGTCGCGCACGCCGTACTGGTGCATCGAAACCTGTTCAACGACTATCGTCTGGCAGCCTTGCGCGCAACGGACTCGGCCTGCACCGCACGCTTCGGTGGTTTACGCGCCGATACGGGCGCAGCAGCTTCGGCTTCGCGCACCTTCGGCGTCGCAGGTTTCTTGTTCAAACTCGCCCGCAGCGCTTCCATCAGATCGATCACCTGCCCGGTTGCCAGCGGCGCTTCGATCATCGTGATCTGCTGGCCCTCGACTTTCCTCTGCACCGCGTCCTCGATGCGTGTACGGACGTCATCGGTGTAGGCGCTCGGATCGAACGTGTCGGATGCCTGCTGGTCAATCAGCTGCTGTGCCAGTTTCAACTCGGCATCCTTGACTTCCGTCTGCGGAATTTCGATGTCGTTGATCGACCGCACTTCGGCTGCGTACAGCAGCTGCTGCATCACCAGTCCCTGCGCGACCGGCCGCAGCATCACGATGTACTGCTTGCCGCGCGCGGCGTAGCGGCCGACCGCGCATCGATCCGATTCGCGCAGGGCACGTGTCAGCAGCGCATACGGCTTGGCGCCGCCTTTGTCCGGCGCGAGGTAGTACGCCTTGTCGAAGTACACCGGGTCGATCGATTCGATCGGCACGAACTCGCTAATCTCCGC
>JBDUCU010000215.1:0-3499 GCA_040003315.1 Burkholderiaceae bacterium | reverse complement strand
CGGAGGACGCAGCGGCCGAGCTGGTCGAACGGCTGCGGGAAAGCGTTCGGTTGCGCATGATCTCCGAGGTGCCGCTGGGCGCATTCCTGTCAGGCGGCGTCGATTCAAGTGCTGTCGTAGCGATGATGGCGGAGCTTTCGAAGGAGCCTGTCAACACTTGCTCGATCTCGTTTGCGGATGCTCGATACGACGAGTCGAAATACGCACTGCAGGTTGCGCAGCGCTATCGCACCCGGCACTTTGTAGACCGCGTCGAGAGCGACGATTTCGATCTGATCGACCAGCTGGCCCACTCCTATGACGAGCCGTACGCGGACAGCTCCGCGATTCCCACGTATCGCGTTTGCCAGCTCGCGCGCCGGCATGTGACCGTGGCGTTATCCGGCGACGGGGGCGACGAGAGCTTCGGCGGATATCGTCGGTACCGGCTGCACATGCTCGAGGAACGGATGCGTCAGCCGCTGCCGCTGGCACTGCGTCGCCCGATGTTCGGGCTCCTCGGCCGTGTGTATCCGAAGGCCGACTGGGCTCCGCGCGTACTGCGGGGCAAAACGACATTCCAGGCGCTGGCGCGCGATTCGGTGCAGGGCTACTTTCACAGCATGTCGATTCTGCGTGACGATCTGCGCACCCGTCTTTACTCCAACACGCTGAAGAGTCAGCTGGCCGGCTATAACGCAGTGGAAGTCTTCACGCGGCACGCAGCGAAGGCCCACACAAGCGATGCGCTGTCGCTGATTCAGTATCTCGATATCAAGACTTATTTGGTGGGCGACATCAACACCAAGGTCGACCGCGCGAGCATGGCGCATTCGCTTGAAGTGCGCGAGCCGCTGATGGATCACGCGCTGGTCGAGTGGCTGGCAACGCTGCAGCCGTCGTGCAAACTGCGCAAGGGTGAGGGCAAGTGGATTTTCAAGAAAGCGATGCAACCCTATCTGCCGCACGAAGTGCTCTACCGGCCGAAGATGGGGTTTGCAGTGCCGCTCGCCGAGTGGTTACGAGGACCGTTGAAGGGCCGGGTGAAAGCGGTCGTCGAGGGTGACCGCCTGGCCGATACCGGGCTCTTCGATGCGCGATGCTTGCGTCAACTGCTTGAGCAGCATCAATCGGGGCAACGCGATCACAGTGCGCCGCTATGGTCGTTGTTGATGTTCGATGCCTTTGTTCGGCACCTCGACGTCAGTCCGGAGGCGAGCGCAACATTGCGAGCCCTGTCGGCTTGAACACGCAAGCATGAAACAGTCGCCTCGCCTGCTGGTGTTCTCATCGCTGTTCCCGAGTGCTGTCCAGCCAAACGCGGGATTGTTTGTTCGCGAGCGGGTGTTTCGTCTGGGCAAGCATTTTCCGATTGCGATCGTTGCGCCGCAAGCGTGGTTTCCTGGCCAGACGTTGATCCGATGGTTTCGGCCGCATTTTCGGCCGATGGCGCCTGCGCACGAAATCATGGATGGCGTCACCGTGCGTCGGCCGCGTTTTTTCTGTGTCCCAGGCGTTATAAAGGCCGCCGACGGCTGGTTCATGGCGCTGTCGTCGTTTCTGGCCGTGCGCAAGATGGCGCGCGAGCATGGAGCAAATGTTATAGATGCTCACTTCGGATATCCCGACGGGCGCGCCGCGGTGTTGCTCGGCAAGTGGCTGAAGTTGCCGGTCGTGGTGACTCTGCGTGGAAAGGAGCAGGGTCAATCGCGCAGCAATGTCGCTACTGCCCTGCGGCGCGCGATCACCGGCGCCCATCGGGTCATTGCCGTGTCGGCCGCGCTGCAAGCCCTTGCGATCGAGCAGGGCGCAAATGCCGCGCAGGTGGAAGTCATTGGAAATGGCGTCGACCTCACGCGCTTCGTTGCGATACCGCGCTCCGAGGCCCGCCGCGAGCTGGGCCTGAGCCTGGGCGCGGACGCCGAGGTGCTGATCTCTGTGGGCACGCTCGTCGAGCGCAAAGGTTTTCATCGCGTCATCGAGTGCCTTCCCCAACTCTGCACGACGCACCCCACGCTGCACCTGTTGGTCGTCGGCGGTGCCGGACCCGAAGGCGATATCGGCCGCAGGCTTAAGACGATGGTGCGAGCGCTGGGCCTCGACGATCGCGTTCACTTTCTGGGACCGGTGTCCAGCGACCGGCTCAAGGTGGCGTTGTCGGCCGCTGATGTGTTTGTGCTTGCGACATCGTACGAAGGATGGGCGAACGTGTTCCTGGAGGCGATGGCGTGCGGTCTGCCTGTGGTGGCAACCGACGTTGGAGGCAACGCACAGGTAGTCCGCGACGAATCGCTGGGACGCATCGTGCCGTTCGGGGACAGCGTTCGCTTACGAGTTGCGATCGACGAAGCGCTGCGCACCTCATGGGATCGCGCCGCAATCCGGGCGTATGCGGAATCGAACTCGTGGGATCTGCGAGTCCAGTCGCTGCTGGAAACCTATCGCGGGTTGTTATCGAGCCTGCGTGAAAATTCTCCGGCTCGCGCGGGGATTCGCAATGCGCGGTAGTGTGTTGCGAGCGATTTATTCGGGGCTGTCGCCGGCGGGCGCGGCGGCGCGGCTGTCGACGCTGATCTTTCACCGCGTGCTGGCGGTGCCGGATCCACTATTGCCCGACGATCCCGCCGCGGACATTTTCGAGCAGCGCATGCGATGGGTCCAACAACACTTCAATGTGATGCCGCTGATCGACGCGGTCGAGGCGCTGCTGCGCGGCGCGCTGCCTGCGCGCGCGCTGGCAATTACGTTCGATGACGGATATGCCGACAATCAGCAGATCGCGGCACCGGTTTTGAGCCGCCTCGGATTGCCGGCGACATTTTTCATTGCGACCGGTTATCTCGACGGCGGAAGAATGTTCAACGACTCGGTCATTGCGGCTGTGCGCGATTGCGAACGCGACACCCTGGACCTGACCGAGCTCGGGCTCGGGATTCATTCGCTACAGTCGGTCGAGCATCGGCGCCGCGCCATTGGTTCGCTGCTGCCTCGGATCAAGACTCTCGAGCCGGTGCCTCGCGCCGCGACGGCCGAGCGCATTTGCAGGCTGGCGCAGATCGACCCGCCCGACGATCTGATGATGAGCTCATCGCAGGTGGCCGCCCTGGCTCGTCAGGGTTTTGGAATCGGGGCGCACACCGTCAACCACCCGATCTTGGCGCGCCTGGAAATCGATGTTGCACGCGCAGAGATCAGGCAGGGGCGCGAGCGGCTCGAAGCGATCGTCGGCAGCCCGGTTCGGCTGTTTGCATATCCCAACGGCCGTCCGACCGAGGATTACACCCCCGCCACGACAGAACTGGTCAAGGAGTTGGGATTTACTGCAGCGTTGACCACGGCGCAGGGAGTTGCTGGGCGCAGCACAGACCCATTTCAGTTGCCGCGCTTTACCCCTTGGGATCGAAGCGATTTCAAATTCGGCGCCAGGATGGCGCGCAACCTGCTCAACGAATCCGGCGCGTGAAAGTCGCGACTCGATCGCGGCTCCTGATGAAAATCCTTTATCATCACCGAACGACTG
>JBDUCU010000089.1:0-11916 GCA_040003315.1 Burkholderiaceae bacterium | reverse complement strand
TGTCGAAGTACACCGGGTCGATCGATTCGATCGGCACGAACTCGCTAATCTCCGCTGTTTGAGTTCCCGCTTCTTCGAGCGCCTTCAGCTCTTCCGGCGTAAACATTACATACTGATCTTTTGCGAATTCGTAGCCCTTGACGATGTCTTCGCGCGCGACCGGAACCTCTTCTTTGAGGCAAAGGTATTGCTGCTTCAGACGCGATCCGCAGTCCTTGTGAAGCATGTTGAACGAGATTGCCTTGCTCGCCTCGGTGGCGGAAAACATCTTTACCGGAATCGAGACCAATCCGAATGCGATGGTCAAAGATCCAATCGATCGTGCGGCCATGCTTCCTCCGATTCTGATCAGGCTTCAAGCATCTCAACTCTTGCTGCGGTCGAGAGCACGCTCAAGGCTCTGCTTGTCTTTCAGGGCATCCCGCCAGCGATCGCCAGTAGTTGCAAGGCGTTCAACGGCGTCGGTTATGCGGAAGTCTAGCGGATGCGCGCCGGAAAGCTCGTCCCATGTCAACGGCATCGCCCACGACTTCAGTACGCCGCCACACTCCAATCGGAGTTCATAGTGCATGTGGCGCGCCGCGTGCTGCTGCACCGCGAACAACAGCGGGCCACGACGTGCGTCGGGCACCGCTGGCGGGCTACGGAGTGGCTGAAAAGCTGCGCTTCGCGGAATATTCGGTGAGCGTGCTTTTGGGCACGCGTAAATTCTAGCCATGGCACGACTTTTCGCCGGCGCGAGCGGCTATTCCTTCAAGGAATGGAAGGGAACTTTTTATCCGGACAAGATCAAGCCGGAGGCAATGTTGGCGTGGTATTCCGAGCGCCTGCCGACCGTCGAGATCAACAATAGTTTCTATCAGATGCCAAAGGCAGCGGTACTGGAGAACTGGGTCAGGGCAACGCCAGACGACTTTCGCTTCGCGATCAAAGCTTCGCGCCGAATCACTCATTCAGCACGGCTGAAGGCTGAAAGCGCAACCGACTCGCTGCGATTTCTGTACACCACGCTCGAAACGCTGGGAGAAAAACGCGGACCGGTGCTATTCCAGTTGCCGCCGCTGATGAAGATCAATCTTGCGCGTCTGACCGAGTTCCTGCACCTTCTGCCCGATGGCCACCGTGCCGCGTTCGAGTTTCGCAATGACAGCTGGTTCACGGCCGAGGTTTACAGCGCACTTAGAGTTAGGGGTGCCGCGCTGTGCATTTCAGAACGGGAGGATAACGAGCCCCCGCCTCTGGTGCCGACCGCCTCGTGGGGATACGTTCGGCTCAGGCTCGAAACCTATTCGGACGACGAGCTGCAGCGCTGGGCTCGCACGCTGGCGGCCACGCAGTGGACAGACGTTTTCGTTTACTTCATGCACGAGCCCACCGCACCCGCTTACGCGCAGACGCTGATGAAATTCTTTGAGGGTTCCTAGGTGTCGATCTCCGCTTACATCGCTTTCATCCGCCTGGTGTGCGTGTTCCTGCTGGTCGCGCTGTGCGGTACCGCCGCGCAGGCGCAATCCAGCAAACCCGTGCGCATTCTGGTGGGCTTTACTGCTGGTGGCGGCACCGATGCCATTGCGCGCGCGCTGGCAGAAAGGCTGAAGGACGAACTCGGCACATCGGTCGTCGTCGAGAATCGTCCGGGTGCCGGCGGACAAATCGCCGCGCAGGCTCTGAAAAGTGCAGAGCCCGACGGCACCACGTTTTTCATCACGCACGATCACACTGTTTCGATCCTGCCGTTGGTGATGAAAAATCCGGGCTTCGATCCCGCCAAGGACTTCGTCGCTGTCGCCGGCTTCGCGACGTTCGTCAACGCGCTGGCCCTGTCGACCGGCACACCGGCGAAAAGCTTCCACGATTATGTGGCATGGGTCAAAATCCACGGCGGGAAAAGTGCGATCGGCGTACCGGCGCCGGCGTCGATCCCCGAGTTCTTGGTCAAGGTGATCGGCGACCGGTATGGTCTCGATCTCGTATCTGCACCGTATCGCGGTAGCGCACCGATGATCGGCGACATGCTCGGCAATCAGATTCCGGCCGGCGTGGGTTCAATTCCGGACTTCATCGAGAATCATCTGGCCGACAAGCTGCGGATCGTTGCAGTCCTCGGGCCGACGCGTCAGAGTGCGTTACCCGATGTGCCAACGTTTGCAGAGCTCGGCCTCACGGGTTTCGAAGACGTGCCGTACTACGGTTTTTTCGCACCGACCGGCACACCGCAAGCGGCGATCGATCGCTTCTCTGCTGCGGTTGCCAGGGTGATCGCACTGCCCGATGTGCGCGAACGCCTGACTCGCTGGGGACTTTCCGTTCAGTTCATGCCGCAAGCGCAACTCGCTGCGCGGGAGCGCGCGTATTCGCAGGCCTGGGCCCAGATCATCCGGAAAAGCGGCTTTCAGCCGCAGTAAACCGCTCGGCCTGACAACTCGCTAGTGTTCGGTTGCCACCGTCGACAGCAGCGATCTGATGGCTGCCGGATCGAAGGGCTTGACGAGGTGGCAGTCAAAGCCCCGGCGTCGAGTGCTCTGCGCCGATCTTCATCCTGGCCCCATCCGGTGAATGCAATCAGCATCACGCGCTCGCCCCAAGGCTGCTGCCGTATCCGGCGCGCCGCCTCATAACCGTTCATCTTCTGCATGCCGATATCGAGCAAAATGACGTCGGGCTGAAGCGCCGCGGCTGCGTCGACCGCTTCGCGGCCGTCAAACGCAGTGTGCGTTTCGTTGCCGAGTAATTTGAGAAAGGTCGCCAGCGAAATCGCCGAGTCCTGGTTGTCGTCAACGATGAGAATGCGGCGCGCTGGGCCTGATTCTGTGGCCTCGGTACTGGGCCGGGACGGCAGATTCCCAACCGCGTCGTCTATCGGCAGGCGAACCACGAACTCGCAGCCATGACCGAGCCCGCCACTGGACGCCGCGACCGTGCCGCCGTGCATCTGCACCAGGTCTTTCACCAGTGTCAGGCCGATCCCGAGCCCTTTCTGCGAACGCTCGAATGACGTGTCGAGCTGCTTGAACATGTCGAACACCAGTGGCAGTTGCTCCGCCGGTATTCCAACGCCGGTATCTTTTACTTTCAACACGGCCTCGCTGCCATCGCGCTCGACTGTTAGATCGATGTGGTTGCGCGCTCGGTGTACTTGCACGCGTTGCTGAGCAGATTGGTGACACTTGCGCAAGACGGGTCGAGTCACCGTTCAAACGGATGGGATCCGAGGCAAGCGTGACCTTCAAGTGTTGTTGCATGCGCGCGATGTCGGGCGCTGTCGCCTCGACGGCAAGTTGAATAATCGATGCCATGTCGATCGCTTCGCGGCGCAGTTCGATCACACCGCGGCTGATTCGGCTCAAGTCAAGTAGATCGTCCATCAGCCGCACCATGTGGGCGATCTGACGTTCCATGATTTGCCGAGCCGATTGCACTTGCTGCGGAACGCAGTCGGCAAATCGGATGATTTGCAAAGCGTGGCGGATCGGCGCGAGCGGGTTACGAAGCTCGTGGGCAAGTATCGCCAGAAACTCATCCTTGCGACGCCACTGATCCCGCAACGCCTCGTCTGCCAGCTTGCGCTCGGTAATGTTCTCGTGCGCAACCACGAGCCGCACCGGCCCGGGCGCTCCGAACGGCGTGACGCGCAACACGAACCACCGACGCTCACTCGGCGAATGGCACGGATACTCGAGCTGATAGTCGCTCCTGCTCCCATGCAGTACGTCACGCAAGCCAGCGGCCGCACGCACACCGTCGTCGGAATCGCGCTCGCAGGCATCGACGTAGTTAGGTCCAACCCCGTAGTGGAGGCCGACAAATCCGTTCTCATCTGCAAATTTGCGCCATGCGCTGTTGACGGCAAGAATGACGCCGTCCTCGTCCAGAACTGCGATGTGACTCGAAAACGAGTCGATACACGAAGCAACAAACTGCCCGACAGTGGTAGAAGTCTGCTCAGAGCGCGGAATCTGTCTGTCCGAAGCCGGGGCGCTTTTCATAACAGCGCCTGCAGCAAATAAAAGGCCCGAGCAAAAAGCCGCCGCGTTTCTCAACGACGTTGGTTAGTAAAATTTAACAACTGTCTCTGCACCGTGTAATACGTATATAGAGTGTCCGATGGAGTGATAGCGCCTGCCCTCACGGCATTCCTCCAGCACATGCTTAACTGTCCTGTGGGCGCGCGCGCACCAGGCACCGTTGATAGCGATCGTCGACCCTTTTCGCGAACCATTCGGTGGTCAGCGTGCGCGTGATTTTCGGGCTCTTGAGAGTGATCGTCGGCAATAAGGCGCGCGGCACCGGCCGTCCCTGCATCTGATCGGCGCGTGCGAAGACGCGCTGGTGCAGGCGCGACCCCTCGAATGCGGGTTCGGTCCCGCGCTCCAGGTCGCGGCGAATCGATGACGCACTCATGTCAAACCGTTTGGCGAGCGTGAGCGCGGCAAGCTCTGTACTGCCGGCGGGTACCTCGCCCGCGGCGCCGGGCGGCAGCAGATCGCCGTCCAGCACCAGCGGAACCCCGGACGCGATCGTCAATGCATTCTGAAATGCAGAGTTGCGGCTCGCATAACGGCCCGCGTTGTAATCGGCAAAACGATAGATCGGCTGTTGATACGGAGCTTCGTAGGTCAGCAGATGCGCGATACCGAAATACAAGCCGCCGCGGCGCGTGAATACTTCGTGCCGAATCGAACCCTGCACGGGATATGGATATCGGTTGGCCGAAGCGTGGGCTTCGGCAAAGCTGACGCTGACCTGCATCGGGCCACCGGTTCGCACAGGATTGCGGCTTGCCAAGAACGTCTTGCCCAAGGGGACCATGCCGATGAAATCCTCGAAGATTTCGCTCAACTCCTTTTCTGTCTTTGCCGCGTCGATGCGGTCGCTGTAGGTTCGCCCGTCCGGCGAAGTCACGTGCAGTGCGGTCCTTACAGCAAATTTTGGCACCCCGGCGCGTTCGGCTTGCCGATCAATCTCTTGCCAAACAATCGCCGCGAGTCCCGGCACTGCAGGATCGGCACGGAACGTCGATTCCTGCTCGGTGATGGCCAACACTGCGCACACATTTTCGGCTGAAGGTGCAATGTCCAGCACGGCGAACGCTGCTTTGATATCGGTCGCCCATCCTGCGCGGTCAGCGAGCGTGGGAGGGAGCAACCGCACGATCAGCGCACGCACGTCTTCCGCGGTGATTGCGGGCCGCCCGTCGTCGCCGTCGGATGTCGCGCAGCCCGCAAAAGCGATGCACACGCCGATAGCCGGCAACCATCGCAGCAAATTTTGGGGCACAGGTTTGATCATCACAGTCGAACTGACTGAACAACGTTAGCATTCGCCTTAACCACGGAGTGACAAATGAACATCATGGACATCCTTAAGCAGTATGCGGACCGGCCCACGGACACTCATGCCGACTTCGATGAGGTGGCCCGCCAAGTGCCGCCCGACGTTTTAGGCGCGGGTATTGCGCAAGCGTTCCGCTCTGACCAGACGCCGTCGTTTGGCAACATGGTGGGGAGCTTGCTGGGCGGCTCCAACCCGCAGCAGCGCGCGGGTCTTTTAAACCAGCTGATCGGCGCACTCGGACCTTCGCTTTTGTCGGGCATCGCGGGTGGTGCGCTCGGCCGCTTGATTCAAGGCGCACAAGGCGCACGCAGTGCCGCGCCGCCGGTGCTGACACCGAAGGACGCGGAGCAAATAACACCCGAACAGGTGAAGGAGATTGCGACGGCTGCCGAGAAGCAGGACCCAACCATTCTGGATAAGGTGGGCGCGTACTACGCCCAACATCCAGAGGTGGTCAAGGTACTCGGCGGCGCAGCGTTGGCCATCGCGCTGGGCCAGATGGCCACTCGAATGAGGCGGTGACAGAACCTCTAAGTGATCATGCGTGCCAACTCGGTGGCATAGGTCCGCGCGACGCGCTGATCTCGCCAATATTGGTCGCTGACCAAACCGCCGCTGCGCATGCTCATCGTGAACTCGAATGACTGAGACTCGACGCAAGAACACCGGCATCGCGTCGGAGCTGCTCGACGAGCTGGTACCGCAGCTGCGGCGCATCCTGGCGACGCACGTCCCCGATTGGACCGAGCACAATGAGTCAGACCCGGGCGTCACGTTGGTCGAAGCGTTTGCGTTTCTGACCGAAAACCTGATGCTTCGCAACGCTGCAGTGCATGACCGCTGGAGCGCCGCATTGCGAAGGGCGGCGGCATCGCTGGCCCGATTGAGCGCGCACACGGAACAGCACTCAACACCCCTGCGACGCCCAAACTATTTCACCGGTCAACTGCTCGACGCGCAAACGCTCCGGCTCGAGCAGGACTATCACCGCGAAAAGCTGCGACGCCTGACACGCGCCGCCGTTGGCTACGGCGTTGTATCGGGGCTCGAGGTGGGCGTCGAATCGTCCGCCGAGGGCGCAGCACAAGTGACCGTCGCTGCAGGCGCCGCAATCGACCGCAGAGGTGAGCTGCTGACGCTGCCGTGCAGCGAGTCGCTCGCACTGCCGCCGGGTGTGTCAATCGCCTTCGTCACGATCGAGTTCCATCAGCAACTGACCACTCCCGCGCCGGCGCCGAATGAGGCCACGGTAATGACCGTGGTCGAGGAAAGCTGCTCGATCCGTGTGAGGCAGCACCCCGATCTCGAGGCGTTGGTGCTCGCCCGTGCGGTACGCGAAGGCGGTCTCTGGTCCCTCGATCCGGAGTGGGCAGTCAAGCGTCTGTCGGACTGCAACCCTGCTTCGTAAGCGCTCGGCCTAGAGCGATTGCAGAAAGCTCAGCAACTGGCGCTTCTCGTTTTGGGGCAATGCGTTGAAGCGTGCGCGCGCTGCGTCGGCTTGCCCGCCATGCCGGGCGATCGCGTCTTCCTTCGTCGACGACAAACCATCGTGCATCAAACGGTTCCGTGTGCGCAACGCCCAGAGAGGCGCGGTTCGCATCTTGTTGGCCGTTCCGGCGTATTCCGCGGTGGGTTGAATCGGAATTCCATCGCCGGTAGCAACGTCATGCAACAAGAAATCGCTGTACGGATGAATGATCTTGTTGCCGAGCGCGGGCGGCACAGTAAAGGCATTGCCATTAATCTTCGTGCCGGGACTTGCGGTCCGAATGGTCGTGGTGTGGCAGACGGCGCATCCAACGTTTGTAAACTGCATCTCGCCCGCTTTCACCTCGGCGGTGATAACCCCGCGCGACGGCGCCTTGGTTGAGCGCATGAAGTCTGCAAACGCCGTGACGTCGACACCATCGTCCTCGGGCTCTTGTACCGCGTCGTACTCCGTGCCGTATCCAACGAACTTGTCGCCCGCCGTGTTTTCCTCGGGAAACAGCGCCGACGTAACGCCCATCTCGTTCAGGTAGGCGTCGGCCGCGAACGACAGCAAGCTTGCGTGCTGGCTCTTCCATCCAAAGCGGCCCACACGCGGAGCACTGTTCGCCTCGAGCACCGGAACCAGCACGGCAGTACCGCGCATTGCTGCGGGCTGACGATCGCGGATTGCGAGCAGCGTTGCGTTACTGATCGCTTCAATAAACCCGCTCCCCAACGTATTCGTCGAGATCCGCAGGGTGCGGACGGTATCGGTCTGCAGGACATGCTCGACGATGTCCGGGTGCGTCGCACGCGACGCGATCAACGAACCGCCGAGCGATCCGAAAAACTGGCCCTTGTCTGTCCGCCCTGCACGAAACTCCGCGACCTGGCTGGCACCGCCAGTGACGACATTCTGGTGGCACTCGCGACAACTCTGCGCGTTGTAGGTGGGGCCCAGTCCATCGGCGGCGGTCTCGACTTCCTCAAAGATGAAACGGTTGTCGTTGAACGATCTCAACGCGATGACGTTGTCTTCGTTCAGCGTTTCGTATGCGGGGCCTTGCGGCAGGAAGCCATTGGTCAGGTTGTCGAACCCAGCGGGCGCCTCTGAGTACAACGACTCGGCGGTCGTTCGCAATCCATTAATAGACAGCGCCTCGCTGATAGCCCGCTCCTCGTCGGCCAGCGCGCCGCGCGGCGTGAATCGCTCGGGGCGCGGCAGGTGTTGCATTGCCAGCTGGGGACGCGCTGCTGCTTGCCGTGCTCGTTTTTTGGTCACCGCAAAGTTGGGCTGCGCAATCAGAGCGCCCGATAAAGCAACGACGAATACCAAGGTGGGCTTGACCCCTCTCATGATGCATCCTCATGTCCAGGTTCAGTCCCAGACTTCAGGAGCAACACTAATCGGTGATTGATTTGATTCAATCGTCCGTAAGGACCTGCGCGCAAGCGTGCCGCCGAAATCCGCGATCACCGGAACACGCGACCCAAATCACGTCAATGCGGACTCGCAGCGCTAGCGCGCGCTTCCCGCACGATGCCGCACGCACCCGTCCGGATTTTCGGCCAGCGAAAACGTGTCAGCTGCGTCAGATCGCGATGATCCGAAGCGTTCGCATCGGCCTACGGCGCGGGCGGCTGCGGCACACGTTGTGCCGGGTCGTAGAAGAACGTCTCTTCCGCAATGCGCTCGCCTTCCCAGCGCTGGTACGCGAGCTCTTCCATCTGCGTGAACGTTCCATCGAACCATTCAAAGCGGAATATCCAGCGAATAACGACACGGTCGCCGTTGACGAATACCGGCCGAATGCACTTCGACGTCAGCGCTCTGGCCCTCGACAAGACGCGACGCTCATTCGCGACATGCACGGCGCGCCCCACACGCGGTGTCGACTGATTCTCCTGCATCGAAGCGTCCAAAGTGTAGAACTCCTCGACCGCTTCGGCGTGCGCGTTGATCTCGACGCGCGCGATGAACTTTTCGAGAGTGTCAGCGGAGGGCATTCGGCTGCGAGGTCAGGCTTTGCTCGAATCGCCCGGTTCGGCCGCAGCGGGTGCGAACCGATCCTGGATGGCGAGCAGCTGGTCATCGCTGGTTGCAACCAGCCATCTGCGCGCGCCGTCGACGATGTGCCGATTGTGATCCTTGAAAGGGCCCATCGCCGCAGCCGGCTTCCAAAGCACAGGGCCAGCGCGGCTTTTCTTGCCAGAGGGCGTGCCTACCAGAGTGCAATACGGGGCGAGCGGCAGCGAAACGAAAGGCTGCGCAGGCTTGGCTCGCGCGCGCCAATCGATAAAAGGGGTGTCGTTGATCAGCAGTGGCGCGGGCAGAGCGTAAAACACCGTGAAGTCGTACAGCGCGAGCTGTGCGCGCAAGGGTGCATACGCATGGCGAATGTCGTTGACGACGGCAAGATGGATTTCGTCATCGAACATCGGTTCCAGCGCATAGCGGGCCAGCGCGCGCTGAGCCTCGAGTTGATACGCGCATATCAGGCCTAGGTGCACGCAATCCTGCGCTGCACGCTGCACATCGGCGACCGAGCCTGCGTCTTCAGGTCTACCGAGCTGCGCCGCGTGCAGGAAACGCGCCAGCCTGCCTTCGTGGATTTCAGGTCCTTCTCTCTGCGCATCATCGGCAGCGCCGTCGTCAAGCGGGGCGTAGAAAATTTTCTCGGACGCGAAGCGCGCTTTCTTGCCAGCGTCGAACTTGATCACGCCATCGGTGCAATCGAGATATCGAGTCCCGACCTGGCCGTGCTCCCACACCCAGTTCTTCAGGATCGGTCGCAGCGGATGCTGCGATTCATGTTCGATCACGCGTGCCTCGTCGCTTCAGACAACCGCTTCAGCGTCACCAACAAACGAATCATGCCGCGAAGCGTCAGTACAGCCCGGCGAGGTAGTGGATATCCGGTGTTGGTGCATCGACGACTCCCGGGTCCGCCGATATAGGCGGCGAATTCGCATGTTGGCACGGCTTGACGCCAAGAATAAAGGGCTCGCCGAGCCGGTCGGCGATATAACGAGCGGATCAGGAATATCTCGGAGACTTGCGGGTCGACGGATGAATTGCGCGTCGCCACGATAACGGCCACCTGGGTTGGAAGACACGATGTCTAGGGCAATCGGCGCTTCTGCCACGCCGATGGCCTGGATCCAGGCAGCGGTTCGCTAGGTACGAAGGAGGGTTCGCAGCGAACGGCGCGCCGCAACGAGCTCGGAGCGCTCCGCCATTTCGATCAGCTGGTCGTCCAGAGTGCGACCGTCGGCGCGCAGTTCCTTGACGATCTGCAGCAGCGTATCGACCACAGCAGGGTCGAATTGCGTGCCCTTTTCGGCGAACATGAAAATTCGCGCTTCATCGTGGGGGATCGCCTTTCGCCACGGCCGCTCGTGCGTCAGTGAGTCGTACGCATCGGCTGCAGCGACGATGCGCGCCTCCAACGGAATTCTTTCTCCAGCCAGTGCGTCCGGATAACCGGTGCCGTCGAACCACTCATGGTGCGACCGAGCCACGCGCGCAAACACCGCGCCGCGTTCGTCGCCAAGCTGCTCGCGGATCAGCTTCTCGCCGGCTCTGGCGTGGGTCTTCAGCAGTTCCCTTTCTTGCGGAGTCACCGGACCCTGCATGCGCAGCAACGTTTCAGGGAGCGAGCTCTTGCCCGCATCGTGCAGGCGCGCTGCGCGCTCGATCGTGTTCAGCAGATCAACTGCCTTCGGAAGCCGGTTGCAGATCAGGCGGGCGAGAACACCGACGCGGATCGTATGTTCGCCCGATGGATCCTGTTTTGCTTCGGCCGCGGCCGCCAGATTTTCCAGCGCAGCAATGCGGGTTTCGACGTTTTTCTCGAGGGACTGACCGACGACGGATTGCGCGCGATTGAAATGCGCGCGCTGCGCGTTCTTCATCAGCTCCAACACGCCGCGCGTCAGCTGGAAAGCCTCGGTCGCCTGGCCGACGTAGCGATAGGCATCGGCTAGGTACAGATGCGCCGGAAGTTCCATGCCGGTCGAGATCGCGGCCGCGCGCTCGCGTGCTTTCTTCAGCATCACCAGACCCTCGCCGACTTTTCCCTGACGCACACTGACGAAGCCGGCAGCCTGCCACGCCAGACATTCCCATCGCACGTTGCCCGAGCCCTCCGCCGTGGCAAGCATCGCTTCGGCAATACGCGCGGCCTCCGTCAGCCTGCCGGCTTTCGCCAACAGAATGCAATGGATGTGGTCGTAGTGCAGCAGAACGGTCTGATGCTGCGGCGTGACGCCTTGCCCCTGCGCCAGTGTGCGGGCGCGCGCACTGAACTCCAACCCGCGCTCGACTTCGTTGAGCTGCGAAAAGATCGCGGCGGTGTTGGCTGCCGCCGCTGCGGCCATCAGAATCGCCGAGGCCCCATTGGTGTCGATGCCCTCGAACGCTTCGGGATTCTGCTCGTACACATTCCATGCGCACTGGAACGCCCGGCGCGCATCGTCATCCCAGCCGACGTTGGTGAGCATCACTCCGAGGTTGACCACGGTTGACACTTCGGCAACGGGATCGTCCATCTCGCGCACCAGTTCGACGGCTTCCAACAGGCTTTGCAGCGCTGCGGGCGCATTGCTGACGTCGCCGGTGAAATATCCGTAAAGTGACAGCGCTCGTCGCAGCAGGCGGCGATCGGGCAGCTTGCGGCAAATGCTGATCGCACGCTCCATCAGCGCACCCATTCGCTGGGCGCGCCCGATGGCGTTGAAACCTGCGACCACTGCGAACACCGCGGTCACGTATCCCTCGGTGCCAACGGAGTCGAGCATCACAAGCTCGCGCTGAAGTGCATCGAGCTCGATCAGCATGTCCTCCGCCACACGCCCGGGCGCCTCGGCGGCGAGCGCGGACGCACGTGCCTGTATCGCGCGAAGTCTCGCGGCAGTGTCTTCCATCCCGCCAGCCTACGGGTTGATCAGCAGTTGGATTCCGAAAAATAAGGCGGTAACGGCCGGCAAAGATAGGGCCGGAACCCAGCCGAACGAGTCCTTGCTCCGGCGTGCCAACGCGTGCCGATGCATTGCTGACAAAAAACGGGCACCAGTACACTGCCACCCTCTCTCGAGTGCTCGATATGAACC
>JBDUCU010000214.1:0-3545 GCA_040003315.1 Burkholderiaceae bacterium | reverse complement strand
TGACGCAGACCAACTGGCGCGATCTCGACTATCTGGTGGTCGACATGCCGCCGGGCACCGGCGACATTCAGTTGACGCTGTCGCAGCAGGTGCCGGTGACCGGCGTGGTGATCGTGACGACGCCGCAGGACATCGCATTGATGGACGCCAAGAAAGGTTTGAAGATGTTCGAGAAGGTCGGCGTTCCGATTCTCGGCATCATCGAAAATATGGCGGTCCATGTGTGCAGCCAGTGCGGCCACGCCGAGCACGTTTTTGGCTCCGAGGGCGGACAGAAAATGGCGACCGAATACGGTGTCGATTTTCTCGGCAGCTTGCCACTCGATATTCGTATTCGCGAGCAGGCAGACTCGGGACGGCCGACAGTGATTGCCGAACCCGACAGTGCCGTCGCGCAGACCTATAAGCAGATTGCCCGCAAGGTCGCGGTGCGCATTGCCGAAAAAGCGAAGGACATGTCGCTCAAGATGCCGACGATCAAGGTCTCCAACACCTAGCTCCGCGAGCTCTTCACGTCCAGATGAGTCGCCGACGCTCTTCGAACCAGATCAAACTGGTGTTGATAGGAACCGCGGCGCTTGTCGGCTGCGGCCAGCAGTCGACGCCGATGGCGCGCGATCACTATGCCTCGCTCGAGGACTGTGCTGCGGACTGGGGGCGCCCCGATAGCTGTGAGCGAATCCAAAGCTCCGGCCATCCCGGCGGATTTCTGTTCTGGGGTCCCTTGTATGCCTCTGGCGCGCGAGCGAGCGCGCTCGACAATGCACGGCGCGCCGGCGGGTCCCACCTGGTCGACCCTTCACGGCAAGGCCGCTCGATCGGCTCGTCAATGGCGCCGACGTCGCGCGGTGGTTTTGGCTCGTCGTCGCGCTCAGTCAGCGTCGGCAGTTAATGCGGCGAGAGCTGCTGACGCCGCGGCGCGGTTGGCAACAGGAAATGGAGTCGGTCGGTTTTAACTATCACAGCATCGACGGAACTTACTGGGACGAGTCGCGTTGCTATGTGTTCGGCGAAACCGAGATCGATCAGCTGGAGAGCGCCACCGCGCAATTGCACGAAATGGCGCTGAACGCTGCACAGCATGTGGTCGGTGCAGGACGCTATGACGAGTTCGCTATCCCTCCGGAATGGGTGCCGTCGATCGAACGCAGCTGGAATGCGTACCGTGAAAATCGAGCGGAAGGGTTCACGCTGTTCGGCCGAATGGATCTGTCGTACGACGGGAAATCGCCGCCGAGGCTTCTCGAATACAACGCCGATACGCCAACCGCATGCCTGGAGGCGAGTGTTGCTCAGTGGCACTGGATGCAGGCGGTGCGACCGCAAGCCGATCAGTTCAATTCGCTGCACGAAAAACTGATCGACGCTTGGCGCCGTCTAAAAACAATTTCGCCCGACGCGCGTTTGCACTTTGCGGCGGTCGGCGACAGCCAGGAAGACTGGGGCAACCTCGAGTACTTGCGCGATACCGCGCTGCAATCGGGATGGCAGACGGTTGCGTTGCCGGTCGAGCGTATCGGCTGGAACGGCAAGCAGTTCGTCGACGAATTCAACGTGCCAATAGACTGCCTGGTGAAGCTGTATCCGTGGGAATGGCTGGTGCGCGAAGACTTCGGGCCGGCACTGCTTTCAAGCTCGATCAACGTCATCGAGCCGGCGTGGAAGATGCTGTTATCGAACAAGGCGATTCTGGTCGTACTGTGGGAGCTCTATCCCGATCATCCGAACTTGTTGCCGGCGTATTTCGAGCCGGCTCCGCTCGGTGGGCGCTACGTCAAGAAACCAAAGCTCGCGCGCGAAGGCTGCAACGTGTCTTTGATCGACGGTGAAGCCATGCAAGTCACGCCGGGCGACTACGGTGCCGAGGGGTATGTATATCAGGGCGCCGCACCGCTGCCTAAGTTCGGAGACGACTATATGTTAATTGGCTCGTGGATCGTCGGCGACCAACCGGCTGGCATCGGTATTCGGGAGGACGTTTCACCGATCACTCGCAACACCAGCCGATTCGTACCGCACTATTTTGAATAAAGACAGCGTTATAGGGAGAGCGAATGAGAAGCACTGCGTTTGAAACACTGGCCGGACTGCCGTATTTCGCCGCGTTTTTCGGCATCTCGTTGGTGTTGCTGACGATCTGCCTCGCGCTTTATGTGCTGATCACTCCCTACCCCGAGATTCGGTTGATCCGCGAGGGCAACACGGCCGCCGCCGCAAGTCTCGGTGGCGCGATCATCGGTTTCGCGCTACCGCTGGCCAGCGTCGTGGTGAACAGCGTGTCGTTGTTCGACATGCTGGTATGGGCGGCGGTCGCGTTGGTCGTGCAACTGGCGGCATTCGCGGCCGTGCGCCTGATGGTGCCCGCCATCGGCCGTAACGTGCGAGACGGGCAGGTATCGAGCGGAATTTTTCTGGGTGCCGTTGCGATCGCGCTGGGCATCCTGAACGCCGCTTCGATGACCTACTAGCGTGGAGCAGCAAGCCTCTCTCAGGTTTCGAATCCAGCCGCGGCACGCGCGTTGTTTGCGTGCGGCCCGGCCAGCGATTGAGCAAAACGCAGCGCAATGTCGGGGCGTTGTGCATCAGCCCAAACCGCGACCGAGTAGATGGTAGCGAGCTCAAACTCCCGCGGCAGTGCGCCGACCAGAGTCACGCCTTTGGTGTATTTGATCTCGGTGATTTGCGTGCAGCCAAGCGGTGTCGGCCCGGTACTCTCCGACAATGCCCGCATCGCCGAGGCGCCGTTTGGGTAGGGTCGCAGCTGCGCTTGGACTGCGCGGTACACCCCAAGCTGCTCGAGCACCCGCACGAAATGAATGCCGGCAGTCGCGCGCTGCGGATCCGGCAGGAAGATGTCTGACGCGGCACGAATAGTTTGTTCCAGCGCTGCCCGATCCGCAATATCCGGAATTGCGTCGCCGGTCCGAACCCCAATGCCTGTGCGCACGCGGCCCAGAGCAGTGCGTGTTCCCGACGCCACGCGTCCAGCGGCTTCCAGCTCCATGATCATCGCGTCCGTCAGGATCAGCGCGTCGCAGCGAGCACCGGTGGCAAGCATTTCTCGAATCGCGCCGACGGCATTGAACGCTGTATCAAGCGCAACACCGGTCTCGATCGAAAACGCTGGCGCCAGCGCCGCGACCAGCCCTTGAGCGGCGCCGGCGCTCAGCAGGTGCAGCGGCGCGGCCGCCTGAGCCGTCATTGATCTGCTTTCGCGCCGGATATCCTGACGATCCTTTCCCACTTCGTAATGTCGCTGGCCATGAAGCGTGCGAACTCATCGGGCGTCATCGTCATTGCCAACGCGCCTTGCTTGGACCATGCGTCGCGCACGTCGGGCCGGCTCGTGATCTTCGATATTTCCGCATTCAGGCGAGTGACGATGTCGCGCGGCGTGTTTCGCGGTGCCATGACGCCGAGCCAGATCACGGCCTCATAACCTGGAACACCCGCTTCCGCGATCGTCGGCACGGTGGGCAGCACCGCCGAGCGTTTTTCACCGGAGGTGCCGAAGGCCTTGACCTTGCCGTTGCGGATGTGCTCGC
>JBDUCU010000088.1:0-12038 GCA_040003315.1 Burkholderiaceae bacterium | reverse complement strand
GCAACACCCATGCGAACGCACCGAGGAATGGCGGCGTGACGAACGACGCAAGAATCAGCGTTCGCATCAGGCGCTTGCCCGGCAGATCGGTGCGCGCCACCAGCCATGCCATCGGCGCAGCTATCAGCAGGCAGATCGTCCCCACTGCGGCCGACGTCCATAGCGTTGTCACCAACGGCTTGATGAACGCCGGATCGTTGAACAGGTGCCGGTAGTGCTGGAGCGTGAACGCCTTCGTTTCGTCGCGCAGGCTTGTGACCAGCAGCCAGAACATCGGCAGCAGCACCAGCACCGCAAGCAACAGCGCCATCGCAATCGAAACGGGCGCGGTCCAGTCGATCGGCCGCGCCTGTCTCGGGCCCGCACGCTCGAGCGTCGCTTCCATGCGTGCGTGCGGTACTTAGTGAATCAATTGCCGAACAGCGCCGTATAGCGTTTCTTGATCTCCGCGATCTGCGGCAGCATCGCAACGGGGTCGTCGGGCAGCACTTTGATCTGGTTGAGCGGTGTACGTCCGGCCGGCTCTTTGACGTCGGGGTGCACCGAGCGCAAGCCGCCCTCGTTGACCATCAGCTGCTGTACCTGCATTGTGTGCAGGAAATTTTGCAGCAGCCGTGCCGCATTGGGATGCGGAGCGTCCGCGAAAATTGCAGTGGGAGAAGTCACGAACGGTGTCCCCTCTTTCGCGTAGACGATCTTCACCGGACTCTTCGCTTCCATCTCGATGAACATGTTGTATTCGTTGCCGTCGACCATCACGGCTCGCTCCCCGCTCGCAATGCTCTTCGGGGTCGCCGTCGTTGACTGCAGCTGCTGCACACCTTGCTTGGCAAGCTTCTCGAAGTAGTCCCAGCCCAGCGCTTTTACCAAGGCGAATGTTCCAGTGAGGCTCGTGCCGCTGTAGCTCGGATGCGATTTCGCGAGCTTGCCTTTCCACTGCGGATCGAGCAGGTCGGCATATCCGGTGGGAGCACTCGCAGCCGGGACTAAATTGGTGTTGTATCCCATCACGCTCAAGGTCGCACGCCAAACCGCGAAGTAGCCTTCGGGATCCTTGAACTGCGCGGCGTAGCGTTGCACGTCGGGTGGCGTGTGAGGGACCAGCCACTTTTGCTGCTTCCAGAAAATGAAATGGGAGGCGTCCGACGAATTGACCACGTCGACGTTCTTGATGTTCGACTGATACTCCTGATTGACGCGCTGAAAAACACGCTCCGATCCAGAGCGCTCAACCTCGATCGCGATATTGGGGTAGGTGGTGCGAAAAAGCTTGGCTACCGCCTCGGCTACCTTGACGTCGACCGCGGTGTACCAAACCACCTTGCCTTCCTTCGTCGCCGCTGCCACCATCGCCGGCGTCGTTTCCTGCGCGACGACCGGCGCCGCGATCGCGCAGATCAGCAGCGTCGCAGATAGTGCTTTGTGTGTAACCAATCTCATTGTGTCCCCTTATGTAAAAGCTTTTGATGTTGCTATCGTGCGAGCCCACGACAACGCTCGGCGCTGAATCTGACTCTGACCCTTGATCCGGGGAGAACATCGAGTGCGGCCGGTGCAGTGACGAGAAGCTCCTGCCCGACATCGACAATGTAGTCCCGGTGGCTGCCCAGATATGCCTGACTGCGTACTACGCCTGGAAGCGTGTTGCCGGCGGACACACGCTCGTCGGGCAACAGTTCCACGTCGTTTGTCTTGACGCAAAAACTCATCGGCCGGTCGGGTCCAGGAAAATCACCTTCACTGATTTCGAGCGCATGACCGGCGAGCTCCACTTTCCTGCCTGAAAGGTACCTCACGTCCAGGACATTGCTTCCGCCGATAAAGCGCGCAACAAACTTCGAGTTGGGCTGGTCGTACACCTCCTGCGGAGTTCCGATCTGCTCGATGCGGCCGGCGTTCATCACGACGATGCGATCGGCCATCGTCATCGCCTCGGTCTGGTCGTGGGTGACGTAGATCGAGGTGTAGTGAAATTCATCGTGCAGGCGGCGAATCTCAAAACGCATCTCGCCACGCAGATTGGCGTCGAGATTGGATAGCGGCTCATCAAGCAGCAGAATGTCGGGCTTGGGCGCCAGCGCCCGTGCCAATGCGACCCGCTGTTGCTGACCACCGGAAAGTTCGGACGGATATCGCTCGGCCTGCGCACTGAGCTTGGTGGTCGCGAGCAACGCAGCCGTGCGGTTCTGTCGCTCGGCTGCCGACATCGATTTCATCTTCAGGCCATATTCGACATTTTGCTGCACCGTCATGTGCGGCCACACTGCGTAACTCTGGAAGATCATGCTCATGTTGCGACGCTCGGGCGGAACGACGCCACTGGTCGACGACACTACTTTGCCATTGACTCGGATCCGTCCGGCGTCGGGTTCGATAAATCCCGCGATCATTCGCAGCGTGGTCGTCTTGCCACAGCCCGACGGCCCCAGGAAGCATACGAACTCGCCGTGCTCGACAGCGAGGTTGATACCGTCGACCGAAGTGACACCTGGATAGTGTTTGGTGAGACTTTCCAGCTCGAGCGTGGCCATTGCGTGATCTTATCGCGCGCGATTGATTAAGGCGTTGCATCTGATGCGGCCATAGAATGACTTGATGTTGTCGTCAACAACGCGGCGGTGCGGCGCGAGGCAAAGCTCGACGACATCTCTGAGACCGATTGGCGCCGTACGCTGGCGGTGATCTTGGCCAAGTGATCCACGACAATGGATGTGCTTACCTTGGGAGGCTAGGGCGGATGCGCGAGCGGTGGAATTGAACTTCGCTCGTTGAAACTGGCGAGCTCACCGCCACATAACGACCCTACCGCTACAAGCCACGATCCATCACATATGTCGCTCAGCCTAATCTCTCTGCTGGTTCACGCGTACATCGCGTGGCGACTCGTTGCAGCCTTGGCGGGCTTTGCGTGGTTGCAGGTTGTCGTGGCGTTACTGGTCGTGATTTCGGCGATCTGCCTGCAGGCGGGCCTGTCGAGTTGGCGAAATCGACGCCGTCAACCCGGTCGCCGCGCCGATTTGACAATGGCGGCCGCCTTTGGCGCAATGGGCTTTTTGTCGAGCCTGCTGGTTCTGACGCTGCTGCGCGACACTGCACTCGCCACTGTCTGGATCGGTAACCAGTATGGCTTGTCGATATCGACTTCCGCGGTTTCGGTTTGGAGCGCCGTCGCGGTGCCGGCAGCAGCGATCCTGATGACTGTCTGGGGGCTCGTGAATGCACGGCGCACTGCGCGGGTTGTTGCAGTCGACGTCCCGATCGCTGATCTGCCGGCGTCGCTGGACGGATTCACGATCGCACAGATCAGTGACATTCATATCGGCCCAACGATCAAGGGTGATTATCTGGAGTCGATCGTCGCTGCAGTGAACCGACTTCAGGCGGACATGGTTGCCGTGACCGGTGATCTGGTTGACGGCAGTGTGGCGCAGTTGCGGTCGCACGTGGCGCCGTTGCGCGGACTCGAATCGCGCCACGGCACGTACTTCGTGACCGGCAACCACGAGTACTACAGCGGTGTCACGGCGTGGGTCGCCGAGCTGCGCCGCCTTGGAGTCAGGGTTCTTCTGAATGAGCACGTCGTCCTGCGGCACAACGATGGCGCGCTGGTGATCGCCGGAGTGACGGATCACAGTGGTCATCACTTCGACGAAGCGCACCGCAGTGATCCCGCTGCCGCAATCGCCACCGCCCCCGATGGTGTTGTGCGAATTCTGCTGGCACATCAACCAAGATCGGCCGCTGCGGCGCTGGAAGCGGGATTTCACCTGCAGCTCTCGGGGCACACGCACGGCGGGCAATTCTGGCCGTGGAATTTGTTCGTGCGACTTCAGCAACCGTTCACAGCGGGCCTGCATCGTTTGCGAAGCCTATGGGTTTATACGAGTCGGGGCACTGGCTATTGGGGACCACCAAAACGATTCGGCGCGCCGTCCGAAATCACTTACCTGCGCCTGGTGTCGGCAAACAGCTAGCTCGCGTGGTGCTGGCTTAAGCTTGAGCAGTCATTTGTTCTCAGAGCGAGGGTTTCTTGTATGCGCAGTCGTTCGCTGGGCCGCACCGGTCTATTCGTCTCTGAACTCTGCCTTGGCACGATGACCTTCGGAGGTGGCGAAGGAATTTGGGGCCAGATCGGGGATCTGCAGCAGACCGACGCGGAGCGTCTGATTGGTCAGGCGATCGATGCGGGTATCAATTTCATCGACACCGCCGATGTCTATGCAGCAGGACGGTCGGAACAGATCACCGGCCAGGCTTTGAAGAATCTGAAGGTGCCGCGCGAAAGCGTCATCGTCGCCACCAAAGTGTTCGGCGAAACAGGATCTGGGCCGAACGCACGGGGCGCGTCACGTCAGCACATCCTTGACGGCGTGAAAGCAAGCCTCGAGCGCTTGCAGCTCGATCACATCGACCTCTACCAAATTCATGGTTTCGATCCCGCCACGCCGATCGAGGAGACGGTGCGCGCGCTCGACCAGCTGGTGCGGCACGGGCACGTGCGCTATATCGGCGTTTCCAACTGGGCCGCCTGGCAGATCGTCAAGGCGCATGGCGTCGCAGAGCGATTGGGGCTGGCTCGCTTCGAGTCGCTACAGGCGTACTACACGATAGCAGGACGGGATCTCGAGCGCGAAATAATCCCAATGATGCGCAGCGAAGGTGTTGGCCTGATGGTGTGGAGCCCGCTCGCCGGCGGTCTGCTCAGCGGCAAGTTCAGCCGCATTCAAAAGGGCGAACAAGGTCACCGCAGAACCACCTTCGACTTTCCGCCCGTGGACCGTGAGCGCGCCTACGCGTGCATCGACGCGATGCGACCAATGGCGCAGGCACGCGGCGTGTCGGTGGCGCAGATTGCATTGGCGTGGCTACTGAGGCAGCCGCAAGTAACCAGTGTGATCATCGGAGCGAAACGATCAGAGCAACTCGCTGACAATATCGCGGCGACGCGCGTTGAGTTGAGCAACGACGATTTGCAGAGCCTTGACGAAGTGAGCCGTCTTCCTTCGGAATACCCAGGCTGGATGTTTGAGCGCCAAGGCCAATATCGGCGCCAGCAAATAGCCGAGGCGCAGGTCACGCCGCTCTCGGCTGGTTGACGCTCGCCGGCTTGCGCGTGTGTAACGCTGTGCGGTCGGTGCCGAGTAACCACCGTACCGACGGGCATGTTTACTGCAACGCAAGGCGCCACACCACACTGTGCGGGATCGAGTTCACCCCAGATGGCAGACGGGCTGCAGAAGTATTGGGCAAAGCGGGATTTTGGAATTACTGCAGAGCCGAAGGGCACGGTCCGCCGACCCGGCACGGCGCTCACCTTCGTGGTCCAGAAACACGCGGCGAGCCGGTTGCATTACGACTTTCGCCTCGAACTCGACGGCACACTAAAAAGCTGGGCCGTTCCAAAGGGACCGAGTCTCGATCCCGCCGACAAGCGGATGGCGGTGCACGTCGAAGACCATCCACTCGCTTACGCCACGTTCGAAGGCGTAATTCCGAAGGGTCAGTACGGTGCCGGCACGGTGATTGTTTGGGATCGAGGTATCTGGATTCCAACTGATGACCCGCACGAAGGTTATCGCCAAGGCAAGTTGAAGTTCGAGTTGGAAGGCGAAAAGCTCAAGGGTCGGTGGACGCTGGTGCGAATGCGCGGACGCGGCAACGAGCGCCAGGAGCCGTGGTTGTTGATCAAGGAACGCGACGAGACCGCGAGGCCGGCGGCCGAGTTCGACATTACGGAAGCGATGCCCGATACCGTCAATGCGCCGCCGACTGCTTCGGCAACGACAGCGAAGGCGTGTCGCAGCAAGACAGCCGAGCCAAAGGTGCCAGTCAAGCGGAGCAGGGCGTCGGCAGCGACCCCGGATGCACTGCCACCGCAGGCGCGTCCGGCCAGGCTGCCGCTATCTCTGTCTCCGCAGCTTGCGATGCTTGCAGAAACTCCGCCGCAAGGCGGTGACTGGATTTACGAAGTCAAGTTTGATGGTTATCGAGTCGTCACGCGCGTCGACGGTACAGATATCCGGATGTTCACGCGCAACGGGCATAACTGGACGTCGAAGCTCAAGCATCTGGCGCAGGCCATCGCGGCGTTGAAGCTCGCGGACGGATGGCTCGACGGCGAAATCGTCATTCCTTCAGGCGACGGGCGCACCAACTTTCAGTCTTTGCAGAATGCGTTCGATACCTCGAAGACGCAGGACATCCACTACTACCTGTTCGACCTGCCGTATTACGCAGGGCACGATCTGCGCGAAGTTTCATTGCGCGAACGTCGCGGCGTGCTCGGGCGCCTGCTGGCTGCAAACAAGTCCGCCCATCTGAAATTCAGCGAGGAATTCGAAGCCGACGCAGGCTCGCTGCTCGAAGCCGCCTGCCGCCTGGGTCTCGAGGGTGTGATCGGAAAACGGGCCGACGCGCCGTACACATCGACGCGATCTAGAAGCTGGATCAAGCTCAAGTGCACGCAGCGGCAGGAGTTCGTCATCGGCGGCTATACAGATCCGCGCGGCGCGCGGAGCGGAATCGGTTCGCTGCTGCTCGGCGTTCACGATAAGCAGGGCCAGCTGATGTATGCCGGCAATGTCGGCACCGGTTTTGACGACAAGACGCTGGTAAAGCTGAAGACCCAGCTTTCTGCGCTGGGTACTGCGCAAACGCCGTTTCACAAACTTGCGGGTAGCGTCAAGGGTCACTGGGTCAAGCCCCAACTGGTAGCCGAAGTGTCGTTCGGCGAATGGACCAACGAAGGCAAGATACGGCACTCGGTGTTTCACGGCCTTCGCACCGACAAACCTGCGGGAAGTATTACGAAAGAGGAAGCTGTCGAACCTGCACAGGAACCCGCCGCGGATAAAAGGGCAGGGAAAATAAAGCCCGCGACAAAGTCCGCATCTGCCAGAACTGGGTCAGCAAAGTCGGCACGCGTCAGTACCGCTGGAGTCAAGATCAGTCATCCAGAGCGTGTAATCGACGCCAGCACGGGCCTTACCAAGCTTGACCTTGTTCGTTACTACGAAGCGATCGCCCCGTACATGCTGCCTCATCTGAAGGGGCGGCCGACATCGCTGGTGCGTGGCCCGAGCGGCATCGGCGGCCAACTGTTCTTTCAGAAGCACGTCGACACCCTGCGCATCCCCGGCGTGAATGAGCTCGATCCGGCATTCCTGCCCGGCCATCCGCCGATGCTTGAAATCGTAACGGCGCAGGCGCTGGTGCAGGCGGCACAGCTGAATGTCATCGAGTTTCACACGTGGAACGCAACCGTGAAGTCGATCGAGAATCCGGACCGGTTGCTGCTCGATCTCGATCCGGGGGAAGGCGTGCGGTGGCAACAGGTCGTCGAAGGTACGATGCTTACGAAGGCATTCCTCGACGAATTGAAGTTGAAGTCGTTCCTCAAAACAAGTGGGGGCAAAGGCTTGCACGTCGTCGTTCCGCTGACTCCGTCGTCGAACTGGCGCGAGGTCAAGGATTTCTCCGAAGCCGTCGTGGAACATCTGGCGCGCACCGTGCCACAACGCTTCGTTGCGAAGAGCGGTCCCACGAATCGTGTTGGACGCATCTTCATCGATTATCTTCGCAACAGTCGCGGTGCGACGACCGCCGCTGCTTTCTCGGCTCGCGCACGACCGGGGCTGGGGGTGTCGGTGCCGCTGGCGTGGGACGAGCTCGAGGGCTTGAAAAGCGCCAGTCAATGGACCATCACCGATACGCTTGCGCGCGTCGAGAAACTGCCTGGCGATCCGTGGGCCGATTACAGGCGAACCCGGCAAACAATCAAGCGCGCAGCACAAACACTTGCCGGATAAGGAGGCGACGATGACGACTGCACTGGATAAAGAACTTAAGCGCGAGGTGCTGATCAAGGACAAAGCTTTTACGCTGACGCTATCGCCGCACGGACTGAAGTTGACGGAAAAAGGCCGCCGGAACGGCATCGAACTGAAGTGGGAAGACCTGATCGATGGCGATGCGGCGCTCGCGGCCGCGTTGAATGCATCGGTCCATCGCGTCCAATGATGCAGGCCCACGCGACACCGCGATTTGCTCGGGTCGCGTGATAAACTTCGGCCCCTTGCGCCCGTAGCTCAGTTGGATAGAGTACTTGGCTACGAACCAAGGGGTCGTGGGTTCGAATCCTGCCGGGCGCGCCAGTTAAATAAACGTGTTGCGGATTTGCAGCCGTCTTATCCGCGACCAGGGACGTGACGCGCTGTTGACATCGGCTCCTCGGAGATGTCGGCGCTGCCTGCTAGGATCCGAGGCAAGCTCAGCAGGGGTTAGGTACGAATCCTGCTCAATTGTTGAGGTCACGACCCACCACAAGGAGAGGGGACGAAATGAGATATTCAATATTCGCGGCGGCTGCCGTTGCAGCTACGCTGGGGTTGGGCGCTTGCCAGAAAACAGAGAAAACCGAGACAGTGGTCCCGGTGCCCACGCCGGCTCCGGCGCCCAGTCCGGCGATTGTCACCGTGCCGACGCCCGTTCCCGGGCCGCCGGGTCCTTCAGGCGCTCCCGGTCCCGAGGGTGCTCCTGGAAAGTCGGGCAGCACTGTAGTAATTGTTCCTCCGCCTGAGGAAAAAAAGCCGGACGAGAAGAAGTAGAGATTAGTTTCAGACCTTACAAAGGGCTTGCAGCGCTCGCGCCGCAAGCCCTTTTCTTTGTGGTATCGGCGAAAGTGAGCGTCGCTAGAATGGCCCGGTGAACGACGACGATCCCACATTGAAATTGTCGGTGCGTGAACTACTGGAACGCGCCGCCCGGTTGATCGTCAAGCAATCAACCCAAGGACCCGACTTCGACCGCCGTATCGACCTGTTCTACGACGTCGACTTGAAAGACCACAAGCTCGGTCGCAAACATCGCGTGCGAGTGCGATTGAAGGTCACTGCGGCGAGTCTGATTTTTGCCGATACGGTTTCGAAGGCAACCAAAGTCGAATGATTGCGGTGCGCCCTCAGCCCATGACCTGGTACTACAGATTCTGCGGGTGGCGCGCAGATCACCCAATTGTTGATGGGATGCTCGGGGTTTCCGTCGATGCATCGCACCTCGCCATCGCGCAGGTGCACCGAATGCCGCAGCGGCACGCACACATATAACAAGTGGTCGTTTTGATTTCGCGCGGGCTACCCGGTACGGGATCAGCCATCAGGTCGTCGACGGCGCTTTGGAAAACCAGTTCAGCATTCGTCTCCGTCACTGCGAGCCACCGAGCACCAGCCCTTCGCATTCTCGCATCGATCACTTTGTTGAAGGCCGTATCGACATCTCTCCTACAATGCTACGAACGACACACGGCGCTTCTTCGCGTGGATGTTCTTGAGAAGTTGTTCCAGCGGGATCGCCGCCGCCCCGGGCGTATCCACGCGAGATCTAGTGTTAACACGGGCCCATTACTTATTCACTCTTCAGCAGTGTCCATGAATTGAAACATGCGTGGACAAAGTGCTCCTGAAAGGACCGTGCGGTTAATCTCGGAAGCCCTGGGCTTCGACACGCAATGACCGAAAGGAGTCATCTGATGCTTCCGCTCGACGGCGTACGCGTCATCGAATTCTGCAACGTGGCCGCAGGTCCGTTTTGCGGCATGCTGCTGGCCGACTTAGGCGCCGACGTTATCAAGGTCGAGCACCCGGACGGCGGCGACACGATGCGCGCGTGGCCGCCGATGACCGACGGCTACAGCGAGAACTTCGCATCGCTGAATCGCAACAAGCGCTCGATCACGTTGGACCTCAAGCAGCCAGAGGATCGGCAGCAGGCGCGCGGCTTGGTGCTGACAGCGGACGTTCTGATAGAGAACAACCGCCCCGGAGTCATGACTCGACTCGGCCTTGGCTACGAAACTTTGCAGCGCGACAGGCCCTCGCTGGTGTATTGCTCAATCTCCGCCTTCGGCCAAGAGGGCCCGCGATCCGGCGAGGGCGGATTCGATCTGACGATGCAGGCAATGAGCGGCATCATGAGCGTCACCGGCGAGCCGGGCGGCGCGCCGGTGAAGTGCGGCGTGCCTGCGTCCGATTTCTGCGCCGGACTCTACGCGGCATACGCGATCGCTGCAGTGTTGAGGCGCGTGCAAAATGGTGGCGCGGGCGAGTACATCGACGTTTCGATGCTCGGCGCGTCGCTCGGTATCGCCGCGCTGCAGACCAGTGAGTACTTCGGCACTGGACGCGATCCCGCAAAACTGGGCAGCGCGCATCCGCGCAACGCGCCTTATCAGGCGTTCCAGGCGAAGGATGGTTACTTTGCGATGGCTGCGGGTAATGACGGCTTGTGGCGCGCCACGTGCGAGGCGCTCGGACGACCCGATCTGGCCGCTGACCCTCGTTTCGCGACGACCGCGCTGCGCGCGCAACACCAGACGGTGTTGAAAGACACCCTCGAGAGCGAGTTTGCGGCGTGCACGGTGCAGCAGATGCTCGAGCGACTGCGCACCGCCGGCGTCCCGTGCGCGCCGATCAACACTTACGCGAGCGCCTTGGCCGATGAGCAGGTGCGGCACATGCAGTGGGTGCAGCAGATTACGTTGCCAAACGGCGCGCGCACGCGCACATTCGGCTCACCGCTGCGCTTCTCTGGCCAAGGCTTTCCTGTCCGCCGCGATCCGCCCGCGCTCGGTCAGCACAACGACGAAATCCTTTCGCCGAGCAGTGATGTGGCGATCGCAAGATAAGCAGACTCGCCTCGGAGCGCTCTTGCCTGATCTAGTCGCACCGCACGGCGTAGGTGCCCTCAAGCCGCTGATGCCGGCGGGCGAGTCGCTCGCGGCCGCGCGAACGCGGGCGCGAACGCTTCGCGCGATTCGCGTCAGTTCGCGTGAGAGGGGAGACCTGATCATGCTCGGTATTGGAGGATTCACTCCGCTAGAAGGCTTCATGACGCGCGCCGATTGGGAAGGGGTGTGCGAGGACTTTCGAACGGCGGACGGCCTTTTTTGGCCGATCCCGATTACGTTGTCGGTCGATGCAGAGACTGCCGATTCGATCCGGATAGGCGACGACATTGCGCTGGCCAGCGACGGCGCCGATGAACTGCTCGCGGTGATGAAGGTTTCGGAGAAATACCCGATCGACAAGGCGCTCGAGTGCTTGTCCGTGTTCCGAACCACGGATCTCGAACATCCCGGCGTGAAAATGGTCATGCAGCAGGGCGAAGTGAATCTCGCGGGTCCGGTTCAAGTGCTCTCCGACGGCGGCTTCAAGGCGAAGTACGGCGCATTGTTCATGACACCTGCCGAGACTCGCGCCGAATTCGAGCGGCTCGGCTGGTCGCGCGTTGCAGCGTTCCAGACACGCAATCCGATGCATCGGTCGCACGAGTATCTGGCCAAGATCGCAATCGAGGTATGCGACGGAGTGCTGATTCACTCGCTGCTCGGCAATCTAAAGCCGGGCGACATACCCGCGGAAGTGCGTACGCGAGCGATTGGGGCGCTGATCGAAAAGTATTTCCGTGACGGCACCGTTGTACAGGCGGGTTATCCGCTGGACATGCGCTATGCCGGGCCGCGCGAGGCGCTGCTTCATGCTCTCTTTCGTCAGAACTACGGCTGCTCGCATCTGATCGTCGGGCGCGATCATGCCGGCGTCGGCAAGTACTACGGCCCGTTCGACGCGCATCGGATCTTCGATGAGATTCCGCCGAGCTCGCTCAGGACGCAGCCGCTGAAGATCGATGTTGCGTTTTGGTGCTATGCGTGTGGCGGGATGGCGTCGGGCCGCACCTGTCCGCACGATGAAAAGGACCAGTTGCAGGTGTCCGGTACGCAGCTGCGCAAATCGCTCTCCGAAGGCAGTGCGGTGCCGCCGGAGTTCTCGCGGCCGGAGGTTCTCGAAATCCTCCGCGAGCATTACGCGGGTCTCGCGGAAGAAGAAAGAGTCGAAGTAAAACTCGCCGGGCATTCCGCGCGATAGCGCGCGCCTAGCTAAGGCGATTAGCCAACCGCAGCGGTATCACGCAATAACTCGAAGCCTTCAATAATGCGGTGAACCGGAAGTTTCGACATCTTCCACTCACCTGACTTCGGATCG
>JBDUCU010000213.1:0-3582 GCA_040003315.1 Burkholderiaceae bacterium | reverse complement strand
GACCTGCCCCATAAAAAACGCCGGCATCGCCGGCGTTTTTTTGTTGACTGTCGCGCTACTTCTTGACCTGGATCGTCGCTGTCGCCTGATTTCCGGACGTGTCTTTCGCCACCGCGCTAATGGCGTGTGTGCCCGCGGCGGCCTTGTTGGTGTTCCACTTGTAGGATATCGCCGCAGTATTGCTAGTGGCAACCACCGCACCGTCGACGTATAACGTCATCCCTGCCACGGCTACATTGTCGGTCGCGGTTACACTGACGGTGACCACTGCCCTGACGGTCGACCCGCTCGCCGGATTGGTGATCGTGACCACCGGCGGGGACGTGTCGGTCACCGAGGCGACGATCTCGGAGAGGGTGGGGCTGGTCGAAGGCGCATTCACCGCGTCGCCGCTATAGCTGGCGACGACGCCGTGCGTGCCGGCCGCGAGGCTGGTCGACGTGCACTGCGCAATGCCGCTGACGAGGGCCACAGAGCAGAGGGGGCTTTGGTCAGCGCTGAAGCTCACCGTCCCGATCGGGGTCTTACCCGCCACCGTCGCGCTGAAGGTTACGGGGGTCCCAACCATCGCCGGATTGACCGAGCTGGACAGCGCCGTCGAGGTCGGGGCAAGGGTGGCCGACGAAACCTGCACCGTTGCCAGAGTCGGCGACACCGAGGGAACGCTGATGGCGATGCCATAAGTGCTGTCGAAGTAGCTCTGTCCCGCCATTAAGGCCGCATCGCCGAATCCGCCGCCGGATCCCGGGGTCATGTCCAGTAGTTGAGTGTCATCGGACCCGGACGTGCTCTCCATCGGTGCCGAAACCCGAATCTGCACGCCTCCGCTCGGAAAACTTGCCAGGCCGATATCAAAACCAAGCGGCTGGCGATACTCGATCCAATAGGTTCGGTTGGACGCTGCGGAAATCTTTACCGCGTAAGTAGAAGCGCCCGCAGACTCGATCGGAGACAATGCATACGTAACACTGCCGCCGTTGTGTGCGATGACCGACGACGAGGGCAACCAGCCCAGCTTGGATTTCTGCGCCGCGTTGTAATGCATTACGGCGATGTTGCCCATCGCATCGAACGGGTCCCCATACTCCGCGACGCTGCAACCCGCGCTCAATGTCTGCGCGCCGCAGTTCAGGCTGCCGGCGTGATGCAGAGTAAAGTTATGACCCATTTCATGGGTATAAACCTGCACCGAGTTATAGCCGTTGCTCCAGGCGAGGTAGGGAGATCCGACATACGCTGCGCCGGCCCACCCACACGAAGAGTTGAAAGGCATGACATAGAACTTGTTCGTGTAGTTGGAAAGGTTGTAACCCGCGGCCGTCGCCGCGGAATTAGCGGCGCTGGCAACGCTGGTGTAGTCGCAGGTGGCTGACGTATTCATCTGCGCGACGAGCCAGGGGGTTACTGTAATGTTAAGGAGCTGCTTTCCGTAGGAAACCTCTTGAAAGAAGTTTGCGACGCTGTTGCTGTTGGTCACCGCTGTCGCCTGGACGTCGGCTTGGCTAAATGAAACCGAAGCGGTGTCCAGGAATTTGACCAGTATATAAATCGCATTCTGACTGCCCATGGCGGACAAGGTCCGGAGCGTCGGTTCGACTTGAGACTCGGCGACATCGATCGCTCCGTCTGCGGCTAGGTGGCCGCTTATACGCACGTGCGCTCCGAGCTCGGGTGCTACGCGGGTAAAGCGGACGGGCGTGTCATGGCCATTGCCGTCGTGGATGACCAGCGCCTGGGTGCTCACGCCTCGCGCAAAATGATCGGTGTGGATGACCGTCAGAATTCCCTCAACCTGGACCATTGGACCGGAGTTTAAGACTGCGGGTACGCTTGGCTGCTGCGACGCGGTGGCGCCGTTGACATCGTGTGCGGAGGCGCCGAAGGTCGGACCGAGGGCAATGCTGCCAAGCAGCATTAGCGTCTGGATAACGTCAAGCTTGGAGCGATGCTGAGATACTGCGTTCGAGGTGATATTCATAGCGTGTCCCTTGGATTTGTCTGGCCAACTTCAAGCCCAGGATCGAAGGACTGCAATGAATCGCTGCTGCCGCAGGTGAAACGCGCGGCCCCGCCTTTAATGGCGCGCCGCAGGTGTTTCCCACGCCCGAGGGGTAAGCCCTCAGCACAACAGCTATCTGGCAGTCCCGCTGTCCTGGGGCGTAGAAGCCCTTTAGACCGGAAACTTTGCGCCCCCAGCTTTCGCGGGGTTTGCCCTTTTCAGATCAAGCCTTGTCATTAGAGCATGAACGGAGTTGGTATGCAATGCCAATGGCATATGGTCCTAGGGGCACTTTTATACGGCCCCGGCCGGTGCCGTGCTCGCACGCCAATAGGCATTTTCCTATTGCGGACTCTGCAAGGTTGCTGCATGGACTTGAAATGTGGGGACGCGAACGGCCCAGCGGGGAGCGTATTTGCCGTCGGTCGGAAAGTTTGGGTCGCATCGCGCAAAAGGCCCATGCGAGTGTGATCTACAGCGCTTGCTCAAACGGGGCTGGCGAACAACGCCTTAACTCTTCCAGGCGCAAGCTGTTCGTGATTGCCGGCGCCGAGGCCTGCGAACACCGGTTTGCGCTGTACTCGATGGCACCCCATTGCGGTAAGAATAATTCGACGCGATGCGCGACCTACGCCGCGTGCTCGGTGGCAATGCTAGTCGCGAGCGCCCCCTCGAATGAGGCGAGGCGCGACCGCAACGCTCGATCGCACGCATATAACCTTTCAATCTCAAACTGCGCGACGCGTAATTCGCGAACCGACGCGAGACATTTCGTTACAAAAAAACACGCTGTCATGCACACCGTGAACGTCGATCCGTACTCTTGCTCGACAGGGCGCGGTCCGCCTGTCGGAAATGCAGAATATTCACGTGACGATCTATGGCCGGGTGTGCAAAATAGCCTACCATTTATGACAGCAGGATAGCTGCTTTGGCATCGGCGTTCGGAGTTGCTGTCGCACACCGTGGCACCGTGCGCTGCGATCAAACCTTCGGACGCTAAGCCGAGAGTCTACGTTCACGAAGTGAACGTCCGAAAAATCAGTAACGATGCACCATCGAGCGTATGACGTTATCGCTTCCGCCATTAATTGCTAACAGTGTGCTGAGAGCATGCGTCAGTTCTGGGCGCTTGCGGATCTCCAGGGGATTAGGTGTCTAGCTTCTTCCGTCACAGATTCTCGACGATCATGCTGCTCCAGCTGAGCGTGGAGCTCGGCTGCCTCTTTCTTGCGGGGATCGTCGCCGTCTTTTTTCTGGAACGGATCAGTTTTTCGACGTCGCGCGCGCTGGCGCCACAATTAGCCTTTGCCGTGCTGATCGTTGCGTTGAACATCGGCTTTGGCATTTACCGGCGCATCGAGAAGCTGTCGAGCGGGGCCTATCTGATCCGGCTTTTTCTTTCGTTTTCGATCGGAACGCTGCTCGCGTACTGGATTGCCGAAGCGCTTCCTGGCGGTGAAGTTTTCAAGGCGAATCTTGGCGTTATCGTCCTGCTGGGCGTTGGCGGCTTGTTACTGGTGCGTCATGGCATTGTGTTGCCGCTCCTCAGAACGCTACACCCGCACCGCGTCCTTGTGCTG
>JBDUCU010000016.1:0-37020 GCA_040003315.1 Burkholderiaceae bacterium | reverse complement strand
GGAGTTCGGGCGGTGGCGGCGACTTCTCCGGTGGTGGCGGCGGAAGCAGCTGGTGATATGCACACACTGAAGCGGCTCGTGCGGCACGCGATCAAGACGCCCCAGGCGGTGAACCGTGCGTTTCCACCTTCCGTGCTGCGCGAGATCCAAGAGGCGATTGCCGAAGGTGAGCTCACTCATTCGGGGGAAATCCGCTTTGCGGTCGAGCCGACGCTGCCCTGGAGCTATCTCAGACGCAACGCGACCGCACGCGACCGCGCGCAGATGGTCTTTTCGAAGCTGCGCGTGTGGGATACCGAAGACAACAACGGCGTGCTGATCTATGTTGCTCTGGCCGATCAGCGAATCGAAGTCGTGGCTGACCGCGGCGTCGCGCGGCATGTTCCTCAGGCGCGGTGGGAGGAGATATCGAACATGATGCGCGAGCGGTTCAAGGCCGGCGACTTCGGGCCGGGAAGCATTGCTGGCGTGCGAGGGGTGAGCGCTGTCCTTGCCGAGCACTTCCGCTTGGCCGACGGGGCCAGCAATCCCAATCAATTGTCTGATGAGCCGACGGTGCTCTAGCTGCGCTCGTAAGTTCGGAGGTCTCGCCTCGACCAATGCGATTGCTTAGTGACGGAGAACTCGATGTCGATTGAAAATCCTCTGCCGGCACAGCCCCGGCCCGGTAACCAGTTCGCAACGCTGGGTGGCGGATGCTTCTGGTGTCTGGAAGCAGTCTACGAAGAAGTGCAGGGCGTCGTCGACGTCGAATCGGGATACGCCGGCGGCCATGTCGCCAAACCGTCCTATGGCGACGTCTGCAATGGGACCACCGGTCATGCCGAAGTCGTGCGCGTCGAATTCGATCCGGCGCAGATCTCGTATCGTGAGCTGCTTGAAATTTTCTTTGTGATCCACGATCCAACGACTTTGAATCGTCAGGGCAACGATTCGGGCACGCAATATCGATCCGTGATTTTTTATCACTCCGACGAACAGCGGCAGGCCGCCGCGGAGGTGATGCGCGAGGCGCAGACCCAATGGAGCAAGCCGCTGGTGACTCAATTGCTCGCGGCGCCCGACTATTACCGCGCCGAAACTCATCATCAGGAGTATTACCGCCATAACCCGGCTGCCGGCTATTGCATGTTCGTGGTTTCGCCGAAGGTCGCGAAATTCCGCAAGACGTTTTCAGCTAAACGAAAGAATTCCACGGTGGATTAGCCGCAATCCGCGATGCCGGCCCTTGAGGCTTAGCCGCTAACATCTGCTGAACCTCGGGGAAAGGGCAATGCAATGGTCTCTCGTTTAGTCTTGGCGCTTGCGTTCTCGGCTCTATCGGCCTCTGTGGGCGGCGCCTCAGCACAGGACGTCGGCGGCAGAGCCCCTCCGTTTGATCTGGTTGGCACACCCAAGCCGGTGCGTCTGACCGATATGAAGGGACAGGTCGTTTACGTCGACTTCTGGGCATCGTGGTGCGCGCCGTGCAAACAATCGTTTCCATGGATGAATGAAATGCAGGCCAAGTACGGTCCGCGTGGATTTACCGTGGTGGGCATCAACGTTGATCAAAAGCGCGAGGACGCCGACAAGTTTCTGAACGCAACGCCGGCGAAGTTCGCGGTGGGCTACGACACGACCGGCAAGGTCGCCGAGGTCTATCAGCCGAAGGGCATGCCGACCTCCTTTCTGATCGGCGCAGACGGCAAAGTGCGCGCCATTCACGTGGGCTTCAAGGACAGCAACCGCGAAGAACTCGAACGCGAAATTCAGGCCGCACTTACTGCAGCACGCAAATAAGGTATAGGGATGAAAAAGTTCGCGTCGGTAATTACGTGGGCCAGCGCGCTCGCGTTCAGTGCAGGCCTGATGGGATGCGGAACCGTCCAACCTTGGCAGAAGGGCAACCTTGCCAAACAGGACATGGCGTTCGACCATGACCCTTTGCAGACCCGCTTCGAAGAGCACACGTATTTCAGCAAGGAAGGTGCATCCGGCGGATTGAACGTAGGCGGCGGCGGCTGCGGGTGCAACTGATGGCCACTCCGGCGAAAACAGGATCGATCCTTGCGGCGGCGTTGGCGCTGCCCGGCATCGTTCCGTGTGCTCACGCGCAGGTCACGGTTCCCAACGCGACCTTGATTCAATTCAAGTATCTGTACTACCGCGACTACCAGGATTCGGGAGATCGCATAACGGTCAACTCCCCGGCGCTGTACCTGCTGGCTCCGATCAGCGACAGCTGGGTGTTCGAAATCGGCGCCGTGTACGACAACATCAGCGGCGCCTCGCCCTACTACCACACCGTTTTGTCGGGCGCCTCCGGCCGCAGCGTCAAGGACGGCCGCTCCGCCGCCGACGTAACCGTGACCAAGTACTTCGGTCGCACGGCGATCTCTGCGAGAGCGGCATATTCAACTGAGAACGATTACAAATCGGCTGCCGGCGGTCTGACATTGCGCCACGCGACGCCCGATCAGAACACCACGTTCACGATCGGCGGTGGCTACTCGTCCGACCGAGTCGCGCCGAACGACGGACCGGTGTTCACCCGGACCAAGACCACGATCGACGGCATCGTCGGCATCACTCAAGTGTTGAGCCGAAACGACACCGGCCAGGTGAACCTTTATTACGCGCGTCAGACGGGTTATTTGACCGATCCCTACAAGGCTCTCTACGGAATCGACCAAAGGCCTGACAACCGCAATCAGTTGGCTGCTCTGGTTCGATGGAATCATTACTTCGATAGCCTGAAGGCGGCTCTGCGCACGTCGTATCGCTATTACCACGACGACTGGGAAATCAACGCGCACACCGGCACGATCGAGTGGGCGCAGGAACTGCCGTACGGCTTCACGTTGACGCCGAGCCTGCGCTATTCCACTCAAAGCTCCGCCTACTTTTACTACGATCCGGTTTACGACGCGGCGCTGGGTGTTCCGTTTCCCCCGGGTTACCTGAGCAATCCGAACGGCTTTTATAGCAGTGATCAACGCCTGTCTGCCTTCGGTGCGATCACGCCGGGAATCAAGATCGCCAAGGCGTTCACGGGCGGCTGGTCGATCGACGCCAAGGCGGAGTACTACGAACAGCGTGGCGACTGGAGAGTGGGCGGGGACGGCAGTCCCGGACTACAGGACTTCAAGGCGCAGCTGTATCAGGTCGGCGTCAGCAAGAAGTTCTAAGCAGCGGGGTCACAACGCGCTAGCATCGCGCAGTCATTTCCGGCTGCGTGTGCATCTCACACTTTTCTCGTTCCAGTTCAGTGCGATGGCATCGCACTGCGAGATTCGCATCTACGCCCGCGATGAAACGACGGCGCGCGCCTGGGCCGATGCAGCCATCGGCGAAGTGCGCCGCATCGAAACCAAATACTCGCGTTATCGCGACGACAGTGTCACCACGGCGATCAATCGTGCCGCCGGAGGCGCAGCGATCAATGTCGACCCTGAAACTGCTGGGCTGCTCGATTTTGCGACCGAGCTTCATCAGCAAAGCGACGGCGCCTTCGATATCACAAGCGGCGTGTTGCGTCGCGCGTGGGACTTCAAGGCGGCGGCAGTCCCATCGCAAACCACACTTGATCAGCTGCTGAGCCAAGTGGGTTGGTCGAAGATCGAGTGGCATTCGCCGCTACTCCGTCTGCGGGCCGAGATGGAGATCGATTTCGGTGGAATCGGCAAGGAATATGCGGCCGATCGCGCGGCTGCGGCCGTGGCTGACCTTGGCGCGCAGCACGGACTGATCAACCTAGGCGGCGACGTGCGGATGATCGGCCCCCACTGTGACGGCCACGCCTGGCGACTTGCGGTGCAGGACCCACGCGCTGAGCCGGGGGTGACGATTGCGCACCTCGATGTATCGCACGGCGCGATGGCGACATCGGGTGATTACGAGCGCTACTTCGTTCATGAGGGCCGGCGCTACTCGCATCTGCTCGACCCGCGCACGGGTTGGCCGGTTGAACACTGGCGTTCGGTTTCGGTGGTCGCACCGCTGGCAATCGCTGCCGGGGCCTGCGCCACGGTGGCCATGCTCAAACCGGTCGACGACGCATTGCAATTTCTTAATAATCAAGGGGTACGCTATCTGGCGATCGACGCCGGGGGATACCAACACACAAAATGAAAAATCCAACGATGAGAATTCAACGGGCTGCCTGCGTAGCGTGCATGGCGATCGTCGTGGGCGCCGTTTCGGCGCAGCAATTTCCCGACGCGGCGGCGCTACTGGCCGCGCAGAAAGAAGCAATGACGAAGCTACAGACGATGAACGGCGTGTGGCGCGGCAATGCCATGGTGATGTTGCCATCCGGTGACAAGCGCGTGTTCACGCAAACCGAGCGCATCGGGCCGTTCCTGGATGGTTCGGTCAAGGTCGTCGAAGGGCGCGGCTACGATCCCGAAGGGCGGGTGACGTTCAACGCATTCGGCATCGTTTCGTATAACCCCGCGGCGGGCGCCTACACGATGCGCTCGTACGCGCAGGGCCGAGCCGGCGACTTCACGTTCAAGCCAACTGCCGATGGATACACTTGGGAAATTCCGGCCGGGCCTGCGACGATCCGCTATACCGCCAGCATCAAGGACGACGTGCTGCACGAGGTCGGTGACCGCGTCGTGGCCGGGCAGGACCCCATTCGAATCTTCGAAATGACGCTGAAACGCGTGGCCGATACAGACTGGCCGCTGGGCACTCCGGTACCGCCCAAGTAATCGTCATCGGACCACCGCCTTGGCGAGCTCGAGCAAGGTCAGAGGTGCGCTGCCTTCGGCCTTGTTGTTTGCCACGATAAAACTCGGCTGCTCGCTCTTAATGGCGACGTGAATCAGATGCGCGAGCGTGCCGCGCGTCGGAATATCGGGATCGACCAGTCGATCGAACGGCGCATAGCGCGTGCGAGCATCTTCGTACCTCAAGCTGCCCGCCAGGTTCCAGCGCACGACCAGCGGGCCTTTCAGGCGCCAGTCATCGCCTTCGTCTTCGAGCGCGTCCATCGCGCGCAGCGCGGCGCTCTGACGGGCTGCTACCGGCATCCGCGGATGCAATCCGATGCACATGCGCGCGCCGCACTCGCGCAGCATCCGGACGAAGCGCGGTGTTAGCAGGTCGGCATCGCGCAGCTCGACCGCGTAGATGGCACGATTGCCGCCAACGCGGCGGGGCAACGCATTGAGCATCAGACCGATGCGTTCGATGAGTGCGATGCCGGCGTCGGCACTCTTCATCTCTTTCGGCAGCGGTGAGAGCTGAAACAGCAGCGGACCCGCGCGGCTGCCAAGGCCTTCCAATGCCGGCTGGACAAAATGATCGAGCGCCGCCGACGCGTCCAGAAACAGCGGATTGGGCTCGATTGGATCGCCGCGTTTGCCGCGCATGGCTGAATCGGCAACCAGCGCCGGTGCCTTGACGACGAAGCGGAAGTCACCCGGCACCTGGTCGGCGTAGCGCGCATATTCCGCCGCCGTCAGCGGCTGATAGAAGGTTCGATCGATGCCCACGCAGCGCAGCAGCGGATGGCACGCGTAAGCGCCCAATCCGTTGCGGGCCAGTTGGGACTCGCTGTAGGTGTCATCGGCGCCATCGCGCCAGACGATGCCGCGCCAGCCGGGAAAGAACCACGATGAGGTTCCCAGATGAACGCTGCGCGGCAGGAGCCGGCCGAGCCGTGTCAGAGCCTCGTCGAAATCCGGCGGATTGATCGCTGCACTCGAGCGAGGCGACGCGGTCGGCTCACCGAACAAATCCTCTTCGGCGTCCTCGAGCAGCGAATTGAACTCGTTTGGCGGCGTCATGCCGCGAGTTTAAGAGGCTAGCATCGAGCTCACAAAACGCCCGGCCCCGCTTCCCGAACACCGTGCTCGACTTGACGGACCTGCTCGATGACCGCTTCGGTGTCCAGCGATAGCTGCATCGCGCGCGTCGTCGGCCCCGGAGTGGTATTCAGCTGCAGTCGCACCATGATCGTGGTGCCGGCGCCGGCAACGGACTCGACCTTCAGAAAAGCGCCGATGCGCTGCGCACGATTGCGCATGTTCAGCATCCCGCGGCCGGTTCCATTGCCGGCAGCAGCCAACCCGCGCCCGTTATCGGTAATGCGAATCGAAAGCCACTGTGAATCGCCTTCGTGATCGATCGCCAGGGTCACACGCACCACGCGTGCGCGCGAATGCTTGATCGCATTGGTCAGAGCTTCCTGAGTGATCCGCAGCACCGGCAGCACGGCGTTGGGGTCGAGATCGACTTCCTCGGGCAAGTTGCGCGCATCCCATTGCAAATCCATTCCCGCCGCCTTGAGTCGCGGCTCCATCCGAAATCGCATGTTGCCGAGGGCTGCCAGCAGGTCTGAGTCTTCGGCTGCCAGTGCGTCGATCGCAAGACGCATGTCGTCGATCGATTCGCGCAGAATCTGCGCGACCTGTTCATTGGACATGGCACCACGCTCGACCAGCATCAACGACGACAGCAACTGCGAGCCGAGTCCGTCGTGCATGTCTTGCATGATGCGCTGACGCTCCTGCGCGCTCGCCTTCAATCGCTCGCTCTCGCGCAGTCGGTCAAAATTGCGCTTCAGCAGTTGCTCGCGCTCATGGATTCGCGTTTCAAGTTCGGTGTTGGTTTTCTCGACATCTGCGAGCGACCGTACGAAGCGATCGATCAGCGTGGCGCCCAAGGCAATCAATAGCAATGGGGTTGCGATGTTCAGCAGCTCAGGGCTGGCAAACGGAAGCACGCCGACATAGACTAGATAGTCGTGGACCGCAGCGGCCAAAGCCAGTACGAGCGCGGCGATCACCGTCTTCAGCATCAACGGCCGCGTGAACAGCACGTGGGTGGCCAGCGTCAGCACACCGGTTCCCAGCGCGGCCAGCATCATCGCCTGCCAGAGCACTCCCGCCGTGATGTCGAATGAATCGCCCGACAGCAGATAAAGCCCCGGCCCCATTGCAGCGAGCACGATCAGGCCCAGCTCGGCTCGCGCCTGATGACGGCCGCCCTGACGCCACATCGTGATGGTGGCCACTGCAGCGAACACCGCTGTGCCCAGGTAAAACGCGGCACGCATCCAGAAGCGAGCGTTGGCCGGCACCGATTCAAATACCGAGTCGAGCGACCGCAGAGCCCAGAACGCCGACATCAGCGCCAACAGGCCGAACAGCGTTTCCGTTCGCCTGCGCAGCCAAAGCGAAGCGAAGCCGATCGCCAGTAACATGGTCAGCAGTAGCGACAGCCAACGCAATGTGTGGCTGACGAAAAACTCGTCGCCATAGCGCGGCTGCAATTCAGCGGTCGGACCGACCGAGATCGGCCCGATCCCGTGCACGCCCGCGCCATACGATGTGTAGATCAGCACATCGTTCGCGCTTTGCATGAAAGCGATCGGCAGATTCACCAGATGCGGACGCCTCCATCGAACGTAACGCTGTTCGGAGTCGAGCGGCAGATCGGCGATCATCTTGCCGTTCAGATAGATCGTGCCTCCAGTGGGAATGCGCTTGAGCAAAATGCCCCAGCCTTCGGAAGGAGTTTCCGGCGCCGCGAACGACAGCCGTAGCCAAACACCCTGCCGCACCGATCCGGCGCTGCCGGAGGACCACCGCAACGGAAGTGCATGCGATTGCCAGTCGGCATTCGCTGGAGGGAAGGCCGTTCGGCTACCCGCCACCCACTCGATGCGGTCGATCTTAATTGTTTCTTCGGCGATTGCGCTGCTGACAGCAAACGGCGCGATCAGTAGCACAAGGAAAAGCGTCGCCCAGCGCACCGATGACAGTACGGCGCGGTTGATTGCTAAGGCGCGGATGAGCACCGGCTTCAGTTCTTTAGCAACCCCATTTGGGTGGCTTCGTACACCGCTTCGCCTCGTGAATGCACCGCCAGCTTGCGGTAGATCTTCTTAATGTGCGCGGTCACGGTATGCGGCGAGATACCGAGAATGTCACCGATTTCATTGAAACTCATTCCTTTCGCGAGCAACTGCAAAATTTCGGTCTCGCGCGCCGACAGCGGGTTTTGTTCGCTTCCCGGTACGCGTGCAGGCGCGGTTGTGCTCATTCGGTTTCGTATCGCGCGCAGCACACTGCGTGCAACGACCGGGCTCACCGGCGATCCACCTGCCCGCAACAGCCGGATGCAGGAAATGACGTCTGCCGGTGCGGAGTCTTTGAGGATATAGCCGGTGGCGCCTGCCTCGATCGACGAGACGACGTGCTGTTCGTCACCGAAGACCGTCACGACCATGATGTCGACGTCCGGTTTTTTCTGGCTGACCTGGCGAATCAAATCGATGCCGCTGCCATCGGGCAGACCGAGATCGATCAGCATCACGTCGAACGACTCACGGTCAATGATCGATTGCGCTTCGCGCTTGTTCGATGCCGAGCCGGCGAGTTTCATGCTCGGCTCGTTCTCTACGATCTGCACAAAGCGCCGCCGGAACTCCGGTTCATCCTCGACGATGATGATCGAGATAGGCTGTTCAGTCATCGATGCTCCCCGCTGCCTTGCTCTGCAACGTGCCGATCATAGCTGCCGCAGCTTGGTTGGGTAACGCCAGTTCCTTGAAATTTGTCCCGCTTTGCCAGTGATTTCGGATTAACGAGTCGAACCAATGAAGCGTTGCATTGCCGTGTGATCACGGCGCAAGCCGGGCTCTGCTCCAGCCATCGGCCGTTTTCGTGTAAAGCAGCCGGTCATGTAATCGCGATGGTCGGCCCTGCCAGAACTCAATCGTATTGGGCACAACTCGATATCCTCCCCAGTAAGGCGGCCGCCGCGGCGATGCTGCGTGCTTCAGCGCCATTTCCGCGACGCGAGCCATCAGCCACGCCTTGCCCGAGATGCGCTGGCTTTGAGGTGAGGCCCACGCGCCAATGCGGCTTGCTAGCGGCCGACTCTGAAAGTACTCGTCGGATTCGTGTTCACTGGTTCGCACGGCATCGCCGTCGATGCGGATCTGTCGCTCTAGCTCGGGCCAGAAAAACAGCAATGCGGCTCGCGGGTTGACTTCGAGCTCCGAACCTTTGCGGCTTTGATAGTTGGTGAAGAACTCAAAGCCTGAGCGATCGAAACCCTTCAGCAATACGGTGCGCGCCGAGGGCTTGCCCGCCGCATCGGCGGTCGCCAACGTCATTGCGTTGGCCTCTCTAACCTGCGCGGCGCTGGCCTCTTCCCACCAGCGCGAGAAAAGCGTGATCGGATCGGTGTCAGCGCGCTCTTCATCGAGCTCGCAGCGCTTGTAATCAACACGCAGGTCGGCGATGTTCATGCAGCGATGCTCATGACGGCATCTTAGACAGTCGCGCCATTTCCAGCTCGGCGTGGCGAGCAAGGTGTTCCAGATGCGGGTCCCGCAAACCATGCTCACGCAACGCGGCGACGGTCTTGACCAGATAGTCCAGACTGGTGCCGAACCGTCCGCAGCTTCCGCGCGCGAACACCGCGAGTATTTCCGACTCGCTCAGCTTGCCTGTGTAATTCGAGGCATCGTGCCGTACCACAAAAGCGAGAGCGGAAACGAGTGTCCCGCCCGCCCCACCATCGAGGCGGCAGCTGAGCCAGCGCGGCGAATACGACCCCATGAACATTTCGCGTTCCCACAGGTTCTCAAGCTCGTTGCGCGCTGTTGCCGCGGGCAAGCGATACGCCATTCCAGCGCATGAACCGCCGCGATCGAGTCCAGCAACCAGTCCCGGGCAATCAAGCGTGCCGCGGTTCAAGCGGCTCCACAGACAGAGCCTGCGGTGATAACCGTGGACGCGAGCAGTGAAACGGCGATCGAAGGTAACTTCGGGATTCCAGATCAGCGAGCCATAGCCGAACAACCAGACCGGTGACAAGCCATCCCAGTGAGTCAGCGCTGCTGCCAGCGATGCAGCCTGCTGCTCCGCACTGACCCTGCCGGGAAACTCTAACGGCACCTTATGCGTCATCGCCGATATTGTTGCTCCTGCTGCGGATGTCGCTCGACGTTCATGCGACGCCATGACGTCCAACCGCCCGCGCCGAGCAGCATTGCCATCAGCCAAAACGCGGGCCCCGCTCCCAGTACGGAGCCGAATGCGCCAAATACCAGCGGCAACACGACATGGCTTGAATTCATGATGGTCGTGCGCACTCCGAGCGCCTCGCCGACGCGTCCCGCAGGCGAGCGGTCATGCAGAAGCGACATGACGTTCGGTTGAGCTGCGCCCAGGCCCAGCCCGAGCAGGAACGCAACGCCCATTAACGGCAACATCGTCTTGAAAAACGGCACCAACGCGAAGGCGATTGCGGCGGTGACCAGCGTAAACACGAGCACCTGCCATTCGCGGTAGCTGCGAGAAAGCGTGGGCATCGCGAGCCGGATCGTGAAGGTCGCGGCCGCGAAGCTGCCCAGCACGAGGCCAATCTGCGATGCGCTGAGTCCGATGCTGGTCCCATACACGGGAATCAGAAACGACTGCAGATCCCACGACATCGAAATCATTCCGCTGACGATCAGCACGTTGCGCACCGCTGGATACCGCAGCAGGTCGAACGGATTGCGCGCTTCCGCGGTGGCAGCATGCGGCTGTGGCGCAGGAAGCAGCGAACGCTGTGCGAGCAGAATAATCACGCTGATCGTCATCAGCACGAAGATCAACGCAAACGTCACGCGGTGACCGACGCTGTCGATCAGAAACCCGCTGGCGACCGGGGCAATCAGCCCCGAGGTCGAAAACCCGAGCGCCAGCATTGAGAATGCCGCTGGTCGCGTGCCGGGCTCCGACATGACGCCGACCAGATTCTGCATCGTCATCTGCACGTACATGAAGCCGGTGCCCAGTAGTGCGCTGGCCACCAGCAGCGGAGCCACATCGGCCGTGGCATACGGAAAAACCGCGGGCAGCATTGCACCGACCGTCATCATCGTGGTGCCGAGCAGCAACGGACGGAACGGTCCGACTTCGTCGAGCCACCGTCCGGCGCGCACCGCGAGCAGTGCCGGCACCAGCGCGTACAACGCCAGCAGCACTCCGACGGTAAATGGTGATGCCTTGTTCGACAGCGCATACAGCGAGGCAGTCACCCGCGCCGCGCCGAACGCCGTGTGCGTCAACACCACAAATGCAATGATGCGCGGAAGGGTCATTACCATTTTCAACTCGCAGCGCGTGGTACTTCAGCTTCGCTCAGCTCGCTTCTGCTGGGAATTTTGAGCGCCACCAGCGCGACTCCCGCGCACGTGACCGCGATACCCACAGCGGTCAGCCAGGTCGGATAAATGCCGAACATCAGCCACTCGAGAGCGACCGCGACGATCGGCGTCAGGTATAGCAGACTCGTGACGCGCGTGGCTTCACCGCGTCGCATCAGCGTGTGCAGCGCGTTGACCGCAAAGATCGAAGCGAAAATCACCAGGAATGCAATCGCGCACAGCAGCTGCCAAGACCATCGAAACTCGAAGCCCTCCACCGCCACTGCGAGCGGCGCCAAGACCATCAGAGTCGCTGCGAACTGTACGACGGTCGCCGCACGCAGGTCGACCGCTGGACAGAAGATCCGCTGATACAAGGTGCCGACGGTCATCGCCGCGAGCGCAATCAGCACCGCCGCCAACGACGCGGCACTCATCGCGCCGAGATCCACTTTGTGCCAGACCACCAATGCCACGCCCGCGAGTCCAAGCGCAACGCCGAGCCACTGTGTACGAACGAGGCGTTCGCCAAACAAGGGCCGTGCGGCAGCCGCGGTGACCACCGGTTGCAGCGCCAAGACAAGGGCGGTTATGCCAGCCGACATTCCGAGGTACTGCGCGTAGTGGCTGCCGCCGAGATTGACCGCGTGCATCAGAAGGCCGGCAAAGGCGACGTGCGCCCACTGTGTCCGTGAATCGGGCCAGCGCGGCCTGATCGCCATGGTCAACGGAACGACGAGCAGCAGTCCGAATGCGAATCGCAGTGACAGGAAGGTGAACGGTGGCGCGTATTGCAATCCGACCTTGGTCGCCAGATAGCCCGAACCCCAGATGACGACGAAGTACCAGGCGAGCCACGCGCTGCGGATGCGATAGGGCGAAACGGTCACAGCGCCATTGTTGCAGACAGACGCTCGGCCGCCGGCACGCTTCACCGGCGCCTATCGCGTGCATTATAAATAGTAATTAGCGCCGCCTCCTTCATAGGTGGAAACTACATCTCCTGTACGCGCTGGCGGCCTCGATTGTCGGAAAATGCCATTTCTGCGTGCGGTCGCATTACGCGCTCTGAAACAGAACGGAATGAGTCGAGAAACTGCGCGACGTCGGTCGCATTGCGGCCGTCATCGTTGCTGCTCCAAACGCAATCGGAATCGAAGAGGCGGTGTACGAGACCGCCGCCGCCGCCTAGGCGGCGTCTGCTGCCTCGGCGGCGATCGACCGGCTGATCCAGTCGTGAAGGTGAATCATGCCGTCTTCGTGCGGCGTGTGATACGGGCCGCGGTCCTCCTCGCCAGCCAGCCATAGCGTACGACGCCCGCGTTGCAGGCGGGCGCAGATCTGCGCATCTTCGGCAGAGGATTCGGCATAGGCGGCTTGGTGCGCGTCGACGATCTGCCGCTCGAACGCGTGGACTTCCTCCGGGTAGTAAAACTCGACCACGTTGGTGGTCAGTTCTGGCGAGCGCGGGATCAAGGTGCTGACCACCAGCGCGTACGGATACCACTCGAGCATCACGTTCGGGTAGAGAATCGACCACACCGTGCCGTACTTCGGCAGCTCGCCGCCTGAAAACTCGAGTATCGAGTCACGGTAGCGTTCATAGTTGGGTGAGACCTGCGCCTTCAGTCCGTCCTTGATGCCGAGAATCTGGTAACTCCAGCGGTCGCCGAAACCCCACTCGTAGTTGTCCGGGTCGACCCACTTTTGCAAACCCGGGTGCATTGCCTCGACGTGATAAAGCTCCAGATAGATCTCAAGAAAGGCTTTCCAGTTAAAAGGGCACTCGTCAACGATGACCTTTTCGAACACGTAGTCGCTGTAGTTGTAATCCGGCGCCAGCGGAAAATCGCGCAGATCCGCCACCGGATCTTGCGGCCCGGCGAAAAGCAAGCCATTCCAGTGTTTGAGCGCTGTTTTCGTCAGCGAACAATCGGGCGTGATGTCGAAGTCAGGGGCTCCGAGCAGCTTTCCATCTAGATCGTAGGTCCATCGATGCAGCGGACATACAATGCTGGCATTGTTGCCTCTGCCGTCGAGCAACAGCCCCTGACGATGGCGGCACGAATTCGACAGCAGATTGATACCGCCCGGGCCTTGCACCAGGACTTTGGCGTTTCCAGTGGACGGCAGCGTCATATAGTCGCCAAGTTCTGGAACCATTTTCTCGCTGCCGACATAGTTCGGCCCTGAAGCGAACAGCAGTTTGCGTTCGCGTTCGAACCAATCGATGTCGAAGTACGAGGCGATCGGCAGCGGCCCCGTGCGCCCGAGCAAGCGTGGATCGAGGTTCGAGCGGCGCGAGAGCGATTCGGTAGCGTTCATTGGGGAATCCTAAAGCCGCGCGGTATGCAGTTCTTGCACCGTGACGATAAAGGCGCCCAGTCGAAATGCCCAGCCGGAACATCGACCGAGCCCGGCCTGCCGGCCCCCGCCGCTACCGCGCCAGAAATGCCGACGAAGAGAGCGGCACCAGCGAGGTCACGCCCACTCACACTCCGTCGAACGTATTGCAGGCCGTGATCTGACCGCTCTTCATGCCCGTCATGAACCAGCGGGTGCGCTGCTCCGAGGTGCCGTGCGTGAAACTCTCGGGAACAATCGTGCCCTGGGTGCGGCGCTGGATGTTGTCGTCGCCGATTGCTGACGCAGCGCGCATCGCTTCGTCCACATCGCCCGCGTCCAGCAGCTTGCGATTGTCCGCGTGGTGTGCCCACACGCCGGCGAAGCAATCAGCCTGCAGTTCGATGCGGACCGACAGCGCATTGCTCTGCGCTTCGTTCAAACGCTGCCGCAACGCCTGCGTTTTTTCCATGATGCCAAGCTGATTCTGCACATGATGTCCGACTTCATGCGCAATGACATAGGCCTGCGCGAAGTCGCCGGGTGCCTTGAAGCGTTCCTGCAACGCCCGGTAGAACGACAGATCGATATAAACGGTCTGATCAAGCGGGCAGTAGAACGGGCCCATCGCCGATTGGCCCGTGCCACACGCCGAGCGTGTCGCTCGCTCAAAGATCACCAGCTTGGGCTCGGCGTAGTTACGGCCGAGTTGCTGAAATAAAGTCTTCCACGTTTTTTCGGTGTCGAGCAGCACACCGGAAACGAACTTGCCGGCCTCGTCTGCCGGAGCTTTGGCCGAGCCCTGCGGTGCGCGCGTTTCCTGGACTGTCTGTGCGGTTTCGGCGAGTCCGAGTATCACCCGAGGATCGATGCCGAAAAACATTCCGATGACCACAAGAACGAGAGTGCCAATGCCTCCCCCGACCAGGCCAACCCCACCTAGACCCCGCCGATCTTCTACGTTAGAGCTCTGGCCTTCAATGCGCATGTCTGCTCCTCGTAACTCACGTCACGGGGATTCAAGCACAGAGCGGGCCAGCGCGCTAACGCCAACCGTACCCGTCCCAGCGACGGTTGTTCTGCCATTGCCGGTCGTTCTGCCATTGTCCGTGTTGCCAACGATGCGGGTAACCGCGATACCCGACGACGTAGGCGGGCGGTCCGTAGTAGCGCGGCGGTGCATAGACAACGGGCGGCGGCGCATAGATAACGGGCGGCGGCGCATAGACGGGCTGGGGGTAATAAACCGGAGCTGGCTGGTAGACCGGGACCGGTTGATAAACCGGAAAGTGGGGGGCGCCGATGCGAATTGCGAAATGCGGAGTATTCACTCGTAGTGATACATCCTGCGCCCGCGAAGCTGACCACGGCGCCAAAGCGGCGAGGACCAGTGCCCCGAGTGCACTACCGAGCAAAAGTTTGCGTTTCATCGTTAACCTCCAAGTGTTACTGGAAATTCAACGATCGCTGGAGCACTACCGCCGACGGCCCTTGGTTTCAAGGTGTAACCGACAGTTCCCGCGGGTTCTAGGCCAGCGCCAAGCCCGCTTTCTGCAGACGCCAGACTGCCAGCAGATCGCGTTCGCGCTCGCGCGCGAGCTTGCCGATGCGCCGCTTGTCGTCGTGCTCAGGAATTCCCGCTTCGAGAATATCGCTGATGGTCACGGCCATCGGGCGCGTGCGCAGTCCATTGCGCCGTGAACGAGTGGTATCGACCATGTGGAACCCGCGAGTCTGCAGATCGTGAGTCGGAATCCAAAGCGGCAGCTCGGTCCACGGCTGCACACCTTCTCGCTCCAGGAACTTTTGATCGACCCATTCGATCTCGACGTCCTCGCCGGAAATCCAGCGGCAGGTATCGAGCAGTTCGCCGAAAGTCGCGCCCTCATTCGGACCGGTCGCATTGAACGCACCGCTCGCGCGCATCATGACGAGCCGCATGATCAGAGCGGCGAGATCGCGGGCGTCAATAAATTGAATCGGCGTTTCGGCAGTACCCGGCGCCAGCACCCGGCCACCGCCACAGATGCGCCACGGCCAGTACGAGAAGCGACCGGTTGGATCGTGGGGACCCACGATTAGACCGGGCCGGATTAGAAGCGCTTGCGAGCCAAACGCGCGCGCCACGGTGCGCTCGCATTCCGCTTTCAAAGGACCGTAGTTAGCGCCGTTGATCGTCTCGCGCTCCACGCCGTCGGCGGTTGCCAGCGGGTCCTGCTCGGTAATTGGCGCGTTCGCGAACGACGCGTAGGCTGAGACGCTCGAGATGAAGACATAGCGCTCACAGCAGTCGTATAGCGCAGCGCAACTTGCTTCGACGTCTTGCGGCCGATACCCACAGGTATCGATCACTGCATCCCATTTGCGACCCATCAGCAGGTGCAGATCCTCCTGCCGATCGCCGACAATCCATTTCACCCCGGGCGGCCACCAGTTGCGCGACTTTCCGCGGTTGAACACCGTGACGGCATGCCCACCCTCGAGGGCGGACTGCAACAGTGCCTGGCCAAGGAAGACTCCGCCGCCGATGATGAGCAGGTTCATGGGCCGATATTAGGGGCCAAACGCGCTCACGAGAATTACCGTAGATGCGGGTTCAGCGGCCGCAAGACCGCCCCCGACCACCGGTCGTCGCCTGCGGAAATTGCGTCCCCAGGCGCTGTGTTGGACGATATGGCGCGAGTTAGCGGGCCAGCAGTGGCTCGACGTCGGGGTGGCGGCGCGCCCACGCGCCGACGAAAGAGCACACGGGCAGCACATCCATGCCGTTTTCCTTGGCGTAATCGAATGCGGCTTGTACCAGCATCGAGGCAAAGCCGTGGCCCTCGAGCTGCGGCGGCACTTCGGTATGAACCAGCATCATCGTATTGCCGTGCATGCGGTAATCGCAGCGACACAGCAATCTGTCGACGACCGCTTCGAAGCGCCGCGCTTCGGCGTTGTGCTTGACTTCGATCGCCGCGTGTCCGGCGGACGAGCTTCCCAACGCGACCTCCGGTTCGATGAACTCGATCCGTGAGCTTAACGCCCCCGGCGGTGCGGCGGAGGAGCCAAGCCCGGGATGTTGGTGCGCACAGCCGATGTGTTGTCACTCGAACGTCGCGGTTGCAGAGGCTTTGTCTGCTTCGGCGGGGCATAGGGCGCGGTGGTGCGCGCTGGCTGCGCGCGCGACTTAGCTGCGGGCTGCTGCCGAGCAGGTTGCGCGGTCGCTCTCTTCGATTGCGAGTCCTGACGCCTGGGCGCAGAACGCGGATGGCGTTCGCGCGACCGCTCCGTCTTTGCATGACTTCGTTGACGCACTACAGGCTCGGCGCGTTCATTCGGATTGGGCTCGAACCCGGCGATGATCTCGCGCGATACCTGGCGGCGGATCAGTTTCTCGATGTCGGCCAACAGTGGCTTGTCGTCGGCGCACACCAGGGAGATCGCCTCGCCGGTAGCGCCTGCACGCCCGGTGCGACCGATCCGGTGCACGTAGTCCTCGGGCACATGCGGTAGATCAAAGTTGACGACGTGCGGCAGTTGCTCGATATCGAGGCCGCGCGCGGCGATATCGGTCGCCACCAGCGCTTGCAGCGCACCGCTCTTGAATTCACTCAGCGCACGCGTTCGAGCACCCTGGCTCTTGTTACCGTGGATCGCGAGCGCGGTGACTCCATGCTTGTTCAGGAATTCGGCCAGGCGATTCGCACCGTGCTTGGTGCGCGTAAAAATAAGCAGCTGAAACCACTGATTGGTGGTGATCATGTGCGCCAGCAGTTCCGACTTGCGGCCGCGATCGACCAGCCAGACCGTTTGCGTGGTGGCGTCGACAGTGGAGTTGCGCTGCGCGACCTGCACCATTGCGGGGTTCTTCAAGAGCGTCCCGGCGAGCGTACGGATCTCGTCCGAAAACGTGGCCGAGAACAACAACGTCTGCCTTGTTTTGGGCAGCAGCGCGAACACTCGTTTCATGTCCGGCAGAAAACCCATGTCGAGCATGCGATCGGCTTCATCGAGGACGAGCACTTCGACCTGCGACAAATCGATCGTGCGTTGGCCGACGTGGTCGAGCAGGCGGCCGGGTGTTGCGACCACGATGTCGACTCCGCGCTTCAGCGCTGAGATCTGAGGGTTGATCGAAACGCCGCCGTAGACCACCGCGACACTTGCCTTGCTGTGCTTGCCGTAGTCGCGCACGCTTTCTTCGACCTGCGCCGCGAGCTCGCGCGTCGGTGTAAGGATCAGTACGCGAACCGGTTTGCGCGATTTCGCGTGCGGTAGTTGCGTGCTGGCCAGGCGCTGCAGGATGGGCAACACAAACCCGGCCGTCTTGCCCGTTCCGGTCTGGGCGCCGGCGAGCAGATCGCCGCCACTTAAAACCGCCGGAATTGCCTGCTGCTGGATTGCGGTCGGCGTGGTGTACCCCAGCTCGGTAACAGCACGAACCAGTGCCTCGGACAAGCCGAGGGCTTCAAATGACGAATTCAAAATGATCTCCTGAGCACGGCCTGGGCGACGCAGGAGCGTCGCGGAACCGGTTCAGGCAAATGCGAACACTACAAAAGGTTCGGGGGAGCTAGTTGACAACCACGACGGCGGGTGCGAACCGGAACACACAGCACCACAACCACAGCAAATCATACATGCGATGCGGTAATCTCGCGCGCTCGCCGTGGCTCGCATTGCTCCCCCTTTTCGAAGATTCAATGGCTCAGTACGTTTATTCGATGATCCGCGTGGGCAAGATCGTGCCCCCGAAACGCGAGATTCTCAAGAATATTTCCCTCAGTTTTTTCCCCGGCGCGAAGATCGGCGTGCTCGGGCTCAACGGCTCCGGCAAGTCGACGTTGCTGAGGATCATGGCCGGCCTCGACAAGGAAATCGAAGGCGATGCCGCGGCGATGCCCGGGATCAAGATTGGATATCTGCCGCAGGAGCCGCAGCTCAATACTTCGAGCACAGTCAAGCAGGAGGTGGAAGCGGGGCTGGGCGAGGTATTGCAAGCGAAACAGAAGCTCGAAGCGATCTACACCGCCTACGCGGAGCCCGATGCCGACTTCGACCAGCTGTCGGCGGACCAGGCGAAGTACGAGGCGATCCTCGCCACCACGGGGCAGGACACCGAGCATCAGATGGAAATCGCGGCGGACGCACTGGGTCTGCCTCCGTGGGATGCCGTTCTTGGATCGTTATCCGGCGGGGAAAAACGGCGTGTCGCATTGTGCCGTCTGCTGCTGTCGAAGCCCGACATGCTGCTGCTCGACGAGCCGACCAACCATCTGGATGCCGAAAGCGTGGACTGGCTCGAGCAGTTCCTGCTGCGTTTTCCGGGCACCGTGGTCGCCGTGACCCACGATCGATATTTTCTCGACAACGCCGCGGAGTGGATTCTCGAGCTCGATCGTGGCCGCGGCATTCCGTACAAGGGAAACTACAGCGCATGGCTCGAACAGAAGGAGCAGCGTTTGGAGCGCGAATCCAAACAGGAGGCGGCCCGTATCAAGACGATGAAGTCCGAGCTCGACTGGGTTCGGCAGAACGCCAAGGGGCGGAGGACCAAGAGCAAGGCGCGGCTTGCGCGCTTCGATGAACTGTCGTCGTACGAGCATCAGGCCCGTAATGAGACGCAGGAGATCTTCATTCCGGTCGCCGAGCGGTTGGGCGACAAGGTGCTCGAATTCAGCGCGGTCAGCAAGGGTTACGGCGACCGGTTGCTGATCGACGAGCTAAGCTTCAGCGTTCCGGCCGGTGCGATCGTCGGCATCATCGGCCCGAATGGCGCGGGCAAGTCAACCTTGTTGCGGTTGATCACCGGCAAGGAGAAGCCTGACAGCGGCGAGATCATCATCGGCCCGACGGTGCGGCTTGCGTCGGTCGACCAATTTCGCGATGCGCTGCCGAACGACAAGAGCGTGTGGGACGCTGTTTCCGGTGGTCTCGACATTCTCACCGTCGGCAAGTTCGAGATGCCGACGCGCGCCTATCTGGGACGTTTCAACTTCAAGGGCGGCGATCAGCAGAAGATCGTGGGCAATCTGTCCGGCGGTGAGCGCGGGCGATTGCACCTTGCAAAGATGTTGCTGGCGGGCGGCAATGTGCTGCTGCTCGATGAGCCCTCGAACGATCTTGACGTCGAGACGCTGCGCGCGCTCGAAGAGGCGCTGCTGGAGTTTGCCGGTAGCGTGCTGGTCATTTCGCACGACCGCTGGTTTCTGGATCGGATCGCCACGCACATCCTCGCCGCGGAGGACGACTCGCGCTGGACTTTTTTCGATGGCAACTATCAGGAATACGAGGCGGATAAAAAGCAGCGGCTCGGCGAAGAAGGCGCGCGCCCGCATCGATTGCGATTCAAGCCGCTGACTCGCGCGTGACGCACGATCTCCGATCAAGCCGTGGCTCCGGGCCACGGCTGTAGTTCATCTGGCTTGGCCGCAAAAGCTCTAACCGTGGCGCTTTGCCGCAGTATCGATCGCCTTCTTCGGATTGATCAGCACGCGGCGGCCATCCGCCGTTTTCTCGGCTGTGCTGACGATGATCCTGATCACCTGCTGCGGCGTTAGCAACGGATTGACTGCAAGGATCTTGGCCGCGAGGTTTGTCACTTGTGGCGATGCCATCGAGGTGCCTGACAAGGCAACGCGATCTCCGCCCGGCAGGTAGCTCTCGACCTGATAGCCGTTGGCGTGCACCTTGACCGTCTTGCCGTAGCTGGTGAACGACGCTTCGTCGCCCGCTTTGTCGACCGCGCCGACCGTCAGCAGGTTCGGAAGCACGATGTCGGCCGGCGCGTCCTCTGCGAACGTTGCATCCTGGTTCGAGTTGCCCGCCGAGGTGATAAACAAGATCTGCGGCGCGCGTGCGAACGCCTTCTGCAGCGCGATGCGAAAGATGTCGAAATACTCGCGCGCCATTTTCTTGCGCTCTTCCGGCGTCTTGCCGATACCGCAGGTCTCCAGATCGTTTTCGATCGAATTGACGCTGCCGCCCCAGCTCATGTTGACGACGCGCGCCTTGTTCCTCTTCAGAAAATCGACCGACACAACCATCGCCTTCGCGTCTTTTTCGGCTTGTTCGCGTGACGGGCATGGATCGGGAATCAGCGTGTTGCCGAATTCGATGCGGGCGATCAAGAGTCTCGCGTAAGGATTGCCTTCCATCGCGATACCGGCAACGTGAGTTCCATGCTCATAGTTGCCCGCCAGCATGATTTCCTCGATGGCCGGCTTGTACTGTTCCTTCGACAAGTTCGAGATGAACTGCTTGATCTCGTCGGCTTCCTTGCTTTCCACGTTCGACTGCAGATCCGAAAACCCCTTGGTGCGTGCCTTCATTGCCGGCAGTTTCTTTTGCATCTCGGGCGACAGCACCTGCAATTCGGTATTGGTCGGGTTTGCATACTTGTCGAACCCGATCAACAACGGCTTGTCCGAGGCGTCGCGCAGCACCTGCTTGCCGAACAGCGCGGAATCGACTCCGCTGTCCCACACCGCGATCGTGACCGGCGCATAGCTGCGTCCCGGTGGCAGATCGACCTTGCGCGCAGCCCAGATATCGGACTTCTCGGCTTTGTTGGCAGCGAGATAGCTTGAGTACGCGCTGACCAGCGTTTGCTTCAGCGGCACGCGGACGTTGAGCACGTAGCGCGCATTGACCAGCCCCGGCGCCAGCTCGGAACTTAGCGCGCCGGCCTTGTCGGCGGCGGGCTGCAGCGCCTCGTTGAGGAATCCGAGCACTCGGCCCGCCCCGATCAGCTCGGCGCTTGCTTTGGCCTGCATCGTGTCGTTGGCGATTACGGGATACGGCATCCGCCCCAGTTGTTCGCTGATGCTCTTGCCAACGGCGGCCTTGTATGCGTCCGATGTCGAGCTGCCAGTAGCCTTGCGCGCATCGATCACCGCGCGTGCCTGCACACCGGTCAGCAACTTGTCTGCTGGTTTCTCTTGCAACGCACGAATCTGCTCAATGCGTTTCAGCGCAGCCTCGTCACGGCCCTCGAGAACATCGAGCTGCAGCAGGGTGCCGAGCAACTGGCGCTGCATCGATTTATCGGCGATCTCATACTTGGCGAGCACCGACTCGATGTCGCGCCTCAGATCGGCAGCAAACGCGCTGAATAATTTGTCATCGCTCACGATCTGCTCGACCTTGCCCGGCACCGGGTAGGTAAAGCGCGGCAGGTCCGCCGCCTTTTCGATTCGTTGCTTGGTTTGAGCCAGGCCACCCACGCTGACCAGCAGCGCGGCCGCGAATATCAGAATCCGTTTCACAGCAATCCCTCCGGAGGAAAACGCGGATGATAGGCAACTCGCCACTGGCCGCAGCGCCAGTGCGACGAAACTCAGTTGGGCGGGGCTGGAACGGGAAGACGGGCAGTCGAGCCGAGGCCGACGACGGGCGACGGCTGAGCGCCGGCCATCAGAGCGCCGCCGATTTCACTTGTACCTGCAACCATTGTAGGTACAATGGACTGATGTCGTCGAACCTGCGCTCTCCAGTTCGAGCTCGATCGGGCGTCGCCACCGACGTGCCGCGGGGTTGCACGCATCTGAAACTTCGGCAGCTCGGCCGCCGGCTTGGCCAGCACTACGATGCTTACACGGCCGCGGCCGGCCTGAAGACGACGCAGTACTCGCTGTTGTCTGCAGTGATGCGGCTCGAGCCGATCCAGCCCGCCGCGCTGGCGGCGAGCCTGAACCTCGACGCGTCGACTCTGACCCGCAATCTGCGACCACTGATCGGGCACGGATGGATCGAACTGCAGGCGGGCCCGGATGCGCGCAGCCGACGCGTCGTTTCGACTGCAGCAGGACGCACCGTTCGGCTCGAAGCGCAGCGCCACTGGCGCGCGGCGCAGCAGGATCTGAACCGTCGACTCGGCGTGAAAACGGTTGTTGCGCTGCATGCGCTGCTCGATGATGTGCTCACACAACTGGCAACTGATCCGCCGGATCAGGCCGATCGCGGCACAAGCCACGCGGCGCCGGCTCATTCAAAGTCGAAGCAAAAGGAGCGGAGCCGATGAACGATGCCTCGCCGACGAGTGCGGCGCGCAGCTGGTGGCCAATGGTGCTGACGGCGGCGGCGATATTAATGGTGACGATGGGTGCGAGGCAGTCGCTCGGACTGTTCGTGTCGCCGCTGAACACGGCGACCGGCCTGGGCATCGTGACGATCAGCTTCGCACTCGCGGTGGGCCAGTTTGTGTGGGGAGCTGTGCAGCCGATCGCCGGCGCATTCGCCGATCGCTATGGCACCGGTCGCGTGTTGGCGGGGAGCATCGTGCTGCTTGCCATCGGCTGTGCACTGACGCCGGTCCTCACGAACCAGTTCGGGTTGATGTTGACGATGGGGTTCTTGTTTGCGGCGGGCGCCGGCGGCGCCGGCTTTTCGGTACTAATAGGGGGCGCCGCGCAATACGTGCCCGCCAATAAGAGAGGCACCGCGTCCGGGGTGATCAATGCGGGCGGGTCCTTTGGCCAGTTTGTGTTTGCTCCCGTGGTGCAAAAGCTGATCAGCCTGTTGGGCTGGGCCGGCGCAATGTGGTCACTGGCGCTGCTGACGCTGACCGCGCTGCCTCTCGCTCGCATCTTGCGCGGCTCTGCGGCGGCTACTGCAGCGCGCGCGGCGACCGAGACCGACGGCGGCCTGAAGCGCGCCGTAGCCGCCGCGTTCAAGGATCGCAGTTATCTGCTGCTGCACGCGGGATTTTTCACCTGCGGCTTTCACATTGCGTTTCTGGTGATCCATTTGCCGGGCGAAGTCGGGTTGTGCGGCCTGCCGGCGTCGGTTGCCAGCTGGTCGCTTGCGCTGATCGGCCTGGCGAACATTGTCGGCAGTTTGGTGGCCGGCCAGTGGGTCAATCGTTACCGTAGCAAGTACATCCTGTTCTGGCTGTATCTGTCGCGCACCGTGTTGATTTTGATTTACCTGGCCGCGCCGAAGACTGCGATTACGTTTTACATCTTCGCGATTGGACTTGGCTTGACGTGGTTGGCCACAGTTCCACCCACCGCGGGCGTGGTTGGCAAACTATTCGGTGTGCGCTACCTTGCGACACTGTTTGGGCTGACGTTGCTATCGCACCAGGTCGGCGCATTTTTCGGCGCGTATCTCGGTGGGATTGCAGTCGACCGCACCGGCAGCTATCTGTGGATGTGGTACGCCGACGCGCTGCTCGCACTCGCGGCGGCGCTCGTCAACCTGCCGATCAAAGAGCAAAGGGTCGAGCGGCTCCCGGCGGCGGCTTGATCGCGTTATTCATCCTCCTCGTGCCGGCTCTTGGATTTGTGCTCGGTCGCGAGTTGTTGCTGCAGTCCCGGCGGCGCCTGTTCGTAGTGCGACAGCGACATCGTCCACGCGCCGCGCCCCTGCGTCATCGACTTTAGCCGCGCCGAATAACCTTCAAGTTCCGCCAGAGGGACCTGACTCTCGACCACCATTGCGCCCGACGCACCACGCGTGCCGGTGATATGCCCGCGGCGCGCCGACAGGTCGCCGGTGATGTCGCCGATATGCGACTCGGGCGCCTCGATCTCGGCGGTGACGATCGGCTCGAGCACGATCGGACGCGCTTTCGCAAGCGCATCCAGAAATGCCTTGCGGCCGGCGGCGACGAATGCGATCTCCTTTGAATCGACCGGGTGGTGCTTGCCGTCGTACACGATCACGCGCAGATCCTGCATCGGACATCCGGCCACCGGACCGGACGCGAGGACCGATTCGACGCCCTTCTGCACCGCAGGGATGAACTGGTACGGAATCACGCCGCCCTTGACCTGGTCGACGAACTCGAACCCTGCGCCGCGTGCCAGCGGCTCGATGCGCAGGAAGACCTCGCCGAACTGGCCCGCGCCACCGGTTTGTTTCTTGTGTCTGGCGTGCCCTTCGGCCGGCGCTCCAATCGTCTCGCGATACGGCACCCGTGGCGGCCGGGTCTGCACTTCGATCTTGTATTGCGACGCCATGCGTTCCAGCGCTGAGCGCAGATGCAATTCTCCGAGGCCGCGCAGAACCGTTTCGTTCAGCGTCACGTCATGCTCGACCAGGAGCGTCGGATCCTCGGCCATCATCTTGTTCAGCACTTCCGAGATGCGCTGCTCGTCACCGCGTCGCTTGGGCTGAATTGCAAGTCCACTCATCGGCGTCGGAAATTCGAGCGGCTGCATGCGGATCTGGTCTTCGTCATGCGAATCGTGAAGCACGGAGTCGAAGCCAATCTCATCGACCTTGGCGATCGCCGCAATGTCGCCGGGAAACGCCGACGCCACCTCGACCGTTTTCGCCCCTTGAAGCATCAACAGATGGCCGACCTTGAATGGCTTGCGTTCGCTGCCGATGTAAAGCTGCGTGTCCTTCGTGATCGTGCCCTGGTGCACGCGAAAGACGCCCATCCTGCCGACGTACGGATCGACGACGACTTTGAACACATGCGCGAGCACATGCTTTTTGGGGTCAGGCTGCGACCGGAATTCGCTCTCGGCCTTTCCGTCTGCGGCTGAACTGTCGCGGCTGCTCCTGAAAAACAGCGGTGCATTGCCCTCGGCCGGGTTGGGAAGCAAGCGGTCGAAGATGTTGAGCAATTCATCGATGCCGGCGCCGTTGCGCGACGAGACAAAACACACCGGCACCAAATGGCCTTCGCGCAGGGCCTTCTCAAACGGCTCGTGCAACTGTGTCGCCTCGATGTCTTGGCCTTGTTCCAGATAGCGAGCCATCAGATCTTCGTCGACCTCGATCACCTGGTCGATCAGTGCTTGATGCGCTTCGGACACCGAAGAGAAATCGGACGTTCCAGAGGGATTGAAGAAGCAATCGACCACCCGCGTGCCATTTTCGGCCGGCAGGTTGATCGGCAGAATCTCTTTGCCGAACGTGCCGCGCAGATCGGCCAGCAATCCGGGCAAATCAACGTTGTCGGCGTCGATCTTGTTGACGATGATTAGCCGGCAGAGCTTGCGCTTTGCAGCCCAATCCATCATGCGCGATGTAATCATCTCGATTCCGGTGGATGCGTTGACGACAATCGCCGCTGTCTCTACCGCGTCGAGCGCGCCGATGGCCTGTCCGATGAAATCCGGAAACCCGGGCGTGTCGAGGATATGCACGCGCACACTGGGCAGATCAAGGTGCAGCGCCGAGGTGCGCAGCGAATGCTGGAAACTTTTCTCGAGGGGATCGAAATCGCTGACCGTGGTGCCCTTTTCGACGCTGCCGGCAGCCTGGATCGCGCCCGCTTTGGCGAGCAGCGCCTCGCTCAATGTCGTCTTTCCTGCACCGCCGTGGCCGAGTAGGGCCACGGTCCTGATGTTCTCCGTTGTGTAGATCATCGCTGCCTCTCTCGGTTTTCTGAATGTCTCCTGCGGGCCATTGGCTATGCTACCCGCGCTTCACTGACGAGGATTAAAGATGCCTTCGAACCGCGGAAAGCCGAAGAAAGTTGCAATCAACATCGAACCGTATCGAGTCACCGATGGCAAGAAGTTTCGCCTGAAGAAAGTCGATTCAGGAGATACCGATGGTCTGAAATCGGCGGGTGACGTTCGCCACAGGAAGGTCGAGGCGGCGCGGTTGCTTGCCGCCGGCGTCGAGCGGCTGGTGGCTGAACAGGACAAACTCTATGCGCAGGACCGTCATTCTGTGCTGATCATCCTGCAGGCAATGGATGCAGCCGGCAAGGACAGCACGATCAAGCATGTGATGACCGGCGTGAATCCGCAGGGCGTCGATGTCGTTGCATTCAAACAGCCGTCATCGGAAGAGCTGGATCACGATTGGATGTGGCGTTGTTATCGACGCTTTCCGGAGCGCGGTCGCATCGGGATTTTCAATCGCTCGTACTACGAAGAGGTGCTGGTGGTCCGGGTCAATCAGGAGGTTCTCAAGGCGCAGAAGCTGCCGCCCGAGCGGGTCACGAAGGACATCTTCGAGCAACGCATGAAAGACATTGCCGCGTTTGAAGACTATCTGGTGCGCAACGGCACCGCGGTCCTCAAGTTCTTCCTTCATGTATCGCGCGACGAGCAGAAAAAGCGCCTTCTCGAGCGGCTGGATAAGCCGTCGAAGAACTGGAAGTTCCACGCCGCGGATCTCGAGCAGCGCGCTCACTGGAACGAATATATGGACGCCTACGAAGCGGCGATTCGCGGGACGGCTACTGAACAAGCGCCCTGGTTCGCTGTGCCGGCGGATAACAAATGGTTCACGCGGCTGGTCGTCGTAACTGCGATCGTCGAGGCGCTCGAAAAAATGAAGCTTCGCTATCCTGAGCTCGACAAGGTCCAGCGAGCCGAGCTGATGCGGTCGCGCGAGCTGTTGGTCAACGAGAGGCCCTAAATTCCACCCACGCAAACGTACTTGGTCACGAGGTATTCCTCGATGCCGTACTTGGAACCTTCTCGGCCGAACCCCGATTGTTTGATGCCACCAAAGGGCGCGACTTCGTTCGACATCAATCCAGTGTTGACGCCGACTATCCCGTACTCGAGCGCCTCGGCGACGCGGAACACGCGAGCGACATCGCGCGAGTAAAAGTACGCCGCCAGACCGAACTCGGTTGCGTTGGCAGCAGCAATGGCTTCTTCATCGCGCAAGAATCTGAAGACCGGCGCCACTGGCCCAAAAGTTTCTTCACGCGTCAGCACCATTTTGTCGGTGGCATCGGCCAGCACGGTCGGCTGATAGAACGTGCCTCCGAGTGCATGGCGCTCGCCACCGGTGATCACTTTGGCGCCGAGGTTTTTCGCGTCGGCAACATGCTGCTCGACCTTCTTCAGGGCGTTTGTGTCGATCAACGGTCCCTGCTGGACGCCCGGGTCGAATCCCGACCCGACGATCAGTTGTGCCGCCTTTGCCGCGAATTTGTGCACGAACTCGTCGTAGATCTTGGTATGGACATAAAAGCGATTGGTGCAGACACAGGTCTGTCCCGCGTTGCGATATTTTGACGCCACTGCACCATCGACCGCTGCGTCGATCGCCGCGTCGTCGAACACGATGAACGGGGCGTTGCCGCCGAGCTCGAGCGAAAGCTTTTTCAGCGTCGACGCGCTTTGCTGCATCAAAATGCGGCCGACTGCGGTGGACCCCGTGAACGAAAGCTTGCGCACCACCGGCGATTCGCACAGCAGTTTGCCGACCGCGATTGAATTCGTTTCGTCCGCGGGCACGACGTTGAATACGCCCGGCGGAAGGCCCGCGCGATGGGCCAGCTCGGCCAACGCAAGCGCGCACAACGGCGTTTGCTCGGCCGGTTTGACGATCACGGTGCATCCTGCCGCGATCGCCGGGGCCACTTTTCGGGTGATCATCGCAATCGGAAAATTCCACGGCGTAATTGCGGCCGCCACTCCGATCGGCTCCTTCCAGACCATCAGCCGTTTGTCGTCGGCAGTTGTGGGAATCATGTCGCCGTAGACGCGCTTCGCTTCTTCGGCGAACCACTCGACAAACGATGCGCCATAGGTGATTTCGCCGCGGCTTTCGGTCAACGGCTTGCCTTGCTCGGCAGTCATCAGCTTTGCAAGATCTTCCTGATGCGCGATGATCAGATCGAACCAGCGCCGCATCACTGCTGCACGCTCCTTGGCGTTTCTGGCGCGCCAACCGGGCAGCGCCTTTTGCGCGGCGTCGATCGCCTGCTGTACCTCGGGGGCCTTGCAGTTAGCCACCTTTGCGATTTCGATCCCGTCTGCCGGGTTGGTCACGGCGAAGCGCGTACGCGCTGCGGCGCTGAGCCAGGCACCGCCGATGTAGGCTTCGGTCTTCAGCAATGCACCGTCGGACAACGGTGGCAATCCCACTTTTTGCAGCATCTGAATCTCCCGCTCGGTTCGAACTCAGTGGCAAGAATACTGCCGAGCGCCGCTAAACTTGAACTGATGAGGTTCGAAGAGCTCCCGGTTGCTTTGCAGGAATGGCTGCGCACGATGTGTGACACCGGGTCCGCGACTGACGCCGTGGTTCAGACACTGGTCGCGGCCAAGTATGACCCAACCTACGCCAACGATGCCGTGGCTGCCGCCTGGCGCGCATTGAGGGGAGACGGCGACCCGCGGGCGGCGGATGCGTCGCGTGAGGGTTCAGTGGCAACATCGCCTGCTGCCGGATCCGCATCCGAGGGCGAGCAGCAAGCAGGGCGGCCCGCAGCGCTCAGCTCCCAGCTGGCACAAATGCCCAGCAGCCTTCCTGCTTTCGATCGAACCGTCGAAATGTTGTTCGTCATTGCCGCGCCGCGGGTCGTGCTGTTCGGCAACCTGTTGTCGGATGAAGAGTGCGACCAGTTGATCTCGCTGTCGCGTGACAGGGTGCAGCGCTCGAGTGTCGTCAACGCCAGTACCGGGGCGTACGACATTCATCCGCATCGCACCAGTGCGGGCACCTACTTCAGGCGCGGCGAAAACGAGTTGCTGCAGCGAATCGAGCACCGGATAGCCGAACTTGTCGATTGCCCGGTCGAGCACGGCGAACCGATTCAGGTACTGCACTACGAGCCGGGCGGCGAGTACAGACCGCACTACGACTACTTCGATCCGGCGCATTCGGGCAATCGCGACGTACTTTCTCAAGGCGGGCAGCGAATCGCCACCCTGATCATGTACCTAAACGACGTGGCACTCGGCGGGTCAACGGTCTTTCCCGAGATCGGGCTCGATGTACTTCCGCGCAGAGGCCACGCGGTCTACTTTGCCTACTGCGACGACGACGGGGCGCTCGATACCCGAACGCTGCACGGTGGGAGCCCCGTTTATGAAGGCGAAAAATGGATTGCCACCAAATGGTTCCGGCAGCGCGCATACGGCGGGCCGGGTGCATGAGTTGAAAAGTGTGGTTGCAGTGGTCGCAGTCGGCGTGTCGCTCGGCGTATCGGCGCAGCCCAATGAAACCGATGCCATCAACCAGTGCCGCGAGATCGTCGATGCAACCGAACGGCTCCGCTGCTACGACGCGTTGGCTGCGTCGCTGCAGAAAGTCGCTCCAGCGCTGCCGGCTGCACCCGCGCCCGCGCCGCTCGACCGGGATGACCCGCGCAGTGCATTGGTGCCCGACGGCAAAATTGCCGACGATCGGTCCTTGCTTTCGCAGCGCTGGGAACTCGAGCCGGAGGACAAGTACGGTGCGTTCAAGTTCACCTACTATCGGCCAAACTTCCTGTTGCCGGTCTATCTCGCCGATCGCATCAATCGCAATCCGCAATCGCCGACGCGCGCCACCACACCGGTCGCACCCGACTACAACCGGCCCGAAGCCAGTTTTCAGCTGAGCTTCAAGCTGAAGCTGGCCGAGCAAGTGTTCGGCACACCGTCCGATCTGTGGCTCGGATATACCCAGCTGAGTTTCTGGCAGATCTATAACAACGATGTGTCGCGGGAATTCCGCAGTACGGACTTCGAGCCGGAGTTGATGTGGATCTGGCCGACCCACTACTCGATCTTCGGGCTTGCCGGTCGCATGTTCGGTGTGGGCGTTGTGCACCAATCAAACGGCCGTGAGTTGCCGTTGTCGCGTAGCTGGAACCGCGCGTATGTAATGGCAGGATTCGAACACGACCGGTTTGTGCTGACCGCCAGGGTCTGGCAGCGCATCGTCGAGGAGTCGCGGCAGGACGACAATCCCGACATCTCATCCTATGTGGGTCGGGCGGAGTTGCTGGCGTCTTATCGCTGGCGCAATGAGTCTTCCACGGCGTTGCGATTGAGAACGACGTTTGCGCGCAGTCCGAGCTGGGGCTCGGCCCAGTTCGACTATCGGTTTCCGCTCACCGAGTTTCTGCAGGGATACGTGCAGCTTTTTACCGGCTACGGTGACACGTTGATCGACTACAACTTCCGCAAGACGTCGATCGGGGTCGGGATTTCGATTGGTAACTGGTATTGAGTTGGTACTGACCAAAAAAAACCGCGGCATGCCGCGGTCCTAGTTTGCGAATCCTTGATTACGTCGGTCGGATTTGCGATGCCTGCGGGCCCTTGGGACCCTGCTTGACCACGAACTCGACCTGCTGGTTCTCCGTCAACGTCTTGAAGCCGCTGCCGACGATCTCGCTGTAATGCGCGAACAGATCGGCGCCACCGCCATCCGGCGTGATGAAGCCAAAACCCTTGGACTCGTTGAACCACTTAACTTTGCCACTAGCCATTTTGATTACGTTCCTAAAAAGATTACGCGCGCGCCGACATGACGCTCGTCGCATGCAAGCGGATCAAGCAACGTAACCGGGGGAACTGCCAAGACCATCAAGCAACTACAGCTAGCGATGATGTAAGACGAGTCGGGATACTGGACTTGAAGCGAATGCGGCGGAAAGGCTACTCGAACTATCCTTGTTTGTCGAGGGCTTCTGCCGGTCGCGTCGATTCAAAGGGTTGGTAGGCCGTGGCAGGATCGAACTGCCGACCAACGGATTAAAAGTCCGCTGCTCTACCGGCTGAGCTAACGGCCCGAACCTCTTTTGCGATGCATTGCGCGCGAAGCAACCAAAGATTATGCCGGACGCGCTGATTACCGGCAAACAACTGGTTGCCAACGCGCGAGCATCGCTGTCATTGGTATGCTGGGTTGCTGAGATTGCCACGACGATCGTGGCGCGCTGCGCACAAAAACAGGTTGACACGCTTTACTGTATGTATTTACAGTACGCTGTGATTATATACAGCAGTTGACCGGGCATTTAACGATACGCAGCGGAGGCCGGAATGGACGATGGAAGGAGTGGTTTGGTGGCGGATAACAAGGAGCGGCAAAAGGCGTTGGCTGCTGCGTTGGCGCAGATTGAGAAGCAGTTCGGCAAGGGTTCGATCATGCGCATGGCCGACGGCGAAGTTGCCGAGGACATCCAGGTCGTATCCACTGGCTCGCTCGGACTTGATATTGCGCTGGGGGTGGGCGGACTCCCGCGCGGCCGCGTCGTCGAAGTCTACGGGCCGGAATCGTCGGGCAAGACGACCCTGACATTGCAGGTGATCGCCGAAATGCAGAAGATCGGTGGCACGTGCGCGTTCATCGATGCCGAGCATGCACTCGACGTGCAGTACGCGCAGAAGCTGGGCGTAAACCTGCAGGAGTTGCTGATTTCGCAGCCGGATACCGGCGAGCAGGCACTTGAAATCACCGATGCGTTGGTGCGATCGGGTTCGGTCGATCTGATCGTGATCGACTCGGTTGCCGCTCTGACGCCGAAGGCGGAAATCGAAGGCGAGATGGGCGATTCGCTGCCGGGTTTGCAGGCAAGATTGATGTCGCAGGCGTTGCGCAAGCTGACTGCCTCGATCAATCGCACCAATTGCATGGTGGTCTTCATCAACCAGATCCGGATGAAGATCGGAGTGATGTTTGGCAGCCCCGAAACCACGACCGGCGGTAACGCGCTGAAGTTCTACGCTTCGGTCAGACTCGACATTCGTCGAATCGGTTCGATCAAGAAGGGTGACGAGGTGATCGGCTCCGAAACTAAGGTCAAGGTTGTCAAGAACAAGGTTGCGCCGCCGTTCAAGCAGGCCAACTTCGACATTCTTTATGGCGAGGGCATTTCGCGTCAGGGCGAGGTAGTCGATCTGGGATCGGAGCTCAATATCATCGAGAAGTCGGGCGCCTGGTATAGCTACAACGGCGACCGCATCGGTCAGGGCAAGGACAACGCACGCGAGTTTTTACGCGCGCATCCGGAGATGGCTCTCGAAATCGAGAATCGGATTCGTGAGACAAAAGGCGTGGGCGTTCGCGCGGGCAGCGTTGCTTCTGTCCCCGTGGAGTAACGCGCCCCATAGCGGCACGCTTTTCGTCGGCGCGCTCGGCGGACAAATGGCGCTTGATCGAGTTGCGCATGATCGGAAACCGTCGCTAATGGCGCGCCGTGGGTCCTCCGAGGCGAGGCGAAGCAAGCCGACAAGGAGCTTGCTGAATCGCGCGGTCGCGCTACTTGCGCGCCGCGATCACAGCCGCGCCGAGCTTTCCCGCAAGCTCGCTCGTTATGTTGACCCGGTCGATGGTTTGTCCGAGATCGCGCACGTCCTCGACGATCTCGATCGCAACCAGTTGCTCTCCGACGAACGTTTTGCCGCCTCATTGGCGCGCATCCGGTCGCAGCGCTTCGGCAATGCGCGCATTCGCCACGACCTGCACCGAGCGGGCGTGACTGCCGGTGTCAGTGCCGCCGCGCTGGCCTCGTTGTCCGACAGCGAAGCCGCCCGCGCGCGCCAGATATGGGCGAGGCGCTTTACCGCTTTGCCGACCTCCGCGGCCGAGCGCGCAAGGCAAGGGCGCTTTCTGCAGTCGCGCGGGTTCTCGATGGACACGATCCTTCAGGTTCTGCGCGGCCGAGCCGACACAGACTGACCGCTGGCCGGGCACTCGTCGTCGCTGCGGGCTGTGTTAGATTCTTTGAACTCGGGCCGCGCCCGCGTGTCGCCCAACAGTGCGGCCCGCTGTCGTTCCAGAGCCCCGCGCATCTACTGTCAGCATGCCCACTCGCCGCCATGTGCACACCCGCTCTATCAAGGTCGACGCGTATGCGCGCGAGGACGGCCTGTGGGATCTTGAAGCTGTCCTGACCGACACCAAGGCGCGCGATTTCGTTCTTGCAACTGGATTGCGGCCCGCCGGCGAGCCCGTTCACGACATGCTGCTGACGGTGACGATCGACGCGCAGTTCAACGTACTGGCCGCCGAAGTCAATTCCCGCGCAGTGCCCTATCCGCAGCACTGCGGCACCATCGCACCCGAATACTCAAAGCTGATCGGCCTGAACCTGTTGCAGAACTTTCGCAAGTCTGCCGCCGCGCGTCTTGGCGGAGTCAAAGGTTGCACGCACCTGACAGAGCTCTCCGGCGTGCTGCCCACGGTAGCGATCCAGGCATTTGCCGGCGAAGTTTTCAGATCGCACGAGACTCCAAGCGATGCAGGTGAAGCCCGACCGGCCCAGCTCGACCGCTGTCACGCGTTACGACTCGATGGACCGGCGGTCGCGCAGTTTTATCCGCGCTGGTACCGCACGTGAAGATTCACGAGTATCAGGGCAAGCAGATTTTCTCTCGCTTCGGCATGCCCGTGCCGCGCGGCTTGCCGGCGTTCAACGTTGCCGACGCGGGTGAAGCGGCGCGCAAGCTCGCCGGTCCGGTATGGGTGGTGAAGGCGCAAATTCATGCGGGCGGTCGCGGCAAGGGCGGTGGGGTGAAGCTCGCGCGCTCGATCGAGGAGGTCGAGGCGCTTGCAGCCGACATGCTCGGCATGCAGTTGGTCACGGCGCAGACGCGGCCTGGTGGGCAAAAGGTCAGAAGGCTCTTGATCGAAGAGGGCGCGGACATCAAGAAAGAGTTCTACGTTGCGATGGTGGTGGATCGCGCCACGCAACAGGTCACGTTGATCGCGAGCTCGGAAGGCGGAGTCAACATCGAGGAAGTGGCTGCGCACACGCCAGAAAAGATTCACAAGATCCACATTGAACAGTCGCTTGGAATGACGGAGCGCGACGCCGACGATGTATCGATGAAGATCGGTCTACCGCCAGCCAGCTTTCCGCAGGCGCGCGCGATCTTTGATTCGCTGTACCGGGCCTTCTGGGAAACCGATGCGTCGCTGGCGGAAATCAACCCTCTGATTCTGGCCGGTGACGGGCGACTGATTGCGCTCGACGCCAAGATGAACTTTGATCCGAATGCGTTGTTTCGGCACCCGGATATCGTGGCGCTGCGCGATCTGGATGAAGAGGATCCGGTCGAGATCGAAGCATCGAAGTTCGAGCTCTCCTACATTCAGCTGGAGGGCAATATCGGCTGCCTTGTCAACGGCGCTGGGCTGGCGATGGCTACGATGGATGCGATCAAGCTTTTCGGTGGCGAGCCCGCCAACTTTCTCGATGTCGGCGGCGGTGCGAACGCGGAAAAGGTCACTGAAGCGTTCAAGCTGATGCTTCGTAATCCCAATCTGAAGGCGATTCTGGTCAACATCTTCGGCGGCATCATGCGTTGCGATGTGATCGCCGAAGGCGTGATTGCTGCTTCGCGCGCGGTGCAGCTGAAGGTTCCGCTGGTCGTGCGCATGAAGGGAACGAACGAGGAACTTGGGAAAAGGATGCTGGCCGATTCGGGGCTGCCGATCATCTCGGCCGACACGATGGCCGAGGCGGCACAAAAAGTCGTGGCAGCCGCGACGGATGCTGCGCGATGAGCATCCTGATCGACAGCAACACCCGTGTCGTCACGCAGGGCATCACCGGGAAAACGGGGCAATTCCACACCCGCGTATGCCGCGAGTACGCAAATGGCCGCGCGTGTTATGTCGCCGGCGTCAATCCGAAGAAAGCGGGCGAAGACTTCGAGGGCATTCCGATTTTCGGCACGGTCGCGGAAGCCAAACAGCAGACTGGCGCCAACGTATCGGTGATTTATGTTCCCCCGGCCGGTGCGGCCGATGCAATCTGGGAAGCGGTCGACGCCGAACTCGATCTCGTCATCTGCATCACCGAAGGCATACCGGTGCGCGACATGATCGTGGTGCGCGACCGGATGCGCAAGCATGCCAAACGCACGTTGCTGCTGGGCCCGAACTGCCCTGGCGCGATTACCCCGGATCAGCTGAAAATCGGCATCATGCCGGGGCACATCCATCGCAAGGGTCGAATCGGTGTCGTGTCGCGCTCGGGTACCTTGACTTACGAGGCGGTCGGGCAACTGACCGAGCTCGGACTTGGGCAGTCGAGCGCCGTTGGGATCGGCGGCGATCCGGTCAATGGCTTAAAACACATCGACGTCCTGAAGCTGTTCCACGAAGACGACGACACCGATGCGGTGGTGATGATCGGTGAAATCGGCGGCAACGACGAGGAAGTCGCTGCGTTCTGGGTTCGAGATCACATGAAAAAGCCCGTGGTCGGATTCATCGCCGGCGTCACGGCACCTCCGGGCAAGCGGATGGGTCATGCCGGTGCCATCATCTCGGGCGGCATCGGGACGGCGCAGGAAAAGCTCGCGACGCTCGAGCAATGCGGGATCCGGACCACGAAGAACCCTTCGGAGATTGGCAAGTTGCTGCAGAGCGTGCTGAAGTGACGGGCGGATCGAGCGCGATCGGCCAGCGCTGAGGAGACAACATGGAATTTTGGGACGCCGTCGGCACCGCACTGTTCTGGAAAGCTCTGCTGCAGATTATCGTCATCAACATCATCTTGTCGGGCGATAACGCCGTGGTCATCGCGTTGGCGGCGCGGCATCTGCCGAAGCGGCAGCAGACGAAGGCCATCGTGTTCGGAAGCGCCGCGGCGATCGTCCTGCGCGTGTTGCTGACCGTTTTCGCGGTTCAGTTGCTGCAGTACCCGTACCTGAAACTCGCCGGCGCAGTGCTGCTCGTCTGGATCGGCGCGAAGCTGCTGCTTCCGGATGACGACCATGAAGAAGCCGACGCCAAGGGCGCTGGTGGTTTGTTCGATGCCATCCGAACCATCTTGATCGCCGATCTTGTGATGAGCCTCGATAACGTGATCGGCGTCGCCGCCGCCGCCGAAACCGGCCCGCCGCAAGCGCGTTTCGTGCTGTTGTTGATCGGATTGGGCCTGTCGATCCCGCTGATCATCGTCGGTAGCCAGGTGTTGTTAAAGATGATGGTACGGTGGCCGATCATCATTACATTCGGAGCCGCATTGTTAGGCTATGTGGCCGGCGAGATGGTCGTCACCGATCCGGCAGTTGCCGAGTGGTTCCATGCGCAGCATCCCTATATCGCCTACATCGTCGGATTTGCTGGAGCCGCCCTGGTGGTCATGATCGGCAGGCTGTGGGCCGCGCGCCAATCTAATACGCACCAGGTTGATCACGCGTGAGCTTCTCGCTCGACTTCGCGCTTAAGACTCATCCGGGGCAGGTGCGCCCTTTGAACGAAGATGCGATCGGCGCCGATCCGTCGTGTGGTTTGTTTGTGCTGGCCGATGGGCTCGGTGGCTATAACGCCGGCGAAGTTGCAAGCGTGATGGCGATCAGTTCTGTGCTTGAGCGCCTCGCATCGGCAATCGACACCTTTGACGCCGACGAGGGTGCGTTTACGCCCGACGAGGCGATTTACGACACGGTGACCGATATCAACGCGGGCATCTACAACGCGGCGCTGAACAGCACCGCTTTCGAGGGCATGGCGACTACTCTCGTCATCGGCTGGTTTCTCGGCGGGCAGCTCTGGGTCGCACACACAGGTGACTCGCGGCTGTATCGCTATCGAGATTCGATGCTCGAACAGCTGACCCGCGATCACTCGTTCTCGCAGGAGCTGCTCGATGCCGGCATGGTGACCGAGGAGGAGGCGCGCTCGCTGCCCGCCAAGAATCTGGTCACGCGCGCACTGGGCGCGGGTGCGGATATCGAACCCGAGATCCAGAATGTCGATGTTCAGGCCGGCGACGTTATCCTACTGTGCTCCGATGGCCTGACCGAGATGGTCGGCAGCTACGAAATCGAGGGCCTGCTGTCGATCCACGAGGCTGACATGCACGAAACCGCACGACGGCTGGTCGATTTGGCCAACGAATCGGGCGGTCGGGACAATATCTCTGTGATCCTGGTGCGAGTATC
>JBDUCU010000212.1:0-3606 GCA_040003315.1 Burkholderiaceae bacterium | reverse complement strand
ACGCCAGCGGGGTAGACCCTTCAGGGAACGCTCAACCGCAAGAGCTGGCCATGAAAGGCAATTTCTCGAGAGCTCTGGATTCGCTGCGGCGATCGGTGCGGGTCTTGTTGCAGCAAGTCGCGGTACTGGATATTGGAAAGTCTCTAATATCCTTCCAATATCCGGGCTCAGACGTTAGGAACGGCTCACCGGCCATCCCACGTGTTCTTGGCTCCCCGACCTGGGCTCGAACCAGGGACCTACGGATTAACAGTCTAAGAATCAGTGTGAGTTACGGGCGCTAAGCCCAAGATTCCGATCGATTTTCTCGGGCGACGAACGGCACGCCTTGCGAACCGAACTCTGACCGAGCTGTACCGAGCGCTGAAAGCACCTCAGTTCAATTTCTCGAAGCGGATCAACGAGTTGCTTCCAGCGCTACCGAGCTACCACCGAGCAACAAATCGAGCCGCGTGCTCGATCAGACCGCGGTGGTCTCCTCTCGTGCTTCGACCCGCTAGTCCCGCACTACCGTTTGGGATTCGGTAGTCATCGGCCGCCGCCGTTGCGTCGCGCTTAAGCGCGGGCGCTGTCTGCGTATGTCTTCTCTGGACCGCCAATCCCCGTCATGCCATGCCCAGCGCGCGGCGGCTCGGGTCAGCGCGTCGAACGGGCGATCAGTACATCGCCTTGCAACCGACGCAGGCGACGAAAACAGTCATGCGGTCATGGGCGCCTTGTCGGGCGCAGGCTCAAGTCTTCGAGTTTCTCCTCGAGTTCTCCGGTGTCACGATCCTCCGACCGCTGTGCCTGCCATTCGGCCAAGGCGGCGAGCTCGCGGCGAAGATCTTCTTTCGAGGCCGGATGGCGGGGATCGCGCGCTTGACTCGTCAGCGGATGGGCATTCCACCACTCAACGAGCAGATCGCGGCGTCGCATCGGGTTGAACTCGATAACATCCAGCAGGTCGGCTTTCAGGGCCAGCGCATCGCCGGGCTCCATGGCGCCGGCCCGCACTATCGAAGGCAGCGCCGCATCCATCTCGCGCGCCAAAGCGGTGAGCTCGGCGGCATCGGTGCCGAACCACCGCAGGTTGTCGAAACGAGCCCTCTGCGCGGCTGGAGATTCCAAGGTGACGGCTTGTGGGACCGGCGCTGGGCCGCTCTGGCTCAGGGCCCCCGACACTGCCGGTTCGGCGACCGACTCCGGCCCCACCACTGCCGGACCGCTCCCGAAGGCGAACAGCGAGCGACCCGGCACGTGCTTGGGCTGGGCCGGCGCGGTCGCAACCACGAGAGGCAGCGGCTCCGGCCTCAGCGTCCAGAGCAACGCCGCGCCTCCGACCATGATCGCTGCGGCCCCCCACCACCGGGGACGGCGGCTAGGGGTCATCCGGTCGTCGTAGTGCACTGAACCGGTCTGTTGCCGCCTCTCCACCGCGATCGCCCTCCCACGCTCAGGCCTTGACCCAGCCGTAGCGCGTGTTGCTTCGCGCGTGCCGCTCGGCCAGGTACTCCGAGCGGATTTGCGCCAGCCGGTCGGCGGGGAACTCCATGACCTGCTTAAAGGCCGGGCTCATCAGCGCCTCGTAATTGCCTGGCACGGGCTTGTAGCGACCAAAGCGCGATACCGGCGCGGCCACCGGGTTCAGACCGTAGATCGTTGCTCCGTTGAGACCCAGGATGTTGCGCTTGACCTGCTTGGTGAGCGGCGGGTAACCGTAACGCCGTTGCATCCACTGCGGAATCTCGAAGCGCCACAGCGCATCGATCTGCCATTGCGGGCTGCCGTACCAGGGCGAGTCGGAGCCGAACAGGATCCGGTTCGGGCCGAGGTACTTGAGCAGCTGGCCGAGGATGTGCGCGGTCACCGTGGGGAAGGTGACCACGGAGGAGGCGACGGTGGTGCCGATCTCGGCGAAGACGTTCGGGAACGGCCGCGCCAGGATCGCGAACTCGGTCGTCCAGGCGATGTCAGGGACGCCGTCGCGCAGGCGGCCCGAGCGGACGTCGGCCAGCGCGTTGTAGTCGAAGAACGCCGGCTTAATGCACGAGTGGTAGATGACGAAATTCAGGTTCGGCCAGTCCGTCGCCGCCTTCGGAATGTCCGATGGGTGACCTAGCTCCGGCAGCGGCTCGGCATTGGTGGCCAACCCCTTGTGGACGCAGATGTTGTTGAAGCCCGGGTGCTCGCGGCGCTGCCTGCGGTAGTTCCTCGAGATCACTTCGTAGGTCGGGTAGGCGACGTTCTCGTCGTCGAGACGCCACTGGCGCATCAGACTTTCCGGGTCGGTGTCGACCTTTGCGGCGTTGGAGATGCAATAGCCCTTCCAGGCGTCGGGCTGGTACTCATCGATCTGGAATTGGATGTAGTCGGCGTTGCCGGCACCCGTGTACATCAGGCCATGCGCCAGGAGACGCTTCGAGCCCGCGATCCGGTTCACGAAATTGCGCACCGCGACAGTCTGCTCCGCCGTCAGGATTTCGTTGTGCAGCGATTCGGAGAGGTTTTTCGGCGGCCGCGGCGGACCGTTCTCAGGGGTGAACAGGAACGACGTGACATTGCTGAGCAGCCCGACCGTGACCTGACTGTCGAAGTAGACGTCCTTGATCCACTGCAGGATGTGAAAGGTCTCGGTGGTGAGCGGAAGGCCGACCAAGGCCGGGTTCCAGACACCCCACACATTGCCGTTCTCGTCGGGCAGGCCAGCCGGATTAAAGGGATTGCTGGTGAAGCCTGGCGTCGATGGGCCTTGGGCGAGGGCGCGCAACGTGCCAACAGCCTTGGAAGACGTCGAGCCGCGAACGATGTGTAGTTGATCATCGAAGACGAAGAGGTTCTTCGGCGCGCCGTGGGCAAACCCCGGATTGGTGTCGCTCTCGTCCGCCGGGGCGGCACCGTTCGCCAGCTCGCGCGCATCGACGTTGAAGAACTGGCCATGCACTTCGTTCATGGCGAGAAAGGACGCCGCGAGCCCGCCGGCGGTGCCGAGGAAGGCTCGTCGCGGCAACCCTTGCTTGCGCGCCTCGGCATCGGCGATCTCGCGGGTTCGCCGCTCGACCTTCTTCTGTGTCTCGGTCTGGGGCAACGGCATGTACTCGCCGTTCGAGATGTGCCGGGTGGGCACGGCGGGACAGAAGTCGTCGTGCGCCTCCATGTCGTCTGCACGAATGCATTGGCTCAGTTCATGGTTCGTGAGCAAGGTTCCTTCTTCGCGCGAGTCCGGATCGCGCCTCCTGGTCTCGAATGGATTGCTCATTGCTGTGGTCTCCTCAGTGTTGCCATCGAAATTACGCGCGCGGTGTTACGCGTACGTGCGCCGCGTCGGCGGTGCGGGTGCGGCTTGGCCGGGCAATGCTCACCGGACTAAAGGCGGTTCAGTCAGGGATGAAGGTGGCGGTCGCCGTAGCAAGATCTCTGCGAGGTGCCATGAAGATCACTGCCTAATGCCGATGAAAGTACGCCTCTAATTGCGTGTTGTCAATGGGGCGATCAGAGGCATCAAAAATCTTTTTAAATGAGAGCACTCACGGGATGGCGCGATCGCCCGAGCGGCGCTGGTAGAGCTGGCCCCGCAGAATTGAACAACCCGATGAGGGTGGACACTGCTCCTGAAGGCGAGGACAT
>JBDUCU010000211.1:0-3610 GCA_040003315.1 Burkholderiaceae bacterium | reverse complement strand
GCAAATGACCGACGACCAACCCTCGTCAGAACTTCTCAAACAACTCATCGAACGACTCGACCTCCTCGAGCGTGTGCTCGGATCGAACACCGCACGGCTGCACTCCATCGAAAAGCATTTAGAAATCTTGCGCCCACCAGACGAAATTCTCGTTAGTGCAGGCAGCGATATCCCTCCGGACACATTCCCTAACGACACGCGGGATTTGAAATCCGAAGCGCCGATCCTTACCACAGTCTCTCCGCAGGCGTTCGAGCCTCCGGGGCCCACCTGGTCGCGACCCGAGGCGCAATTCCCCTCTCTGACGGAGATTGATGAAGCCGCTTCCACGTCCGCGACGCCTGGGTGGATGAAAGAAGTTTCCAGCTCGCACACTTACGAGTCACGAGAAGCCGACACACCATATCCCCTGCGTCACCCGCTCCATCACCTTGATGTCGAGACAACCGCAACCGCGGGCGACCAAAGGCCGCCTGGGCCAGACGCAGAAAGTGTGACTTCGCCGCCGCGCGCGGTGCGCGAAGAGAAACACCGCGACCTCGAATCGCTCATCGGCGGTAGCTGGTTCAACTGGATCGGCATCATCGCTGTCACGCTAGGCGTCGGTTTCTTCCTTAAGCTCGCCTTCGACAAACAGTGGATTGGCCCCACCGGGCGCGTTGGTTTCTCAGCACTCGGCGGCATTTCGTTGTTATACCTGGGCGAGCGCCTGCGCGGTCGCGGCATGAAGTCGTACGCCTACATTCTTTCCGGCGGCGGCATCCTCATCCTGTATCTTTCGGACTACGCCGCTTACAACTTCTACCACCTCATCGGGCAGACGCCGGCTTTCCTGTTGATGGCCTTAGTAACAGCAACGGCCGTGTTGTTGGCGGTGCGTCTAAACGCGTTGGCCGTTGCTATCCTCGGACTCATCGGAGGATTCCTGACGCCGGTGCTGCTTTCGACTGGCGTAGACAACGAGGTCGCATTGTTTACCTACGTTGCCCTGCTCGACGCCGGTGTACTCGCTGTCGCTTACTTCAAGCGCTGGCGCAGCCTCGACTTCCTCTCGTTCGCTGGGACAGTGGCGATTACGCTGGGCTGGGCCTTGCGGTTCTTCGCACCGCAGAAGGTTTGGATAACACTTGTCTTCCTCAGCGTGTTCTTCCTGCTGTACGCGCTGCTCGCGTTCTTCCACAACGTGCTCCCCGGTCGGCCCACGCGCTGGTTCGACGTGTCGCTCGCCATAGCAAACGCAACGTTCTATTTCGGCCTCAGCTACCTGATGCTCACAGAAACGGCCTTTGACCAGGCGACGCCCGCAACGCAAGCGCTCCTCCTCTCGATTTTCTTCACCTGGCTCTTCTATGCGACGTTCCGCTGGAGTCCCGACGACCGCCTGCTTAGATACGGCTACGTTGGCGCGGCAACGACTTTCCTCTCAGTCGCGGTTGCAATTCAACTGGAGCTGCATTGGGTGACGATTGCCTGGGCGGTCGAGGCTTTAATGTTGACGTGGATTGGGTTGCGCTCCGGCGAGCGGGCCGCGCGCCACGCCGCGGTCGTCGTCTTCTGCGTGGCTGTTGGCCACTGGTTCATCTGGGACATGACGACATTCGCTAACGGCGTGGATCCGTCGTTTGTACCAATGCTCAATCGACGAGCGCTTTCATCAGCCGTACTCGTTGGCGCGATTGCCGGGGCCGCCTGGCTTTACAAACACGCAACTGACGTCGACGATGACGAACGTCAGACCGTCAGAACCTTCTTCGCGTTAACCGGTAACGCCGTGGCCGTAACGCTTTTGTCACTCGATCTGAACGACTACTTCGCCGCGCGCCTCTCACAGAACGGCGTGGTGCTGATTGGCTTGAATTCGCCACTCGAGAACGCCAGGCAGTTCTCAATCTCCGCGCTTTGGACGATCTATGCAACGACGATGCTAGCGCTGGGAATGTTGCGGCGATTTGCGCTGTTGCGTTGGGGTGGACTGCTTTTGCTGCTGGTGGCAATGGGCAAAGTCGTCGCTCTCGACTCCAGCTTCTACGACGCGACGTGGCATCTGCCGGTGTTCAACCAGACCTTTACGGCTTATGCGCTGCTCATAGCAGCGCTCGCCTTCAGCGCCTGGCTCTACGACCGGGTGCCCGAAGACATAGTACCCGAGCGACGCGTGGCCCAACCCGTACTCCTCGTCGCCGCCAACGTGCTCGCGCTCGCGGCACTCAGTCTTGAAGCACTCGGCTACTACGAACGCTTGCAGACCGGAGCGTCCCTGGACACCGAACTCTTCAGACAGTTTCAGGAAGGCAAAACGTTCACGCTGGCGCTCATTTGGACTCTCTATGCGACCTCCGCATTCCTGTTTGGTGCGTGGCGCCGCTTGCGGCCGTGGCGCTGGGGCGGCCTGTTGCTCCTGGTGATCACAATGCCGTTAGTCCTCGCGACGCTGAGTCACTACGATGCGCCGTGGCACGCGTTGATCCTTAACCGAACGTTGGCAGCGTTCGCGATCTTTGTCTTGGCTCTTTGGCTCGTTGTGCAAACTTACACGCGTTCGGGTGAAGCTTTCGCGGAAGCGTCTGTGGTGCGCCCGGTCGCTACCGTCGCCGCCAACTTGTTTGCCATTGTTGCGCTTAGCGCTCAGGCCGCCGGCTACTACGAAGGGAAGATCGCGACGGAATTGATCCGCGCGAGGGCGACACTGATTGAGTCGAACGGCTTTGCAGCGCGTGTGCGCGATCTTGAGCTCGCGAAGCAGCTTTCGCTCTCGGTTGTGTGGGCATTGTATGCCAGTGGTCTACTCGTCGCAGGGCGCGGACATCGTCTTCGTCTGCTGCGGCTGATGGGACTTGCACTACTCTCACTAACAATCCTCAAGGCGTTCTTCTGGGACTTAGCTTCGCTCGACCGCGCTTACCGGATCATTTCATTCATCATGTTGGGGGCGATCCTGCTGGTCGTTTCCTATTTCTACCAGCGCAGCCAGCAGCCCACCGAAGAGAAGAAACAGTAGGACAGACAATCCTGTCTGTCCGGTCTCTTGTGAAAGTAGGTTGTCGACGATTTCCGCGGTAAAGATCTCAACCAATATCTTCAGACCCCTGGTCGCAGGCGTCGCGTTCCCGTTCTTTTCAAACCCCGAGCACGTCGATCAACTCTTGCACCGAAGCGGCGCTCTTTTGTAGCGCGATGCGCTCGTCGGCCAGCAAGTTAATCTCGATGATCTGTTCGAGGCCGCGCGCCCCGAGTTTGCACGGCACGCCCACGTAAAGCCCGTTGATACCATACTCCCCTTCGAGGAAAGCGGCGCAGGGAAGAATCTTCTTCTTGTCTTTCAAGATCGATTCCGTCATCTCTACCGCTGCTGCAGAAGGCGCATAATAAGCGGAACCCGTCTTGAGCAGAGACACGATCTCCGCGCCACCACCCGCGGTGCGCTTCACAATGGCGTCGATCTGATCTTTCGAGAGCAACTCCGGAATCGGAATGCCGGCGCAGGTTGAGAAGCGCGGCAGGGGCACCATCGTGTCACCGTGGCCTCCCAGCACGAACGCGGTAATGTTTTCAACGGAGACATCGAGCGCTTCCGCCAGGAAGCAGCGCATGCGTGCCGAGTCGAGCACGC
>JBDUCU010000210.1:0-3614 GCA_040003315.1 Burkholderiaceae bacterium | reverse complement strand
TGCGCCGGGCGACACCGTCAAGGTGCCGGAAACAATGGAAATGGCGACCGCTCAGAGGTTGATTCATAAGGTGGATAGTAGACACTTATGGGGCGATCCATCCCTCGCGCTTTGCCCATGTCCTACAACGCGCATCGCCGTTTCGCCCGTCGAGAGGATCTCGGCCTTACGCCAGGCGAGTTCGCCGTCCTGCGCCGGCTTTCCACGCCCCAGAAGATCCAATCTTTCGTAAACGCCATCTGCATCAACCACGAGACCGACGGTGAGACGATCCTTTCGGTCCGGGAGGTGCTGGCCCAGCGCCGCGCGCATTGCATCGAAGCCGCTTTTGTCGGAGCGTGCGCGCTTTGGATTCAGGGCGAGCCGCCGCTGGTGATGCATCTTGACTGCGCGCCGTCCGATTACCCCCATGTGATCGCGCTCTTCCGTCGTTCCGGCGCGTGGGGCGCGATCTCCAAGAGCAACGGCACGCCACTGCGCTACCGCGACCCGATCTATCGCAGTCTTCGCGAGCTCGCCATGTCGTACTTCCACGAGTATTCCGACAGGCACGGACGCAAGACCCTGCGAAGCTATTCCGTGGCGTTCGATTTGCGGCGCATCGACCCGGAGCTTTGGGTTACCAGCAAGCGTGCCTGCATGGAAGCGAACGATCGCCTCTCCAGCGCGCGCCACTACCCGCTCGTCACATCGCGCCAGGAGCGTCTGCTCGTGCGGCGCGACCCTTTCGAGCGCCAGGCGGCCAAGATGGTGCAGTACCCGGCATCCGCACCGGCGACCACGCGCGAGAAAAAATCTGCAGGCTGAATATCCGGCTGCAGATTACGTCGGCATTGTCGGCGACCAGGTCGTTAGCATCGCCTTGAAAAGTCAGAAGTGGCCGTGAGCCCAGCGCTCGACGTTTTTGAATCTAGCATGGGCAAGGTGGCCTTGGTCCGATCCATGTCTGTTGCCCGCCGCAGGAACCGATTCGACAGGCGAACGTCGCATAGATCGACGTGTGCATGACCGGAGGTTTTAATGCCTTCGTCTTTTCGGTCGAGCTCTTCAAGGCCGAATAGAACCCGGACACAGGCGAGTCGCCAGTTTCGGTCAAATATGAATACACGAGCTTTTTCTTGCCGATCGCGGACAGAACTATCGTTTCCTCCGAGAGTCCCTTGGTTATGGCAGCCGGCAACCCTTCCTTAAAAGCCGTGAGCTGCTGGTAGGAGCCGTCGATGGTGATCTGAGTCACCTCCTTGCCTTTCCAGTCCGGAACCTTGGATTGGGCACTCTTCATCGCCTGCGAGCTTGCCAGCGATGGCAACGCGGCCAACGCAAACAAGACGGCCATCCGCATCATCATCCGATCGTTCACCATGGTGATCCCCTTTCTTGGTCGTTGATGTTCCAAGTCCCCTCAAGCCAGCCTCTTCCATCGACGTGCACGCGGCGCTTCGTCTCAAGACACGCGAAGATCAAAATGATAGCGTAAATGTCGCAAACACGAGGCGTCCACGCGCGATCCGCGGAGTCGCAATGTCGGTCTCCTGAAACTGAGCGGATTTGTCGAAGATGTTCTTCGCGGCCAATGACACCAGACCCATTCGTTGCGGTAAACGGTAGCTGATCGCGACGTCGCTCACCGTGAAATGGCTCCGCTGATCGAAAACGGGGAAGCCCTCGAACACCGAAAGCTGCCCCGACTGCCGGATGTAGCTCGTGGTCCATCGCAATGACATCGGCCCTTGAAAGACTCCAATGCCGATCGGGATCCGGTGCGTCTTGAGCTCCAATATGCCATCCGGACCAGGGTCGTCGGCGGGTCGCTTGAACTCTTCATAAAAATATTCAGCGGCCACGACGACTGACGGATTGAGCGTCCAGTAGAAATACGCGCGGTGCGCGCTTTCCCTCCAGTCAAAGTCGACGGCGCTCAAGGGCACACGTAAATAGCGGCGCGACAGTTCCACGCCGCCATAAACGTGCTCCGAGAACGTCTGATCCCAGGCTATACCGACCCGACGCGCGGTGGTGCCGTCGAAATCGTCGTAGAACTGATTGAATCCGGCGATTTGCGTCGGCTCGATGGTCTGGTCATTGATAAGCGGCCGTTTCAATGACTGGAACGCGGCGGCGCGAATCGTTGTCGTCGAAGACGGCCGCCATATCACGCCGAACTTCGGATTGAGCCGTTTTCGATGCAATCCAAACGGCTCGTCCAATGAATCCGCGGACAGACCCAGCTCCCATTGCGTGTTCCCTCGATTCACGTTCGAATAGAGATACGCGTTTCGATGTGACTTGTCCCCGACTCCCAGATTCTCGTCTTTGGCGTTGAAATATCCCGCACCGCTGATCAGGAACACGGGGCCGGTGCGCCATTGATGCTGCAGCTCGCCAGTGAAGTCGTGCGTGCGCGGATTGTAGACATCGATGAAATCCCCGAAATTCGTCGTCTCGATGAACTCGGAATTCTGAAAGTTCGCAGACATCAGAATCCTGGAATCCGGGCTGAAGCTGTGGTTGGCGCCGACGCGCACTCCTTCGCTCTTGAACTGATCCGAACGCTGCAGGGCGTTGTCCGGATCGAACGGGGTCAGGACCGATTGACGCGTGACATCCGAGTTGCGGTATTCGATTTGGAGACTGGTTTGGGGCGAGATGGTCGCTTGCAGAAAGGCGTTGTAAAAGTTTTTGCGCACCGCGTCGTTCGGCTGGAAGCCCCGCGTCTCATAGTGAAGCTGGCCCAAGCTGAACGAAACGTTGTCGCGGATTCCGGCAACTACTGCCTGATCTCCCCGGGTGCTATTGCCTCCCACGAGACCGTCGAGCCGGAGGGCGAGCGCATTGCTCGAATACAACCGGTTGTACTCATTGAATCCCACGCTGCCGGGCCCGGCCCCGCTGAGCGCGAACAGCGTGTCGTCCAGCAATTGCGGCTGCAGCGGTGTGAGGTTCAGTGGCTGCAGGAGCTGCGACTGCAAGAGTTCGCTGACGCGCGCGACCTCGTGCCGTGGCTGATTGGCGTAGGCATCAGCCAGAAAACGGTGCGCCGAGAAATTGCCGGGATCGATCGATACCGATTTCCAGCCCTCCACGAGCGCCAGCTGCTCAAATCCGAGATCGCTGTAGATGCGCGCCGTGCCGGCGCTCCGCGAAGCAAGGTCGTCGTCCAGCAACAACCGTGAACGATAGACTGCCCGATTGTCGTTAAGCGCGATGGATTTCTCGAGATCTTCGAGCGCCTCCACTGGTCTGTTGATCGACTGTTTGCGAATCGCGTCGTAGAACCACGGGGTCGGATCCTTGGGGTCGCGCTCCTCCGCCAGTTTGAACTGCGTGGCCGCCAGCTGGTCCCGTTTCTCCTCGTAATAGGCCTTGCCGAGATAACTGCGTATCAAGGAAGTCTCGGGATCGAGGCTGGTGGCGATCTCAATTTCCCGTCGTCCACCTTCGAGATCGCCGTCCCGAATCTTGGCGAGACCCAAGCCCAGGCGCGCCAGGGGATCGGCGTTATCGAGCTCGATCGCTTTCTCGAAGGACGTTCTGGCGGCTTGCGTATCAATGCGCGTCAGGTACGCAAATCCCAGCACGGTCTGTGTCTTGGCCAACTCTGGATTCAGCCCAGC
>JBDUCU010000087.1:0-12238 GCA_040003315.1 Burkholderiaceae bacterium | reverse complement strand
ACGCTTTCAATGATTCGAACCGGGCCGATGCCTATCTTCTGTCCGATCGCACGCCCGGTAACGAGCACGCGACCGTCGCTCTTCAAGCGAAAGCGTTGCTGCAGATTGGCGCTGGGCTGCGACTTGACAGTCTCGGGGCGGGCTTGCAGGATGTGGATCACGCCGTCGCCATCCTTGCCCCACTCGATGTCCATCGAGCGCCCGTAGTGCTGCTCGATGATCACCGCACAGCGCGCGAGTTCGAGCACGTCCGTATCGGTCAGCGAGAACGCATGGCGCTGATGATCAGGAACATCGACGGTGCGAACCGCTTTTCCGCTGCCCGAATCAAATTCCATCTTGATCAGCTTCGAGCCCAGACTGCGCCGGATGATAGGAAATTTGCCCGCGGCGAGCATCGGCTTGTGCACGTAGAACTCGTCGGGATTCACTGCACCCTGAACCACGGTCTCGCCCAATCCGTAGCTCGACGTGATGAACACGACATCGCGAAAGCCAGACTCGGTGTCGAGCGTGAACATCACGCCTGACGAGCCGCGGTCGCTGCGGACCATTTTCTGTACGCCAGCCGACAGCGCTACATCTGCGTGCGCAAACCCTTTGTGCACGCGATACGCAATCGCGCGGTCGTTGTAAAGCGATGCGAAAACGCGCTTGATACGGTCAAGCACGGCATCGATACCGGTGACATTCAGAAAGGTTTCCTGCTGCCCGGCGAACGATGCGTCTGGCAGGTCTTCTGCGGTCGCGCTGGACCTGACCGCGAACGAGATATTGCTTGAGATATCTGCTTCAATAGATTGAAAGATAGCGATTATTTCGGCCTGCACAGCCGCAGGCAGCGGCGCTGACGCGATCCATTTTCGAATCTGCTCCCCGGCCGCGGCAAGTTCGCCTACATCGTCAACGTTCAGTGAGGCAAGCCGCTGCGCGATGCGACCACGAAGATCTTCGTGATCGAGAAACAACATGAAGGCCGCCGCCGTTGTCGCGAAGCCATCCGGTACTCGAATACCCGCGGCGCTCAGTTGGCTCAGCATCTCGCCAAGCGAAGCGTTCTTTCCACCCACCGAGTTGACGTCCGTCATCCTGAGCTGAGAAAACGGTATGACGTACTTTCCGCGCTGCATGCTGAAAGCTCTCCTCACAGACCGCGCGCAGTGTACTGGCGGTGCGACTAACATCTGACGATGCCGGACCCCTCGCCTGCCCCTCACGACCGCACAGTCTTCTTTGTTTCCGATGGCACCGGCATTACCGCAGAAACGCTCGGCCACAGCGTGCTGACGCAGTTCGAGCACCTGAAATACAAGCCGCAGCGCCTGCCGTTTGTCGACAGTGCCGACAAGGCACGAGAGGCTGCGGCGCGCATCAACGACGCCGGTGCGCGCGACGGCAAGCGGCCGATCGTGTTCTCCACGTTGGTCGATCCAACCGTGTCGGCGGCGCTGCGCGAGGGCGCCGAAGCCTTCTTCCTCGAGATGTTCGAGACGTTTGTCGAGCCGCTCGAGCGCGAGCTCGAGTTGCACTCGACGCATACGATCGGCCGCTCGCACGCCATCCGAGTCAATTCGGAGGACTACAAGAATCGCATCGAAGCGATCAACTTCACGCTCGCGCACGACGACGGTCAATCCGCGAAAGGCCTGGCAGGCGCGGACGTCATTTTGGTCGGCGTATCGCGCTCGGGTAAGACACCGACGAGCCTGTACCTCGCCATGCAGTACGGCGTCAAGGCCGCCAACTATCCTCTGATACCGGAGGACTTCGAGCGCGGCCAGTTGCCTAGCGCGCTGCCGCCCTACAAAGACAAGGTATACGGACTTTCGATTTCGCCCGAAAGGTTAGCTGAGGTGCGGCACGAAAGGAGGCCAAACAGTCGGTATGCCGCGCTGGAAAACTGCCGCAGCGAAGTCGAGGCGGCGGAGCGCATGATGAAACGCGAGGGAATTTGTTGGCTGTCTTCCACAACGAAATCGATTGAGGAGATCGCGGCAACGATCATGCAGGAGGTGCGATTGGAGCGAAGGTCGTACTAAAGAATTCTGACGCATCTCTGACGGGCTGCTCTGGGCCGATTCTTCACGATCCACAGATGGTGAAAGGAAGTCAACTTCTCCGAGATCCAAAACGCAAAGGCGGACATATCCACATATCTTTCATGGAGCCGCGTGATTATCGACACCAACGTCGGTGTCGCCTGCCGAGTCTTGGCTTTCAGCGTCCTATGAACAATGAAGTACTCCATCTGCGACGCGTCTTCGGTTAAAAACATTTGCAGGTCCGAGTACATAGACCGCAAACGGCGTACCAGATCAACGAAAACATCCACGATCATCGGATCGAACATCAACGAACGCGGTTGATAAATTTGACGCAATGCCTCGTTTGAGGTGACTGCGATCTACCGAATCGTCCGCGATGTCGCGCAGCCAGAATATCGTCCGATCGGACGAGATTAAATTGAAACCGGCGGCGTCGCGTGATCTGGCGCCATCGGCAGAACCCCGTTTGCCAACCATTCGCGGCTCGATGCGGCAAAGGCGTCTGTGTCTCTTTGCGCGTGGGTAGCGTCGCCAAGGTCGTTGATTCTCGCGTCAGAACTGTGCGAGCAGACAACCGCGGCCTCAACGGACTGCGACCCTGATGCGCGCGGCGCCTCTGAGGGAGACCTGACGATCCGAAGGTCCTGCGCAACCCTGCCGCCTTCCAGCGTGATGACGCGCTCTGCACTGGCGATCGTCTGCGGCCGGTGTGCGACGATCACACGTGTCAGGCGCAGAGCGCGCACCGCCGCGTTAACGACCGTCTCGCGCGTCACGTCGAGGTGACTGGTCGCTTCGTCCAGGAACAGCAGCTTCGGCTGCTTGTAGAGCGCGCGCGCGAGCAGGATGCGCTGCTTTTGCCCGCCCGAGATGGCGGTGCCCATGTCGCCGATCAGCGTTGCGTAGCCCATTGGCATCGCCATGATCTCGGCGTGGATTGCGGCAATCTCAGCGCTCAGTTCAATCCGTGGCTGGCTCGGACGAAGATCGAAGAACGCGATGTTCTCCGCGATCGAGCCTGCCAGTAGCTGATCTTCCTGTAGCACGGCGCCGATCAGCTTTCGATATTGCTTGACACCAAGCTGCTCGATGCGAACGCCACCGACTCGGATCTCGCCCTCGGTAGGCGGCATCATCCCGAGCAGCAGTTTCAGCAGCGTGGTCTTTCCGCAGCCTGACGGTCCGGCGATCGCCAACGATTCGCCGGGCGGCACTGTCAAATCAAGATTGCGCAAAACCCAAGGCTCGGCATCCGCGTAGCGGAACGACACGTTGCGCGCCTCGATCGTGAGATCGGCCAGCTCTCGTTCGGCATACTCGATCGCTGCGCTCTGTTCGGGTTCTGCCAACACAATGTCGGCCAGGCGCTCCCCTTGCAGCCGCAGCATCTTGAGTTCGACAAACTTGTTTATCAGGGAACCGACACGACCCGAAAACGTTGTCTTGTACGCGACGAACGCGAACAACATGCCGACCGAGAAGGTGTTGTCCATCACCGCCAGCGCGCCGAGATAGACGATCAGGACGTTCTCGGCGCCGGACAGCAGTGTCTGGGCGAGCCGATAGCCGATCATCATTTTCTCGGTCGCCAGCCCGCGATTAGTCGCGTCAACTACGGTATTCAGCCAACGCGCGCGCCGCTCGTCTTCGTGGCTGAACAGCTTGATCGAGGCTACCCCGCGCACACTTTCCATGAACACCGAAGATGACTTGGCGTTCAGCACGATCTGCTCTTCAGTGGCGCGCAGCAGCGGACGATAGGCCGCCCAGCGCAGCAGCGCATAGATTGCGAGCGATACGAACACGATGACTGACAACGTAACGCCGTAGAACAACATCATCACCAATGTGGCGATCGCCATCACACCGTCCAGAATCGCTTCGATGAAGCTCGTGGTCAGCGTTTTTTGGATCGCGCCCACCGCGCCGAAGCGCGACACCACATCGCCCATGTGGCGTTTCTCGAACCAGTGCACCGGCAGGCGCAACAGATGCGTGAACACGTTGGCGTTCCACTGCAGCGATAGATGCGTCGCCATGAACAGCACCACCCACGAGCGCGCCAGGGCGACCACTGTCTGGATCACCATTAGCAGCGCGAAGCCGAGCGCCAGAACCAGCAGCAAATCGCGGTCGGCCGAAACGATTGCGCCATCGACCACCAGCTGCATGAAAAACGGCGCGACCAACGCAAAGACTTCGAGTGCTAGCGCGAGCACCAGAATCTGGATCAGGCTTTTCTTCAATCCGACCGCGCGCCCCATCATTGCGCGCAGTCCGATGGTCTGCTTTTCTTCCTTCTTCTCGAACGCCGGCGTCGGTGTCAACTCGAGCGCAACGCCAGTGAAGTGCTTGGATGCCTGTGCCAGCGGCACCCGCACCTCACCGCGCGCGGGATCGAGGATTTCGATCGCTCCTCGCGCGACGCGCTTCAAAACCACGAAGTGGCTCAGGTCCCAGTGCAGGATGCAGGGAGTCTTAAGCCGGTCAAGCTCGTCCAGCTCGAGGCGCAGCGGGCGGGTCGACAGCTGCAACTGGCCAGCGATGTCGATCAGTTGCTTGAGCGTGGCGCCTTTCAGCGAGATGGAGAAACGACGGCGCAGAGAGGCGAGATCGGTGCGATAGCCGTGATAGCCGGCCACCATTGCCACACAGGCGAGGCCGCATTCGGCCGCTTCGGTTTGAAGAACAAGCGGAACGTCGCTATGCACTCCGAACCGCAGCCGCCCAAAATCGATATGTGGCAACTCCTTGGCAACGTTAGTGGCCAGACTCACCATGCTTGTTCTTCAACTCCTTTCGGCCACCGAGGAGTGTCCGAGAAGCTCTTGAGTTCGCGCGGAAGTCGCTAGAAAGATGAGAGCCAGAAGGACAGCGCCACCATACAACACAGCGATTAGACCGAAATGTTCTTGCTGAACGAATCCTGTGATGAAATTGCCGCGGACAGAAAAGCCATACAGTACAAAGGCAGAGATGTTCCAAACGAAATGCACCCCCACCGTAATCCACACACTCCGCCAGCGCAAAAAAATTAGCGTCAGTAAGGCGCCAGCCGCAAAAAAGTAAGCGGACTGAAAAAGATCAACCTGATAACCAGGCAGGTGCAACACCAAGAACACCAATCCCTGTAGCCAAACCGTGCTGCGAGGCGATACTTTCCGCTCAAGAAAGGATTGCAGCATTCCTCGCAACAACAACTCTTCCGCTAACGCGACATACAGAGCCGATCCGAAGGCAAGTATCCAAAATCGATAGAAAGAAATCGTTACGTTAGGAGTGGCCAAGTTACCGCTTGCCCAAACGCAAAGCCAAATAGCCGCCACAAAGGGGGCGCTGAAGAAGACACCGCTAGCGAATCCTTGAAGCGCCGGCGTACCGAAACCCTCTCTCAAGCGCCGAGAACCAATACTTACGACAATGAGCACGAACAAAAAAATCACATCATGGATTGTTAACACGATTTTCGATTTTGGAGCATTGGCCAACAACGCCACAAAGCCAGAAATTGGCTTAAACAACAATTCCAGTATGAACACACTTAAGAATGCGGCGGCGATAAGTCGTGCCACAGAGGCATTTCTGAAACCCACTTCTTCCACGCCGCCGCGCCTTTTTTAGGAGGCGCTTAAAACCCAGCGCAAATTTCAATTGGTCCAAAGCCAACGCAGACCTTCACTTTGCACTCCAGGGATGAGGAGCCTTGCCCGTCGCGAGCACCGGTGTCCATTTCGAGTTCGAACGAACCTCCGGCTATTTGCTTGCAATCTTGTGCATTGAGTTCTTTCATTGTCTTGTCCTTATGTCGGTTGTTTACGATGACCTATTGACACTCGACAGATATGAACTTCCACTTAATCTCGATAGTGGATCTCAGGCCATCGAACGGATTACTAGAGCCTTGTCCTTCGCGTGCACCTGTGTCCATTTCTAGTTCAAATGACCCTCCCGCGATGGATCGAGTTGCCTCAGTTGATAGTAAACGCATTGATACCCCCTGCAGTAAGTGCACTTCGACCCGAGTGCTGGGTAAAACGAGCTATTGGTCAGAGACGGATTCCAAAATTTCGCCCAAACTCATCAATGTCGACGTCAAGGCACAAACGCCTGCCTCGGATTGCGACGACTTAAGTCGCGCGGCTTCAGCCGTTCGCTACAGCGGACGCGGAACGTAAGTGGTTATACGGTGCGTTGGTCCAATAACTACATCTTTCCTCTTAAACTCACCAACGGCTCAAACACCCACTCGATCAACGATCGTGTGTCCTGCAGCACATCGGCTTCCAGTTGCATGCCGGCCGTCAGCGGCTGCCGCTTGCCGTAGGCCGTTACAGTGCTATGCGCCAACGCGACCGTGATCTTGTACAGCCCTTCTGCGTTAGCCTGCTGTGCCATTGCTGCGAGCTGCAACGGCAACTCGTTCCCTGCCAAGGCGCTGCGCGATACGTGCGTGACCGTGCCTTCGTATTGACCGAACTTCTGATATGGGTACGCTGCATAGCGCACACGCACGTGCTGCCCCGGTTCGACGAAGCCAACTGCCTTGCTCGGCGCAAACAGATGTGCTTCGAGCGTGCCGTCGGCCGGCAACAGTGTCAGCAGCGGCTGGGTACCGACCATCTGGCCTTTCTCGGCCAAGATGGCGGTGACGGTGCCGTCCTGCGGCGCGGTCACGACAATCTGCCGGTTGGCTTCGGTCGCCGCAAGTTCCTGCTCGATCGATGCCATGCTGCGGCTGATCTCGGCGGCTTGCTGATCGCCGCGTAAGGGCAGCTGACGCAGATCGGCCGCGAGGCTCGCTGCTTCGCGTTCGAGCGCAAAGCGATTGCGCTGCAGCGCCTGTAGACGAGCCTGCTGATCGAGGGCTTCTTCGCGCTTCTGTTGCACGGCCAGTTCACTCATGAAGCCTTGACGCGCCAGGTCTTCTAACCTTCGCGTCTGCGTTTCGCTCGATGCAGTGCGCGCCTGCAAAGTTGCGATCTCGCGCTGTGACTGTTCGGCTTCGATCCGGAGATCGGCGAGCCGACGCGCCATCTGCGACGACTGCTGTTCGATCAATGTTCGTTGCCGCGTGAGCTCGTCGCGCAGGCTCTCGCGTCGTAATCGAAGTTGATCGAGCATCGCGCTTTGCGCGCCGGCGACCCCGTTCAAAGACGCGGTCATCCGCTCAGCCGAAAGAACAAACAAAGTTTCGCCCGCTTTGACGAACTGACCTTCCTTGACGCTGCGTTCGATCACGATCCCCGCCTGCGGCGCCATCAGCTTGATCACGCCTGAGTCTGGTGCGGTGATGCCGATGACGCGCGTGCGTTTGGTGTATTCGCCGAAGATCAGGAATGCGATCAAGGCCGATACCAGCAGCGCGCTAATCGCCGCCCATGCCGAAAACGAGAACGGCGGACGCAAAACGGTAGTGCCAAGGAACGCGTTGCTCTTCGCGTCTAACGCTTCGCGACGGAATAAGTCGTGCACTTGTTTTCCCTCAACAACGAACGAGCTTTGATGCGAAAGCTACTTTGCGATCGCACACTGAACAATCCCGACAGATGTAGGGGGCGGGTGATTATTTGGACAGAAAGACTTGCCCTACTACAAAACCCGAAGAAAGCACGACCGCGAGGCGCGCGCGCGAATCGACCTCGAATTTCTTGAGCAGACAAGAAACGTGGTCTCGCACAGTGAAGTCGCTAACGTCGAGTTTCTGCGCAATCTGCTTGTTCGACGCCCCGTAAGCCAGAAACCTCGCCACTTCAACCTCGCGCGGCGTCAGGTGAACCGTCGACTTATCGCTTAAAGGCGCCAAAACGAGTTCTGGATTGCCCATCTGAGGCATCAAATCGTCCGCTGGACGCTGGTGTCAAAGACGATGATCATTCGACCTCCCGCTTGCCTTGAACCGGCACTAGGGCCCGCTCTTACTGCAATGTCGATACACAAGTTGGATCGTCCGCGCTCTATGTCGGCAAGCAAATCGTCCGATGAGTCACCGTCTATCGTCCGATCGGACGAGATCACTTGGTGCCGGGCTCGTTTACTTTTGCTGCTGAAACAGCGATGTTTCGAGAGCTTCTTTGATTGAGCCCTCAGGATTTGCCACGGTTTCGTGCAATGACACGCGTACTCATCGTCGATGATCACCCGCTCGTGGCGCGCGCCACCGCCAACGAGGTGCGCACGCTCCGGCCTTTGGCTGAGACTCGCATTGCGGGTTCGATCGACGAGGCCGAACACGCGCTTGCGGATTGGCAGGCACCGGATGTGATTCTGCTGGACCTGAGGCTGCCCGATACCGATGGGCTTTCGGGCCTGAACCGTCTGCATCGGCTGGCTCCGAATGCCGCGATCGCGATCGTCAGCGCGGAAACCGATCCGCACGTGATGCGCGACGCCTTCGCCCAGGGTGCGCGCGGATATTTGACGAAAAGCACCGACATCGAACGATTCACCGAAAGCTTGCGCAAGGTGCTCGACTACGGTTTCTACTTTCCGCCCGAGGCTACGGAGCCAGCGCCGCCGATTCACCGCAGCCGACTGACCGATCGCGAAGCTGAAGTCATCAAGGCGCTCGCGTCGGGCAAGGTGAACAAACAACTGGCTGACATGCTGGGCGTCAGCGAAAGCACCTTCAAGACGCACCTGCGCGCGATCTACAAGAAGCTCGGTGTCAGAACGCGGGTCCAGGCTGCTGGGCGAGCGCGCGACCTCGGCCTGCTTGCTGCACGCACGCGCGCATGAACGATCCGATCTTTCGTCCGAAGTCGCGCCTGACCGGCACGATGACGCCCGAAGAGCGCGTGCGCGTCGTGGTTGCGCTGGACCACGATGGCCGACAACCGCAGACGACGCTTGCGATGAGCCTGCGCAATCTGCGGATCCTGATCAACGATCTTGATGCAGCGGGAACTGTCCGGTCGCTGCAGACCACGCTGCCATCGGTGAAAGCTGAACTCGTGGCCGTGCAGGCGGCGGTACGCCAGATCACCGACCTGCAGCAGGACTTGATCGACGCGATCCGGCTCGAACTCGACGACACACGCCCTACTCCGCGCTCGATCAACGCCGATGAGATCATCGAGCGTGCGTGCAAGAGCAACATGACGCTCGCCAAGGACCTCGATATATCGTTGCGCGGCGCGCAATCGAGAATGGCGTTTATCGCCGACGAACGCTGGGTCGACCGCATCCTGAATAATCTGATCGCCAATGCGATATGGCACTCGAATGGCAAGAATATTCTGATCGGCGCACGCCCCGCCGGAGACGATATTGCCTTCGAGGTGCGCGACAACGGCCGCGGTATCAAGCCCGAAGCCGTGGCGCGCATCTTTGAACCGATCGAAGCGCCTTCGCTGACACCAATCGGCTACTCGGCAGCCCGCTCCGGTCTCGGCCTCTACAACGTGCGTCTGTACACGGAGCGCATGGGTGGCACGGTCACCTGCGTCTCAGAGCCGCGCCGCGGAACGTTGTTTCGCGTTCGTCTACCGGGTCCGGTCACACGCGTGGCACCACGCCCGCGGTTGCGCGACATGGAAACCGCAAGACTGGCAAAGAACAAGCTGGTCGCGATCCTCGACGACGATGTCAGTCTGCTGCGTACAACCGAGCGCCTGTTCGGCAGCCTGGGCGTCGAAGTCTTCGCGCACCATGAACCGATGGCATGGCTCAATGGCGTGGTCGAGATGAAACGCATGCCCGACCTCGTGCTGCTCGACTATCAGCTGAAGAACAGCGACTGCACCACCTATCTCGATGTGATCCGCCGACGCTGGGGCGGCGATGGATTGAAGGTGATCGTCGTCACCGGGCATGCGCGCAATCCGAATCTTTTGAAGATCTCGGAGCAAGTGCCAGTGTTGCGCAAGCCGCTGACAGAGGCGACGTTCGGATTGATTCTCGATGTTCTGGCCGAGCGACGGCAGTTGCCTGAGGCGGGATTTTTATAGGATTTGTGCGGCGGCAAGGTGCCGGGCCGCGCACCAACGCTAGCCGTATTTGACGTTTTCGGACGTGGGCGTCCCAAGCACCCCCGGCTCAACACTTCCGATCGGCCTGGCCAGCGACTCGGCGATCTTCTGCCGCGCAACAGTTAGCGCGGTTTGGCGTGCCGCTGCGCCGAGGTACGCATCCAGGTCCTTGTGCTGCGCTCGCAGGCGCGCGATTAACGGGCCGAAGAGGTCGATCAATTTCGGATCGAACTGCAAGCCACGGCCGCGCGCCATTTCGGCAATCGCCTCCTCGCTCGACAGCGCACGGCGATACGCCTTGTCGTGCGTCATAGCGTCGTAGACGTCACACACGGCGACGATGCGCGCAGGCAGCGGGATTGCCGACCCGGAAATACCGTCCGAATAGCCGTGGCCATCCCAGCGCTCATGATGATGCCGGGCGATGTCCTCTGCGATGCCGCCGTAAGACACCTTCGTCCGCGACAGTAGCTCTGCGCCGGTCTTGGCGTGCGTTTCCAAAATTTGACGCTCGCCATCCGAAAGCAGCGAGGGCTTTTGCATCAGCGTGTCGGGAATCCCGACCTTGCCGATATCGTGCAGCCGCGCAGCGAGCTCGATCGTTGCGCAAGTCTCAGGTGACCCGCCGTGCGCTTCGGCCAGCAGTGCCGCCAGTCGTGCCACCCGGTAGCAGTGCTCCCCTGTTGGATCGTCGCGCATCTCTGCCGTGAAGGCCATCTGCTCGAGCAACCGGCCCTGCCTGGCGCCTACGGTTTGGGCGGCGATCTTTTGAGTCAGCTCGGCGTCCTTTTCCTCTAAGAAGTGCGGCGGAAATTGAGAATTGTCGGCAGATTCGAGCTGCTTTAGATGCAGCTCTTGATGCCGAACAATATTTTCGTGCTGTGCTTTTCGGATATGCAGAGTCAGTTCGCGATGCAGAGCGAGTGCCCGTTCGGGGCGTCCAGCCTTTTCATGTGCCTGCACCATCGCAAGCAACGTCTCGCGCAACATCGGCTTGACCTCTCGCGCTTTCTCAAGGGCGGCCATTCCGCGCGATAAGCCGACATCGGCCAGGCCCGAAAAAACTTCGACAAGCGCTTCCGAGCACGCGGCTGAGACGTCGGATCGCACCGATTTGGCCAATGACGCAAATTCTTTCGCGAGTGCCGCCCGGGCCGATGCTTCCTGCACCCGGCCCGTTGCAAGCAAAAGGCGGGTAAATGTGCCTTCGGCAAACACTCGAGCTAATAGCTGCGATGGTGAATCAGGGTTAGGCATTAAGGAGATCGCCATTCGAATCTTGTCGATTCCTTCCTCATATGCATGCGTATGCAAGCAGCACAGGGCAGCATTCGCCAGAGCGGCGGAACGAACATTTCGTAACGCAGGGCTTGACGCTAATACAGCGGCTCTGTCAAGGCATTCGAGCGCGTCCAGATACATCGCCGCTGCGTAAAACGCGGTTCCCAAACCATTCCAGACCGTGGCAATTGCAGTGTCGTCTTGCAGCTCTTCCGAGAGCCGCAGCGCTTCCGACAGAGAAAGCAATGCGTCGCCTGGGTTATTGGTTTGCGACAGAATGATTCCCTGAAAGGTGAGTGCCTTTCGAAGCAATGCGGCGTTGCCCAGATCATTGGCAACCATTACAGCCACTGCTGCCGGTTCAACTGCCCGAAACGCGCCCTGACCTTGGTGATAGAACTGCTGGGCGATATTCAACAAACACTCGACCCGCCTTGCAGGGTCAGTGGAGAATGGAATGTCACGGAGCCGCGCGAGCGCGCCTTCAAGAAAGACTGCCGTGTCGGCGCGGGGCGATATTAGATTTCCCTTGAGCTCCGCCTCAAGGTGCAACAGTTGGTCCTGCGCGCTTTCCACCATGTCAGCCACTTTCGTAAGCTGAGAGTTTGCGATGTTCTTCGCCGTCGCAACAGTCAGTTGGATACGGGATTCAGTTCCCGTCTCAACTGGTCCATGCTCTGTCCGAGCTTCCGGCGCAGTGCGGCAGAGGCGGTCACTAAAACAACTTCCAACGGAGAACTGTTATGAATACCACCACCGAAATTACAATCGTTGAAGAGCAACTTGTTGTCGACCAAACGGTTGAGATCGAGCTTTCGTTGCACGACTTGGATATCGTCGGCGGCGGCTCAGTGATTGACATATTCCAATAGTCGGTTCTCGACCATTAGCCTTGGCCAGCCAAGCGGAACTAACCGGACAATAAAACGCCCCGCGATGCGGGGC
>JBDUCU010000209.1:0-3626 GCA_040003315.1 Burkholderiaceae bacterium | reverse complement strand
ATCGATCATAACATTGCGCCGGCGGCAGAGCTACCGCGGTGCTCGAATGAATCAAGATTATGGCGTTCTCATGAACAGGTTGTGCAGGATTGGATGGCGGACCCGACGAATGGTCGTTCTCCGCTGCTGTGACACGCTTTTCTGTGGCGCGACGAAATTACACTTTGTTGCAACGCACCTAGTTGCGCACAGACTGTATGAAACAGCCCGCGAGCGAGAGTTCGTGCCGATCTGCAAGAATTTCAATAATCGCCGCGCACGCTTGGCGCCGAGCCCGCCTGTGGATGCCATCAGAATGACAATTGCGAGAGCCTTCATCGGCGAGGAGGCGCGAGGCTCGGAAGATCCACATCGCCAGGAGCGTCCGCTGAGAGACGACCTGTTTCCCGATGACTCGGTGTCAGCAAACTTTACATGCCGCGTTGAGCAGAAAATGAGATATTCCGTAAGTTATTGTTCTAGCGATAAATATTATTCTCGGCACAGTTGCTGCTACTTGTGGTGCACACTGTGATTTGCCCGAGAGAGGAAGCGAAAATGAAGACGATGAGAAGCGTACTGGTAGCAGCCATCGCTGGATGCGCGTTGGCCTTGGGCGCGGCTGGTGCGCGTGCTGTGCCGTTATGCGTCGACATAGTGACGATTGGCGACTGGGCAGCCGCGGATGGCGGGTGCAATATCGGAGACAAGAACTGGGACCTGAATAGCACCAGCGCCACCCTTTTGCCTGGGACCCAGATTATTTTCGCGTTCATCGGCGACGTGTACTCGATGCAGATCATCGGGTTTGACAACTCGACCGCTGCAGGTGCGTGGGACCTGAACTACACGATCAGCGTCATCGACCCGCTGTTGTTCCACCTCAGCGACATGTTCGCCGGTGCCGACAATCCTGGCGGGGGTTCGAGCCTTAGGAAGGCAGTGATCGGCGATGCGGGTGGCCCCTTCCTTCTGACCGTGTCGAATGGCGTGGAAAACCTCGCGTCGGAAAAACATGGCCTTAACGCGCCATCGTTGACCGTCCACGAGATCTTCACCGTGAACTCGAACAGCACACTGCTGAGTGTGTCCGATACCTTTATCCAGGGCCGAACGCTCATAGTGCCGGAACCCGGTACGCTGTTGCTGATGGCAATCGGAATGCTCGGGGCCGGTTGGGTTCGCGGTCGTCTAGGCAAGCGCGCCTAAGAAGAAATCCGACTTCGATGTTACGGCGGCGCCTCCGGGCGCCGCTTTGTTTTGCGCGGCCGCCGATTCGTACCGAGACGCCCGAGAAAACCGCTGTCGCTTTTATTTACAACTGATGTATGACACCGACTGTAGTAGTGAAGTCTATCGACAACCTAATGATTTTATTGAATTTAATATTGAGCGCGGTACGGCATGGGAATTGCTTCTGCCCTTAGCGTCGCATGTTGCTGCGCAAAGTAAATGCGTTGCAGCTTCAATTTCGCCTGGGGAGGGCAATGAATATCCAATCTTTCGCGCGCCGTTTCGTGCTGGCGCTCAGTGCGGTGGTTGCGCTTTGCAGCGGACCGTCTGTGCTCGCAACCACTGTCACGCTCGTCCCGACCGGTTTTGCCAACGGTTCGGAGCCGTTTAACGTCAGTGTCCCGACGGTCGTTGATCCGAGCGCCTTGTCGACCGGCGGCTTTACCGGGACCATCGACGGTGGGCCCCCGATCACCTTTTTCTGTTTCGAATTGACGCAGTCGTTCGGCTTCGGAGGAAGCGGCTATACCTACGACGATTCCGTGCTGAGCGGAGGCCAATATACGACGCTGAGCGAACTCTTCACCGAGGCGTTTGCCACAGCGACACTGACTACGCTGAACTCGGCGGCATTCCAGTTGGCGGTGTGGGAGATCCTGGAAGAGACCACGCCCGTCAGCCTGAGCCCGGGCGGTACTCAAGGCAGCTTTTATGTGACAAACGATCACGGCTACACGACGACAGTCGCCGCGGCCAACGCACTTATCGCGGGGCTTCCATCCACAGGCACCTATGAGATTCATCTGCTGAGCAACGCCAACAACCAGGACTTCGTCTACGGCACGCTGCCGCTGCGCCAGGTCCCGGAGCCGGCACCGCTGCAGCTGATCGGTGCCGCGCTGGTCGCGCTGCTTGCGATGCGGCGGCGCATCGTCGCCAGGCCCCTGGCCTGACGAGGCTGATCGAGCAGCACGCAAAAGTCACCGCGGTGAAAGGCGACGATCGCGCTTTGGATCTGCGTCTCGAGTTTCACAATGTCGACGCTGCCCTCCTCGTCGCTGCGGTGGACGTCATCCTTCTTCGCCTCGCTCGCCGCGATGATCCGGTAGCGGTCGACGCTGCGCTCGACGTCCTCGTTCAAGCGAAGCACTGAAACGCCCGGGTCGCGCAGCCGGCCCGCCCCCGACGAAGGCTACCGAGTCCGTTACAATCGCCGTCAACCTCACCGGCGAGGCGTCGACATGCCCGTTGCGAAACCTCTTAGCGGCGTCTTTCCGATTGCGCCGACGCCGTTTACCGCCGAGGGCGAACTCGATCTCGACGGACAGCGTCGCGTACTCGATTGCATGATCGACCAGGGCGTCGACGGCATCTGCATCCTTGCCAATTATTCCGAACAGTTTTTGCTTTCCGACGGCGAGCGCGACACGCTGCTCGAAGTGTGTCTGACGCAGGTGCGCGCTCGCGTGCCGGTGATCGTGACCTGCAGTCATTTCAGCACCCGCATCGCGGCCGCCCGCGCGCGCGCCGCCGCATCGGCGGGTGCCGCGATGCTGATGCTGATGCCGCCCTACCACGGCAGTGGCCTTCGCGCCGACGAAAACGCGATGCTGCAGCACTTCGGGCGCGTCGCCGAAGCCGCATCGCTTCCACTGATGATCCAGGACGCCCCGCTCAGCGGCGTCAACCTGTCGGTGCCGTTTCTGGTCCGGCTCGCGCGCGAGGTTCCCGCCGTGCGCTACTTCAAGGTCGAGGTGCCCGGGGCGGCCGCCAAGCTGCGGGGCTTGATCGAGGCGGGCGCTGACGCGATTGAGGGCCCGTTCGATGGTGAGGAATCGATCACGCTTCTGGCGGACCTCGACGCAGGAGCGACCGGCACGATGCCGAGCGCCCTGCTGCCCGACCTGATCAGGCCGGTGCTCACCCATTATCGCGCGGGCCGCCGCAACGAAGCCGCCGCCGCGTACGCGCGCATCCTGCCACTGATCAATTTCGAGAACCGCCAATGCGGTTTGCGGGCGACCAAGGCCGTGATGGCGGCCGGCGGAGTCATTCGAAGCGATGCTGTGCGCCATCCACTCGAACCGCTGCATCCCGCGACACGCGCGGGCCTGCTGGAGCTCGCGGCCGAAGTGAATCCGCTGGCGCTGCGCTGGGGAAAATGAGGCAGCCCGTAAAGGACGCCGTAGCGCCCGAGGACGTCCGTGAGCTTCATCCGGATCCTCCGATCACCCGCTGATGGCGGCCGGTGCGCCCGCCGCGCCGGCGCCTCGGCCGCGCGCCCGATGGAGCAGAACCAGCGCGATCGTCAGGTTCAGCAGATTCCAGCCGATCCCGTTGACGAATGCCGCGTGATACGAGCCGGTGAGGTCGAACACCTTGCCCGACACCCAGCCGCCGAGCGCCATGCCGAA
>JBDUCU010000086.1:0-12307 GCA_040003315.1 Burkholderiaceae bacterium | reverse complement strand
TGGCGCTCGGCGAATGGGTGCTGCACGAAGCCTGCCGCGCGCGGCGCGACTGGCGCATGCGAGCGCTCGATATCCCGCCGCTGTCGATCAACATGGCCGGTGTGCAACTGCGGCAACTGAACTGCGTTGAACGCTTGATCAGCATCCTGAAGGAATACGACGTCGCTCCCGACAGTATCGAAGTCGAAGTCACCGAAACCGGCCTGCTCGACACGTCGGCCGTGTCGCGCGAGAACCTGGTGCGCATGCGCAACGCCGGCGTTCGGATCGCGCTCGATGACTTCGGTGTTGGCTTCTCGAGCCTGGCGCATCTGCGCGATCTGCCGATCCACCGGCTGAAGATCGACCGCAGCTTCACGGTCGAGTGCATGCGCGATGCGCGCACGCTGACGATCGTCAAGGCGGTGATCGACATGGCGCGCTCGCTCGGCATCAACATCACGGCGGAAGGCATCGAAACGCAGGCGCAACAGACGTGGATGCAGCATTTGGGGTGCGATTCAGCCCAGGGTTATCTGTTCGCCCGGCCGATGAACGTCGAGGATTTCGTGCAGATGTTCATTGACCGGCGTGGGGTTGGGCGCGAGCGCAGCCTGATGCATTGAGCGAACGGCACTCTATGACCTCGAATCGACAGAAGAAGCCAGAGCGCGCCGACGCGCCCGTTCCGTTGGCAGCGGCTTTGGATCAAAACAAGGAAGTGAAAGAAAAGGTAGAGCAGGCTGCGGAGGATCTTGGCTCGGTCAAGAACACCACTAAGAAGGAAATGGCCGAGGGCGCGACCGCGGTTTCGGCACAAAAAGTGTTTACGGACACGCAACGCGTGGAGGGCAAAGTAAAGGAGGTCGCTGCCGACCTGCGGGAAGTCAACGAAACCTTGGCACAAGGCATCGAAGACTTGCGACATACCGAGGTCGCTCTGACCAAGGCCCAAGAAGCTTTGGCAGCTACCGAGGCTGCGCTGACGGCAACCCAGGCAGGGGAGACAAAGGCGCGGGTCCAGGCGTTACATGACGCGAAGACGGGTTTACCAAACCGTGACTTGTTCGACGATCGGCTGGTGCAGGCAATTGCCCTCGCCAAGCGTCACAACTGGACGCTGGCGATCATGTTTCTCGACCTGGATTGCTTCAAGGCCATTAATGACACGCATGGGCATGCCGTAGGTGACCACGTCTTGAAGGAAGTAGCAAACCGTTTGACTCAGCACCACCGCGGCGAAGACACGGTGTGCCGCAATGGGGGCGATGAGTTTTTGTACCTGCTGGTCAATCCGAAAGGGAGCGCGAACATCGAGCGAGTCGCCGCCGCCGTTTCAAAGAGCATTGCTCAGCCCATTGTCTTCGGTGACCAGCAACTTGTCGTCAAATCGAGTATCGGGATCGCGCTCTATCCTGACAATGGCAGCAGCGGAGAGCAGTTGATAGAGAACGCAGACGCTGCCATGTATCGCGCTAAACAACGCGCCGGCGGCTGGGTTTTTTCTGACGCGTCTTAGTGCACAAGAAGCACACCCGTTGTGCGGGGCGTGGTCGGGCGCAGCTGTAGCACCGGCGGCTGCGCATATCGAATGATGTCTGCCAACGGTACGCGCTGATCACATAAGCGGCCAGTAGAATTCGCGGCGCGTCTTCCCAGCGCTGCTTCCAATGGCTGAACAGCAAACTCTCTTTCCCTCCTCGATGAATCGCGGCGACGGCGATGATTCGCTGACGTTGGCGCACTTTGCGCAGCAGGCTTATCTGGACTACGCGATCTCGGTTGTAAAAGGTCGCGCGTTGCCGGACGGGTCGGACGGGCAGAAGCCGGTGCAACGCCGGATTCTGTACGCGATGAACGCCATGGGACTCGCTTCAGGCGCGCGGCCGGTGAAGTCGGCGCGGGTTGTGGGCGACGTGCTTGGCCGCTATCACCCGCATGGTGACCAGGCGGCGTACGACGCAATGGTGCGCATGGCGCAGGATTTTTCGTTGCGCTATCCGCTGATCGATGGTCAGGGCAACTTCGGCAGTCGCGACGGCGATGGCGCGGCGGCGATGCGCTACACCGAAGCGCGCTTGACCGCGATCGCGCGCCTGTTGCTCGACGAGATCGACGAGGGCACCGTCGATTTCATGCCGAATTACGATGGCTCGACTCAGGAGCCGCGCCTGTTGCCGGCACGGCTTCCATTCGTGTTGTTAAACGGCGCCTCTGGCATTGCGGTCGGCATGGCGACCGAGATTCCATCGCACCATCTGCGCGAAGTGGCGGCGGCCACCCTGGTGCTGTTGCGAAACCCGCAAGCGAAGCTCGACGAAGTGCTGCGCGAGATGCCGGGCCCGGACTATCCCGGCGGTGGCCAGATCATCTCGACGCGCAGCGACATCCGCGATGTGTACGCAAGCGGTCGCGGCAGCGTCAAGGTGCGCGCACGCTTCGAGTTCGAAGAGCTGGCGCGCGGTCAGTGGCAACTGGTCGCGACCGAGCTGCCGCCCGGCGCGTCGGCGCAGCGCGTGCTTGAAGAAATCGAGGAACTGACCAATCCCAAGATACGCGCCGGCAAGAAAGCATTAACTGCCGATCAGCAGCAGACGCGGCAAATGATGCTGCTGCTGCTCGATGCGGTCCGTGATGAGTCCGGGAAGGACGCAGCGGTGCGGCTGGTGTTTGAGCCGAGGACCTCCAAAATCGATCGCGATGAGCTGACGCGCGCACTGCTGGCGCACACCAGCATGGAGGGTAGTGCGCCGCTCAACCTGGTAATGATCGGTGGCGACGGCCGTCCGCGCTGCAAGCCGCTGGTCGCGGTGCTGCTCGAATGGATCGAGTTTCGCATCGCCACCGTGCGGCGGCGAACCGAGCACCGGCTGCAACGGGTCGACGATCGCATCCACATCCTCGAAGGGCGCGAGCTGGTTCTGCTCTCGATCGACAGGGTGATCAAGCTGATTCGCAATTCGGACGAGCCTAAGCCGGAGCTGATGCGAGCCTTCAAGCTGTCGGAACGCCAGGCCGACGACATTCTCGAGCTGAGGCTACGTCAATTGGCTCGTCTGGAAGGATTTCGCATCGAACAGGAGCTTGCCGATCTGCGCAAAGAACACAGTGCTCTTGGCAAGCTGCTCGGATCGGATGCCGCTCTGCGCAAGCTGGTGGGCAAGGAAATCGAGGATGACGCGAAAAAGTTCGGCGATAAGGACCCGCGCCGCACGCTGATCGAAACCGCGGAGCGCGCGTCGATCGAGACTCGGATACCCGACGAGCCGGTAACGGTGATCGTTTCGGAGAAGGGCTTCGTGCGCGCGCGCGCCGGCCATGGACATGATCCGTCTCAGTTCGCCTTCAAGACCGGTGATGAGTTACACGCCGCGTTCGAGTGCCGCACCGTCGATGCGCTGGTCGCGATCGGCAGTAACGGCCGTGTCTATACCGTGGCGGTAGCGCAGCTGCCGTCAGCGCGCGGTGATGGTGCGCCGGCGACATCGTTGATTGACCTCGCGCCGGAAACGCGGCTCGTTGGATACGCGGCGGGTGCGCCAGCGCAGCCGATACTGCTGGCTACCAGCAACGGCTTCGGTTTTGCCGCGTCGCTCGGCGATATGGTATCCCGCCAGCGCGCAGGCAAACAATTCGTCAATGTCGACCCTGCCGCCGAGGTGCTGCGTCCGCAATCAGCTGACGCGTTGGCCGATCGCTGGATCGCGTGCCTGTCAGAGCGCGGCCGCGTGCTGGTTTTCGAAGCGGCCGAGCTTAAATCGCTGCCGAGCGGCGGGCGCGGCGTGACCTTAATGGACCTGGACGAAGGAGAAAGGCTGCTGTGTGCGGTCCCGATTTCAGACAGCGTGATCGTCACCGCTACACGCGGCAGCGCGGGTAAACCGGTTGAAATCACAGTGGCCGGTGCGGCGCTGGTCGCGCAGCGCGGCCATCGTTCACGCAAAGGGAAGTTGGTCGATGGCAAGCTCAAGCCTCCATTCAGCCTGCGCAAACCGGTGAACAACAGCGCATAAGATCGCTGCGGCAGTCGCAACACCGCGGTGAACGGTCGAATACACTCGGCACCTGTCGATGCACTCACGCCACGAGTACTGAATCCGGAATCGATCACGAAATGAGGATCCTCTACACCACACTGCTGTTTCTGCATGTCGTTGGCGTTGTCGTATGGGTCGGCGGCATGTTCGTTGTGCATTTTGCGGTGCGGCCGGCCGCTGCGCGCCTGCAGGAGCCGTCGACGCGATTGACGCTGCTTTCGTCGATACTGGGTCGTTTCATGGCGTGGGCCGCCCTGGCCGCGCTCGTGATACTGGCGAGCGGTCTGGCGATGATCTTCAGCAGCGGTGGCTTCAAGAACGCGCACCTGTCGGTGCACCTGATGCTCGCAGTCGGGCTATTGATGATGGCGCTTTATCTGCACATCCGGCTGGCGCCTTTCAAGCGCATGCGAGCAGCGGTCGCCGCGAATAACTGGGCGAATGCGGCTGCCAACCTGGATATGGTTCGTAAGCTGGTATCGATCAACCTCGTCCTTGGGATCATCACCATCGCGATTGCCACGATCGGTCGCGCGGCGCTGTAGTGCCCGGCTCGCTGCCGGCTCCAGGCTCTGTTGTGATGTCGCTCTATCAACTGATCGGCGCGTTCGTTGTGCGTCATTGGCGCGCTTACGTTGCATCGGGATTGATGCTGATTGGCATCGCCGTACTGACTGTGTGGGTGCCTCGTATCGTCGGTCAGGCGGTCGATGGACTCGCCGCTGGCACGTTGAGCGGCAATGCGTTGGTGCGGCAGATGCTGTTGCTGGTGGCAATCGGCGGGGTCATTTACCTGCTGCGCGTCGGCTGGCGGCTGCAGCTGTTTTCGGCGGCCTATCAGCTCGGCGTCGAACTGCGCACGCGACTTTACGATCGCCTGGCGCTGCAAGGCCCGCCCTTTTTCAACCGCAGCCGCACCGGCGACCTGATGGCGCGCGCTACCAACGATGTCGATTCGATCGAGATGGCGGCCGGCGAAGCGTTCCTCGCCGGGTTCGATGGCACGCTGACGTTGATTCTGGTGATTGCGATGATGGCAATCGGCATCGATTGGCGGCTGGCCATCATCGCGTTGCTTCCTTTTCCGCTAATGGCGATCGCGTTCTGGGCGATCTCGCGGCGCGTACACAACGCGTGGCGGGACTCGCTCGATCGCTTTTCGAATCTGAACGATCACGTGCAGGAAACGATTGGAGGTGTGCGCACTTTGCGGGCGCTGGGTCTTGAGGGGCACGCCGGCACCGAGTTCGCGCAGCGCGCTGGCGCAGCCGCAAATGCCAACTTCAATGCGCTGAAGTGGGAGGCCGCTTACGAGCCCGCCGTTGGATTGACGCTGACGGCAGCAACCGCACTGACACTCGGCGTCGGCGGTTATCTTGTCTGGCAACAGCAGCTGACAGTCGGCGAACTGACCAGCTTCGCGATGTACCTTTCGCAGCTGATCTGGCCGATGTTCGCCGCCGGCTGGGTGCTGTCGCTGCTGGAGCGCGGGAAGGCCGGCTGGGCTCGCTTGCAGCCCACGCTGATCGAGCCGTTGTCGGTTTCGGATCGGGGCGCGATTACCCAAACGCCCGGCGGCGTTCTCAGATTCGAGCGAGTGAGCTTCAGCTATCGATCGCCGGCGGCGAACGCTGTAGAAGATGTTTCATTCGAGCTGCGCCAAGGCCAGACACTCGGCGTCGTCGGACCCACCGGCGCCGGCAAATCGACGCTGCTTGCGCTGCTGTTGCGGCACTACGCACCCGATAGCGGACGCATCGTGTGGGGCGACCATGCGATCGACACCTATGCGCTCGAGACGCTGCGCAGCGCCCTCAGCTGGGTACCGCAGGAACCATTCCTGTTTTCGGCCACGCTCGCGGACAACATCGCGCTGGCTCGCAGCGATGCCACCCGCGCAGAAGTCGAGTACGCGGCGGAGCTGGCAGCGCTGCATGAGGATATCGCGCGTTTTCCGCATGGCTACGAGACGATGGTCGGAGAGCGCGGCATTACGCTATCGGGCGGGCAGCGACAACGCGTGGCGATTGCCCGCGCGCTGCTGACCGATAAGCCTCTGTTGCTGCTTGACGATGCGCTATCGGCGGTCGACACAGGCACCGAGACACAGATCCTGTCGCATCTGCGCATTGAGCTGCAAGGACGGCAGCGACGCATCGCCATCATTCTCAGCCATCGATTGTCTGCGGTTGCCGATGCCGACTTGATCGTCGTGCTAAAGGCGGGGCGCATTGTCGAGCGCGGTTCGCACGACCAGCTGCTGCAGATTGACGGTTGGTACGCCGCGCAGTGGCGCTACCAGCAGCTCGAAGCGAGTCTGGAGGCGGCTTAGTGGCAGCGACTGCAATCGCCCATCCGGACCTGCGCCCGGTGCGACGCCACGAACGCAGACAAGCGTTTGCACTGTTATGGCACGCGGCGCGGCCTGATCGTAACCAGCTGCTGTGGGCGAGCGTCTGGCTGCTGGCCGCCGGCGGGCTCGAAGCGCTGGGCCCGATCTTCGGCAAGCAGTTCATCGACGAATACCTGCTGCCGCGCCGGCTTGACTGGCTGCCGATTGCTCTGCTGATGGCGGGCATCGTGATCACCGGCTGCCTCGCCAGCGTGCTGCGCTACTTTCAGCTGGTTCGCCTGGCCGGGCTCGCGATGCGTTCGGTACGACGTTTGCGGGAAAGCGTCTACAGCCACGTGCTGCGTTTGCCGATGGCTTTTTTCGACAAGGCGATCACCGGGCAGCTGGTCAGCCGCATTACCAACGACACCGAGCAGATCCGCCAGCTGTACGTGCAGGTACTTTTTGAAATGCTGCAGGGTGTGACGGTGCTGGTCGGCGCAGTCGCGGCAATGGCCTGGCTCGACTGGCGCCTGATGTTGATTGTGCTGACACTCGTCCCGGCCACCGTGGCGATTGTCGTCGGCTACCAGCGGCTGTCGTCCTACGCGGTGACGCGCTCGCGCGAGCTGCGCAGCGACATCAACGCGCAGATGGCCGAAAGCATTTCGGGGATGAGCGTGCTGCAGGCCACCGGCGCGGCGCAGCGCTTCGCGGCCCGGTTCGCTCGCACCAACCGCGAGCATTACCAAGCACGGCTTGGCGAAGTCAGGGCGAACGCATGGTTGTTGCGACCTGCGCTCGACATGCTAAATATATTGCTGATCGTCGCCATCATCATGGTGTTCGGATCGCGCCCAATGGGTGCAGTCGAAATCGGGCTGTTGTATGCATTCATCAGCTACGTTGCCCGGGTCGTCGAACCGCTGATCCAGATAACGATGCAGTTTTCGCTGCTGCAGCAGGCGCTGGTTGCAGCGACCCGTGTCAATACGCTGCTGAACGAAGGCGAATCGCATCGCGTGCTGCACGAGCGCCGGGTCACACGCGGTCATGTGCGCCTCGCCGACGTGAGCTTCGGCTACGACCCTCAGGTTCCGGTGCTGCACGACGTCAGCATCGACGTGCCACCAGGGCACTTCGTCGGCATCGTCGGCCACACCGGCAGCGGCAAGACGACATTGCTGTCGCTGCTGCTGCGTTTTTATACGCCGCAGGCGGGCCGCATCGAAATCGACGGCATCCCGCTGCATCTGATCGGAGATGAACACTTTCGCGCCGACATCGGGCTGGTGCCGCAAGAACCGTTCTTGCTTGCGGCCAGTGCGCGCGACAATATCGACATGGGTCGGCAGATGCCGCCCGAGCAGATCGAGGCGGCGGCGCATGCGGCCGATGCGCACGACTTTATCGTGGCGCTCGAGCAAGGCTACGACACGCCGCTCAATGAGGGCGGTGCTCGGTTGTCGTCGGGTCAGAAGCAGCTGATTGCGGTCGCGCGCGCGCTGGCCGGGAAGCCGCGCGTGTTGTTCTTGGACGAAGCGACCTCGCGCATCGACAGCGAAACCGAGCGCATCGTCGCGCAGGCGCTGGCGCGCTTGCATGGGCGCACCACAGTGATTGCGATCGCGCACCGCCTTTCGACGATCCGTGCGGCTGATCGAATTTTTGTCCTGAACCACGGCAGGCTTGCCGAGCAGGGCACGCACGACCAATTGATGGCGATCGACGACGGCATTTATAAGCGGCTTTACCTGCTGCAGCAGATCGGCGAATAGGATGACGGCGGACAATCTGCATCGAGTGCTGCGAACCGCGATGACCGAGCGGCGCCTTGTTGCCTTCATTCTCGACCAGCGTGCGCGCCTGGGGAGAACCGCACGACTATGGCGTCATCGACGGTGAGCGCCGCCTGTTGTTTTATCAGATCGGCGGCGAAAGCGACTCGGGCAAACCGGTCCGCTGGCGCCGACCGTCGGTGTCGAAGATCTCGCAACTGCAAGTCTCGACGGCCGGCCTATCCACTTCGAGCCGGGACGCTGATGCTGATCGAGCGTGGCGACAGGCATGAAATCCGCAACCCGAGCCCTGCAATGCTGCTCACGTTGAACTTTTATGTGCCACCCGCATATAGGCAGAATGGCGATGAGTTGCTTTGGCGAAGCCTTAGCGCCTACCTCACGACCGCGCGATAATCGCGCCCTTTGATAAGTCTCGCAGTCAACATGCAAACACAAGACATCACGGGCAAGGAAACGCTTGGCTTTCAGGCCGAGGTCAAGCAGCTGCTGCAGCTGATGATTCATTCACTGTACAGCAACAAGGAGATTTTCTTACGCGAGCTGGTCAGTAACGCATCGGACGCGTGTGACAGGCTGCGCTTTGAGGCAATGTCCGAGTCGAAATTGCTCGAAGGTCACTCGGATCTGTCGATCACTGTGTCGACGGACAAAGCCACGCGCACGATCACGGTGTCGGACAACGGCATCGGCATGGCGCGCACCGACGCCATCGAGCACCTCGGAACGATTGCTAAGTCCGGCACCCGGGAGTTCTTCGCGCAGCTGTCGGGAGACCAGCAGAAGGATGCGCAGCTGATCGGCCAGTTTGGTGTCGGCTTTTATTCCAGCTTTATCGTCGCTGACCGCGTAACCGTCATTTCGCGCCGGGCGGGCCACGACGATGCCATTCGTTGGGAAAGCGACGGCGGCGGCGAGTTCTCGATCGAGCCGGCCGAGCGGCAGGAATCCGGGACTGACGTCACACTGCACCTGCGCGAAAGCGAGGACGAGTTTCTGGCGGCGGCGCATCTGCGATCTGTGATCACGCGCTATTCGGACCACATTTCGCTGCCGATCCGGATGCGCAAAGAAATCTGGGACAAAGACAAGAGCGAGTATCGGCAGACCGACGAATTTGAAACGGTCAATCAGGCCAGTGCACTTTGGACACGCGCCAAATCGGACATCACCGACCAGCAGTATCGCGAGTTTTTCAAGCATGTTTCGCATGATTTCGGCGAGCCGATGACTTGGACACACAACCGCGTCGAAGGCCGCACCGAGTACATCCAGTTGCTATACGTTCCCGAGCGCGCGCCGTTCGATCTTTGGGATCGGCAGCAGCGGCACGGACTGAAGTTGTACGTCCGTCGCGTGTTCATCATGGAAGATGCTGGCGATCTGATGCCGGCGTACTTGCGATTCGTGCGCGGCGTGATCGATTCCTCGGACCTGCCGCTGAACGTCTCGCGCGAGATTCTGCAGCAGAGCCGCGACGTGAAAGCGATCCGAGAGGGGTCGAGCAAGAGAGTCCTCGGCATGCTCGAAGATCTTGCCGAGAATCAGAAAGAGAAGTACGTCGGATTCTGGAGCCAGTTCGGCCAGGTGCTGAAGGAAGGGGTTGGCGAAGACTTCGCCAACCGAGAGCGGATCGCCAAGCTGCTGCGCTTTTCTTCGACAGTCGCCGATGAGCCGACGGTTTCGCTGGCCGACTATGTCGGTCGGAGGAAGGACAAGCAAAAATCGATCTACTACGTGACCGCCGATTCACTTGCGGCTGGCAAGAGCAGTCCGCACCTTGAAGTCTTCAGGCGGAAAGATGTTGAAGTGCTGATTCTTACCGACAGGGTCGATGAGTGGATGCTTTCGTTTCTCGATGAGTTTGACGGCAAGCCACTGGCATCGGTTGCCAAGGGTGACCTCGATCTTGGAGACCTGGCCGACGCCGACGAGAAAGAGGAGCAGCGCAAGGCGGTCGAGCAAAGCCGGGAGTTGATTGAAGCAGTCAAAGCAGCATTGGGTGCGCGCGTCAAGGATGTGCGCGTGACTTTGCGCCTGACCGATTCACCCGCCTGCGTGGTCGCCGATGAGAACGCGATGAGCCAGCATTTGCAGCGGCTGCTGAAAGAGGCGGGGCAGAGTCCGCCAATGACGCAGCCGATTTTGGAACTCAACCCGCATCACCCGCTGGTGAAGCGACTCGCCCAGGATGTGGGTCGCGACGACTCGCAATTGGCCGAATGGTCCTCGCTGCTGCTGGATCAGGCAGTGCTTGCCGAAGGCGGGCGCCTGGACAATCCTGCCGAATTCGTCAAGCGCCTGAATGCGATGTTGATGAATGCGGCAAGGTGAACCGCTGGCGCCGTCGCTGCGCGGGTTTGCGCCGATCATCAACCGAGATGTGCAACGCCTGATTCTGGGCAGTTTTCCGTCCGAAGCGTCACTCGCAGCCGGCCAGTATTACGCGCATCCGCGCAACCAGTTCTGGCCGCTGGTGGGTGCGTTGATCGGAGAGCGGTTGGAGGCGTTGCCGTACAGCACGCGTTTGACCCGCGTGCTCGCGCATCAGCTCGGCATTTGGGATGTGTTGTATGCGTGCGACCGGCAAGGCAGTGGCGATGCGTCGATACGCAACCATAAAGCCAACCAATTCGCGCTCTTGCGGCGGCTGGCGCCAGCCGTAACGGCGGTAGCCTTCAATGGACAGACTGCTGGGCGCTACGCACCCGAGTTTGCCGCGGCGGGTTACGAGGTCGCGGTCCTGCCGTCATCGAGTCCGGCTCACGCAGGCCGAACCTACGACCAGAAACTGGCGATCTGGCGCAACTGGTGGATCGGATCGTCCCATGGAGCCGCGACTGGGTCTGTCCGATAGGTCGAGAAGCGGGTAAATGGTGCGCAATTACCGGTCCGCGGGTCGGCTTTAATCGGCTAATCTTTCGACCCTCGGGCCCGGCCGTCATGCCTTTTCCAATCCTGTACTTGTGAGCGCACCCTCAACCACCGCCGTACGCGCGAGCCGCACCACCGTTCACCGCGTGATGGGCGAGATGCGCAAGACCGTGCGCCTGCAGCTCGACCCGCTGTTGCACGAGGCCGCCAGGGAAGCCATTCAGGCAATTGATGCGGACGATGAGGCGTCAACTACCCTGAAAAAATCGGTGCGGCGATTATTGGTCGATCAACGCGAATTCGCCAACGCGTTTTTCACTGCAGTCGACACCCAGCTCGACGTCGCGATTAACGATCTGTTCACAGTCGGCGGCAAGGAAAAGACCGCAGTATCAGGAAGCAGCAGCGCCTCGGGCCTGTCGTTGGTCGAATACGATGAAATGGAAGAGGCGATGGTGATCGATCGCTTCTCGTCGCGCATTCGCAACGCTGCTGACGCTTCGTTTACGCCGCTGACCCAGCGAATGGCAAAGGCGCTGCAAATCCCCGGACTCGGAGATCGCGAAAATCCGTTTCATCCGGTGCGTTTCTGCCGGGCGTTGGGCGAAGCCATCGACAAGCTCGGCTTCAAAGGCGATCAGCGACACGCGGTGCTTAGAGCATTCGACGTCAGCTTGCTAAAGCCGCTTGTTTCGCTGTACACGGCGCTGAACAACGACCTCGAAGGCAAAGGAGTACAGGAAGGCGGAGCGCAGGCATCGGGCTACAAGCACACGGGATTTCGCAACACGACGATTGGCGCGCCCGGCCGTACGACGCAGGGCGGCCAGCCTCACGGACCAATTACAGGCGCCACCGCCGAGCAGTTGCTCAGCGCGTTGTACCAGCGCATGCAGGTGCCGACCGTGCCGGGGGGCGCGCGCGGCCCGTCGATGCCGCAAACCCGAGCACCGACAGCTCCGATGTTCGACCGCGTCGATGCGGTGACCGGAGCGGGGATGGCTCAGGGCTTTGTCATCACCGGCGCAGCGTCGATGCCGCTCGCACCGGGTACCCCGGTGCAGTTCGCGTCGATCGATCCAGGCCTGTTGGCATCGATCAACGAGGTGCAGCGGCTGAACGCGATGGCAACGATGAGCGGCAAGAGTGGCGCCGCGGCAGCGATGATCAGTGAACGCGACGAAGCCCACCTTCGCTCGCACGTCGCCGAGAAGGCGACCAAGCAGATCGACAAGCTCACCATCGAGCTGGTCGGAATGCTGTTTGATCGGATTCACCAGGACAAG
>JBDUCU010000085.1:0-12355 GCA_040003315.1 Burkholderiaceae bacterium | reverse complement strand
ACGCTGACGCTGTTCGGCATGGTGCTCGCGATCGGCATCGTGGTCGACGACGCGATCGTCGTGCTCGAAAACGTCGAGCGGATCATGCGCGAAGAGAAGCTTCCCGCGCGCGAGGCAGCGATCATCGCAATGAAGGAAGTGACCAGTCCGATTATCGCGATCGTCCTGGTGCTGGTGTCGGTGTTCGTGCCGATCGCGTTTCTCGGCGGACTGACCGGCGAGCTCTACCGACAATTCGCAATCACGATCTCGATCGCCGTCACGATTTCGGGAATCATCGCGCTGACGTTGACACCTGCGCTGTGCGCGCTGCTGCTCAAGCAGCAGCACCGCGAACCGCCACGATTTTTTCAAGCGTTCAACCGGTTATTCGAGCGCATCACGCAGCACTACTCGGCGGGCGTGGTCTGGATGATCCGGCGCAGCGCGCTGGGGCTCGTTCTGTTCGCGCTGATGGTACTGGTGGCCGCGGGACTGTGGCGGATTACGCCGGGCTCGCTGGTGCCGGATGAAGACCAGGGCTTTTACATCGCCGCGGTGATCCTGCCCGACGGCGCAAGCCTGCAGCGCACTGACAAGGTTGTGACCGAAGTCGTCAAGGGCATTCGAAGCAATGCCAACAATCAGGATGTGGTTGCGTTTACCGGATTCGACTTCCTCGGCGGCGGGTTTCGCAACAACGCGGCGACGATCTTCGTGACGCAAATCCCGTGGGAGAAGCGCAAGGGCGTCACGACGCCGCAGCTGGTCGGCGACTTCTTCATGAAAACCGGCCATATCAAGGAAGGACTCGCGCTTGCGTTTGCACCGCCGGCGATCTTCGGCCTCGGTACGGCGGGCGGCGCGGAGTTTTTTATTCGCAATCGCGGCGACGGCGGCCCGCACGCGTTGGCGCAGGCAATGGGCGGATTGCTCGGCCGTCTGCAGCAGGAAAAAATGTTCGTGCAGGTCAATACGCTATGGAAACCCAACGTGCCGCAGTTGTTCGTCGACGTCGATCGCGAGAAGGCGAAGGCGCTCGGCATCTCGGTCGATGAGATTTTCAATACGTTGTCGGCCACGCTCGGCAGCTACTACGTCAACGACTTCAACAAGTACGGGCGGACTTGGCAGGTGCTGATGAGCGCGGAGCCGTCGTACCGCACGAAACCCGATGACATCGGCTCGGTATGGGTGCGCTCCGATCGCAACGAAATGGTACCGCTGCGGTCGGTTGCACGTGTCGAGTACACATCCGGGCCCGACTCGTTGAGTCGTTACAACAATCTGCAGGCCGTCAAGGTGTTTGCCACCGCCGCTCCGGGCGTGAGCTCGGGACAAGCCATTGCGCGCATTCAGCAGCTTGCGCGCGAAGTGCTGCCGTCGGGGTTCGACGTCGAATTTACCGGCGCCTCGTTTCAGGAGCAGCAGTCATCGGGCACGTCGACGCTGGCGCTCGGTCTGGCGGTGATCATGGTGTTCCTGATCCTCGCCGCGCAATACGAAAAATGGTCGCTGCCATTTTCAGTGTTGATGGCATTGCCGTTCGGCACTTTCGGTGCACTCGCCGCTGTTTATCTGCGCGGGCTGACCAACGACGTGTACTTTCAGATCGGCCTGGTCACCTTGCTCGGTCTGGCGGCAAAGAACGCGATCCTGATTGTCGAATATGCATCGCTGAAAGCGGCCGAGGGTTATTCGACCGCGGCCGCTGCAATCGAGGCCGCGCGCTTGCGGTTCCGTCCGATCGTGATGACGTCGATGGCATTCATTCTCGGCGTGGTGCCGCTGGCGTTCTCGTCGGGGGCCGGTGCAGGGGCACGCGTTTCGGCCGGGACTGGCGTGATGGGCGGCATGCTCGCCGCGACGTTCCTTGCCATTTTCTTCGTGCCGCTGTTTTTCAAGCTGATCACCGATCGCAAGTTGCGCGAGACGCGCACCGCCGAGCAGCTGCGAGAAGAAGTTGCCGAAGGCGAGCGACGGAGCCTTGCGACGCATGCCCGGCTCGCGGCCGAAGCAGCTTCTTCAGTGCACGTACCCAAAGGACGGAAGATGGATTTGAAAGAAGCGCACGAAGGAGCTGAGTGATGGGTGCGATTCGATTTGCAAGAGTCGGCGCCATCGCCGCTGCTTTGGCGTTGACCGCGTGTGCCGCGACCGACACACGCTTGCCGACCGTCGAGCTGCCCGCGCCGACCGCAACCCACGTCGCCGGTATCGAGCGCTGGTGGACGCTGTTTGACGATCCGCAACTGACGACGTTGATCGAAGAGGCGCTGGCCGCCAACCTCGATCTGCGGCTTGCTATTGCACGCATCGATGAGGCGCGAGCGAACCTGCGGCTCGCGCGATCGAACCTATACCCGTCGCTCGATGCAGACTTCGGCGCCGGTCGATCTAGGCGCAGCCTGTCGACTCCATTCGCCTTTCCCGGACCCGCCATTTCGAACACGTTCAGTGGCGGCCTGCAGGCCGCGTACGAAGTTGATCTCTGGGGACGCTTGGCTTCGGGTCGCAACGCGTCGCAAGCGCAGCTGCTCGCCAGCCGGTTCAGCGCGGAGACCGTCCGCACTTCGCTGGCGGCGCAGGTCGCTTCGACATACTTTGCGCTGCGCTCATTCGACGCCGAGCTCGCGATCGCGCGCGAAACACTCGGTACCCGTGCCGAAAACATCAAGCTGCAAAAGCAGCGCTTCGACGCCGGGCTGGTCGGCGAGTACGAGCTGCGGTTGTCGGAAGCCGAGCGGTCCAGCGTCGCCGCCGTGATACCAGCGCTCGAGCGCGCCATCGCACAGTCGGAGGCCGCGCTCGCCGTACTCGCAGGCCGCAGCGCGCGCGATGTGTATTCGCCTGTGGTGGCGCGCGGCAAGGAACTCATGGCGACTGCAACGGGCCCCGAAGTGCCGGCTGGATTGCCCGCCGACCTGCTTGCGAGGCGGCCCGATATTCGGCAGGCCGAGGCGAACCTGCTTGCGGCCAACGCCCGCATCGACGAAGCGCGCGCACAATATTTTCCATCGTTGATCCTCACCGGCCGCTTCGGCGGCGAAAGCAGCGATCTTTCGGATCTGTTTTTAGCACCCGCCCGCGTCTGGTCGATTGCCGGCAGCCTGTTGCAACCGATCATCGGTGCAGCTCGCATCGGCGCACAGGTTGAGGGGGCGACTGCCCGGCGCAGTCAAGCCGAGATCGCGTATGTGCAAGCGGTGCAGGCCGCTTTTCGGGATACGCACGATGCGCTCGCCGCCCACCGCAGCGCACTCGATGCGTTCGTCGCACAGGATCAACGCCGCACCCAGTTGATGGATGCGGTTCGGCTTTCAAATTTGCGCTACAAAAGTGGTTACTCGAGCTTCATCGATGTACTGGATAACCAGCGCAACCTGCTTGATGCAGAGCGGGCCCGAGTCGCTGCGCTGCGTGATCGGCAAGCGGCTTTAGTCGACTTGTACAAGGCGCTCGGTGGCGGCTGGTCCCCCGAGGTGATCCCGCAGACGCAGTCGCGCTGAAGCCGATTTAAGCGGATGTGGCGGCGATTGACTCGTCAAACGCCGACGCGTCCAGCTTCCACGTCTTGCGCACCGCATCCAGCAGCGCCGCAATAGCCGGTTCATCGCTCCGCTTCGCGAGACATACGAACCATAGTGCGGTGTCGATCGCCGTGCGCGTCCAGATGACCGCGCCGCCGGATCGCTCCAAGCGGCGCGCGACGTCGTCTCTGACCAGCGCGACGCCAAGGCCGGACACAACCAGATTGGTAAGGACACTTTCATCATCCGCCTCGACCGCAGCGTCAGGCGGCGGCAAGCCGTGCTGCGCAAACAGGCTGCGGACAAGGCTCGCGTGGGTGCTGGTGATTGGAGTACCGATCCAGGGAAGCGCGCGGATCTCGTCCCACTGCGCGCCATCGACGCGATCCGCCCATTCTGCAGGCGCTGTCACGCGATAAATCAGTCGTCGCAATTTAAACGCCAAAAACCCCGGGCCCGGCGCATCACCGAAGAAAAAACTTGCGTCGAGCTCGGAATCCTGAACACCTGCGAGCGCAGCTCCCGACATCGCATGATGCAGTTCGAGCCTCAGTGGTGGTTGCGCACCGCGTGCATGCGCCAGCAAATCCCCGAGTCGATTCGATGCCGGGTCAGCCACTGTGCCCACGCGCAGCAGGCCGCTTCGTCGCCGTGCATCTGCTGCGCGACTCGCTTGACGTCATCGACTGCGCTCAACACCTGTCGCGCGCGCTCGAGAAGCTGGCGGCCCGCATCGGTCAGTTCCATGCCGCTCGGCGTGCGCTCGAACAGCCTCAGCCCCAGCTCCGTCTCGAGCGACTTCAAATGGCCGCTGACCGCTGGCTGGCTTAAATGTAAATGTTCGGCCGCACGCGTCAGATGCCTTTCTTCAGCGACAGCGGCAAATGTTCTGAGCTGATAAAGCTCCATATCCCTACCCCGGACCTTCGATCGATTGAATTGCGCGACGCGGCAATCCCAAATGACAGCAATCGGAGTTTTCGATCCTAAGCATCTGAAATGACGATTTTATTTCGACTCCAAAGGCCGCCATTACCCCATGGTGCATAGCAGCAATTGACCTGCCTGAAGGAGTAAACCCATGTTCACTTGGACCTTTAACGCCCTGACCGGCTTTCGGCCCGCCGCCCCGCGTACGCCCTTGGCGACCGTGCAGAAGCGCTCAGATGCGATGACCCCATCGCAAGAATCGGCGGTCACAGCCGGCACCTTGGAGAATCGGCGCGCCGAAGCGCTGCGACGACTGTTTCCGAAGATTTCAAGCTGGTTGGCGAGCCAACGCCACTCGCTGATGATCGACGAAGTCAATCACTATCTGTCACAAGCCAGCAATGTGACGGACCTCGAACAGCGAATTCGGGTGATCGAGCAGCGGCGTCACTTTTCGTAGGCTTGAAGACGCGAACAGTTCGTCGACAGTGATAGCGATGCGCGACTTGACGCGCATCGGCGGGAGGTCGTAGCGTGCGTCAGCCTTTGCTGACCCATGCGCGACCCGCACCATCCGGCTTCGATCAAGACGACTCCACCCTCGCTCGACGGTGTCATCGAGCGCGAGAGGCTGACTGCGGCGCTCGCAACGCTGCCTGTTGCGGCGAAATGGCTGCAGTCGCCGTCGGGCACCGGCAAGTCCACTCTCGCGGCGAGTTACGCGCAGACGCGCGCCAAGACCACCGTCTGGTATCGACTCGACGAACGAGACAACGATCCGGCATTTTTCTACGAAAAGTTCTCCCGTGCGGTGCGCGCGGAGTCAAGCGCGACAGCTTCGTTGCCGGCATTCTCCGGTGACGATCACAGTCGGCAGCAGCAATTTGCGCATCGCTTCGTAGCAGCGCTGTCGCTGCAGTTGGCGCAGCACCCAACGGTCATCGTGCTGGACGACGTGCAGCGCGTGACCGCCATCGAGATACAGCGCGCGCTTGCGGCGCTAATCGAGGTGGCCAGCAACGGAAACGAGGTTCTGTTCGTTTCCGAATCGACCGCATCCACAGCGTTCTTTGACGCGATCGCGTCGCGCCAGCTCGCGCTGCTCAACGACGCAGATCTTCGCTTCAGCGTCGAGGAATGCCGCGCAATGACGGCAGCGCTGCGTACCGACGAGAAACAGATCGAGAATATTGCAGCACTGACCGGCGGTCATGCGGGAGCGCTCGTTCTGGCGTGCGAACTGTTGCGCGGCACCGATCCCAAGAGCGTGCTTGGGATGGCGACCGTTGAGCGCATTCACTCGCATCTGCTGAGCAAGCTCGTCGAGCGCATGCCGCCGGCGCGCCGCGAGCTGCTGCTGCGAACCGCGTTCGTGACGCAGCTGTCGCGCCCGATCGCTGAAGCGTTGGCCGGTGCCGCCGCTGCGCAGGAACTCGATGCGCTGGTGGAAGGAGGGCTGCTGCGCCGAGTGGGTGCGGGCGACACCGAAACGTTTGAAGCCCACGGTCTGGTGCGGCAAGGAATGCAGTCCCTCGCTCAGGCCGAGCTTGGTCCCGCGGACAGCCGCGCACTGGCAGAAGCAACGGCCCGCGCTCTGATCACCGATGGGCAGCCGGAGGCCGCCTTCGCGTTGCTGGTAGAGATCGGTTCAAGTTCAAAAGCACTGCAAGTACTTGGATCTCTTGCCGAGGGCTACGCAGTACGTGGGCAAACGGAGCTACTGACGAGCGCAATCGCTCGGCTTCCGCTTGTTGAAGTCCAAGGCAACGCCTGGCTTTGCTTCTGGACAGGCCAAGCGCTGCTGCGCATCGACGAGGAACAAGCGCGTGTCTGGTTCAGCCACGCGTTCTCGTCGTTTGAAGCGATCGGCGACTCGGCGGGAATGAGACTGGCGGCCGCGTGCATCGTTACGGCGTTTGGCCTTGAATGCGCTGACCTGCGCGATTTGGATAACTGGATCTCACGCCACGCGTCGGTTGGCGGCGAAACACCCATCGCAGAGGGCGAGCGATTTGAAACAAGCCTGATTATGGGCGTCATGTGCGCGGCGTTCGTCAGTGCCGCGTATCCACCCCAGATCGACGCCGATGGGCTGATTGCGCGAATGAACGTACTTCTCGGTAGGAATGAGGTGTGGCTATCGGACGATCAGCGCGTGCAAGCGGCCCGCATTTTGATCGAGCACGGACACGTATTTGCAAGGCATCAGCTTGCGCGCAATATGATTCTGGCGACGCGAGCGCTGATCGACAGCGCGCATGCGGGCGCACTGCACCGCGGTCGCTGGCTGATCAGCGCTGCGTACGCCTACTTCGAGTCCGGCGACACCGAACGTGCGAAGGAGTATCTGGACCACGCGCGCCTGGTGGTCGAACAATCGCATTCATCGCGCTTGGCTTTCGAACTCGGATTGGCGTCTGCCGACTATTCGATGAAGAGTCAGGATCTGCAATCGGCCGTCGACGAATTGCGTACGCTCGAAACATTGGCAACGGCGTCTGCGCCGGCACAGCGAGCCGAGTACGCGCGCATGCTGACGCGCTTGCTGCTGCTGCAGGGACATGCCGCTGAGGGACTGCGATGGGCCGAAGAAGCAAAACGCATGGCGCTACCCGCGGGCTTCAGGGGCGCGAACCTTCGCGGCTTCGAAATGGAACACGTCTACGCGCTAGCCGCCAACGACCGATTGGCCGACGCCGTCGAACTGATTAGCCGCCAGGAATTCGAGCCGCCCGAAGCGCGCCTCGCTGTCGAGTATTGCCTGCGCTTTCTACTGCATGGGGCAGAAAATTTGGAGTCGTTGTCCGAGGGGCTTGGAAATGCCAGGCAAATCGGTTTCATCAACCTGCTAGACCGAGCGCGCGCTCCTTTGGCCCGCATCTGCTCAGCAGCGCTGGCCAATGGCATTGAAAGAGAATTCGTTCTGCAGCTGATAGCAGCCAAACAACTCGCGCCGCCACCATCGACCGGTCCGTACTGGCCCTGGCCGGTGCACGTTCGAACGCTCGGCGGGCTCCAGGTCCACGTGCGCGGCGTCCGCTATAAACCTTCGCACAAGGCGCAGGACAAGCCGCTCGAGTTATTGAAGCTGCTCGTGACGTGCCAGGCCTTGGGGCGCGACTCGGCTGAAAAAGTCTGGATAGCCGAACGCCTATGGCCCGATGCAGACATGCCGAACGCGCGCAAGTCGCTTGATATGACGATTGGAAGACTGCGCCGGCTCCTTTCGAGTGAACAAGCAATCCTGACAACAGAAGGACGGCTGCAACTTTCGTCCGCCTGCGTCTGGACCGACATTCAACCCTTGCTGGCAGCGCTCTCTCGCGCGCGCGTTCACCGCGATGCGCGTGTCGCGGGCAAGCAAACCGATAGCGGAGAAGCCAGTGCGTACATCACGGCTGTGCTGGACCACTATCAAGGACCGTTCCTGGCGGATGAAGAGGGTCCGCCCTGGCTGCTCGCAGGTCGCGAAGCGATCGCAGCGGCGGTTCGCTACGCGCTCGTCACTGCCGATGCGATGCTTAGGGGCGATGCCGATCAGCTTCTGATCCCTGCGTTGGAAAGAGCCGTCGCCGCGGACGCGACATCAGAGGACCTCGCTCGTGCGCTGATGCGCGCGCATCTGCGCCAGGGCCACCACAGCGAAGCTCTTCGTGTCTATCGCCGCTTACGTGAAATGCTGTCGCTTGTGCTGAATGTTGCGCCTTCAGCCGAATCGGACGCTATTCGGGATCAGGCGTATGTTGCAGAAGGCAACAGGCGCACTGCGGCCCCGAGCGCAGTGCAATGACGAGATACGGATGCATCAACCAAGGAGATCAGCATGCCATTGAGCAACAGCGAATTGAGTGCAAAGTTTCGGGAAGCGCTGGACGCAATCGATGACGCTCTGCGCACGACGCAGAACCTCCCCGAAATACGCAGCGTGCAAAACGCGTTGTCGCTTGCGATCCAGGCCCTGCGCGCACAACCTGGGCCACCGGTGGGCGTTATTGGTCATGATCGTTAACTAAATGGAAAGCGCCAAAAAAAAATGGGCGCCTAATCCCTATTCCATCGCGCAGTTGCTGGTCGACGACCTCGACGTCGACACACTATTCGACGCAGATGGCAAAAGCGTCGACCAGAAGCTGCGCGATGCTTTGCGGGTCGAAGACAAGCAACGGTCCGCGACCGAAGTGTTTCAGCTGTTCCAGCAGATCACCCAATTGGTCGAACGACCCACAACGCTGGCGGCAGTCATGGCTTTGGAACCCGTCAAGAAAGCAATTGAGATATTCGGGGTGAACCAGCTGCAGCGTTTACTTCCCTATCTCGTCCCGCTCGCTGATGCGCTCTTTTTAGCGTCCGACAGCACACCGGGCCAATCGTCTGCACCCGGCTGGTTCAAGGACTCGGGGGCATTGTTGATTGACGACGCCTCATATCTCGACCCGATCCAAGGCGCAGTCGGCGATTGCTACCTCGTTTCAGTGATGATTGCTCTTGCGTGGTCCAAACCAGAGTTCTGGTCGGCTCGCTTGACTTCAAGTGGGTTCAACCCTCCGTCTCAATCGGCGTTTCAGTGGCAGTTCCACGGGGAGGAAGACGCTGCAACCGTAAACGTCAAGGTCACCGGACGAGTGCCCGTTGCGGGGAAAAACACCCCGCGCTATGCGCGAGCCGCTTCGGGCGAATCGTGGCCGGGGTTGATCGAAAAGGCGTGCGTAATGAAAGCGCGCCCCGCGGGAGCCGCCGGCAACGAGCCGTCACCGGCTGACTATCAGGCGATCGATCGCGGCGCTACGCCACCGCGTGCATGCCAGATGCTGGTCGGTGGAAACGTCAGAGGCAAACTTCTGGATACGCGTGCCGGCGCGAAGATTTTTTCCACTGAAGGCGATCTTCACACTGCCACTGGAATCATGAAACAACCCGTGATGGCGTGGACTAAGGAGGACATCGGGGTTACAGATCCGCAGGTGTGGGAGAAAACCGGACTGTGGCCGAATCATGCGTACGCGGTGCTCGGTACGATGACTTCTGATCATGTGGTGCTGCGCAATCCTCACGGCGTGGCAACCGAGATCCGAGCGGGATACGCAGAAGGTCCCTGGCGGCCCGACGGACGCGACGCGGTTCCTTTGAACCAAAAAGGAGTTTTCGCGATCTCCCCGGAAGTGTTCTTCAAGCATTTTGACAACATTGGCTGGGTCGAGCTCGATTAGATTTATCGATAGCGATGGCGCTTGCTCAGCGTCAATAGTGCAATCGACAGACATCCCACAGCGTTGCCGCCCATCATCGCGCTCAGCAGTGCGTCGTTTGCAATGATGTATCCGTAGACGCCAGTCACCGCGTGACTGAATGACCAGAACATCCAACTCGTCAGCGATATCGCTCGTACGGGTGAAATTTCGCGCGCCACCGCGATGATCTGCGGCACATAGAACAACAGGCGGATCGCGCTGGAGAATGCGTAGGCACTGGTAATGAAAGCGGTGGATTCGAGAACCATGGCTGTGGTCTTTCGTGACCCGAAACTCGGGCATCGCTGTTGGCGCGTGGCGCGGTCCAGCGATGCCCGACATCGGCCTTCATTCAAATGGAATCTGGGAACTCGGCGAGGTCGGTGCCCTCGGAAACGGCTTGCGCCTGATGGGCTCGCTCCAGCGCCTCATGCTCCCCAAACTTGCTTTCGCGCCACCAGTCGGTGAGCAACTCGAAGTCGCCATCAAATTTCAGGCGTTTCAGCGCTTCGTAGATAACCGAGCAGGGCACTGCGTCGTCGACGACGACATGCCCCGCGGTGGCGGCGTAGTCGCACATCCAGAACTGCTTTTCCAGTTCTGCGACTTCGTTGGCGGCACTCGGGAAGTTGTCTTCGAACGCGTCGTCCGAATACTGAGCCGCTGCATGCGACGGGTGGATCAGGATTGCCGCTGCAACAAGCATGGCGCTGGACAGTGAATGAAATGATTTCATGGTTGGCTCCGGTTAACTCCGGCAGTATTGCCGGTACGGAGACATCGTGGGGCGGGCGCCCCCACGGATTGCCCACAGGTTCAAAAACTGCCTGACTCATATCGAGCCTGCAGAACCGTGGCGCGAGCAGCGGGCCGGACCTGATTGACCTCGAGCCCGGCCCGCGCATCACGCAGTGGCAAACAACTGGCGGCGTGCGATGGCTTCGCGTTTGCATTGGAGCCTGCGTTCGAGCACAGCACGCTGAACCACCGCGAAGCGGATTTCGCCTTCGCAAACCACCTCGTGCTCGTCGCTCGCACGGACCCAGAAGGTCGCGTCGCGGTCGCCGATCCCAATCACCCAGCCATCGGCCTTGATCAGGGCGCCCGACGGGATCGGGGCGCGATGCTGGAATTGGACTGATGAGCCCACTACCATGTCCTCGTCGTGATGCAGATGCGGCTGCATCTCGCGAGCGCAGATCGATTCCAGGACGGCGATCAGACAGCCAGTGGCCATCGCGTCGATCATGCGGTCGGCGTAGGCCTTGCCGTGCGGCAGCAAGCGAAACAGGCTTTGCGCCGTCTGCTCGATGGGTACGACGTACGTTTCACTGAAGAAGATTTGACTGATTTCGCAGTGCTTCATGGAATTCTCCGTTAATCCGGCCATATGCCGGCATGGGTGCGAGCCTCTGGCGGTACGACCCACGGATTCCCCACGCTTTTGCCGATGCTTGATGGTTGTCGAATATTCGACAACCGCGCGCCGCGTTATCGTTGCGCAATGCGCATCCTTGTCGTCGAAGACGATCCGATGATTGGCGAGGCCGTCGCGGCCGGACTCACCGCCGACGCCTATGCAGTCGATTGGGTACGCGATGCGCGCGCTGCGGAGCTGTCGCTCGCCACGCATTCCTACTCTGCGGTGCTGCTAGACCTTGGTCTGCCCGCTCGCGACGGAATTAGCGCTCTTAAGGGTTGGCGCGCGCGCAAGATCGACGTCCCCGTTCTGATCATCACCGCACGCGATACCGTGGCCGATCGAATTGCCGGACTCGACGCCGGCGCGGACGACTATCTCGTCAAGCCGTTTGATCTGGACGAGTTGTCGGCCCGCGTTCGCGCCTTACTCAGACGCGCGGCGGGACGCGCGCAGCCATTGGTCGTACATGGTGAGCTAACCTTGGACCCTGCGACGCACGAAGTCCGTTTGGCGGGTCGTGCCGTCGAGCTTTCCGCGCGTGAATTCGGCTTGTTGCTGGCACTTGCCGAGCGCGCGGGCAGCGTCGTTTCGCGCTCGCAGCTGGAGGAGCAGCTCTACGGCTGGAACGAGACGGTCGCCAGCAACGCGATCGAGGTGCATGTCCACAATCTGCGCCGCAAACTGGGCGACTCGCTGATCCGCAACGTCCGCGGTGTGGGCTACAGGCTCGGCGAATGAGCACGTTTTCGATCCGCCGCCGTCTGCTCGCCGCGTTACTCGGTGCATTGCTGGGCGCTGGATTGATCGCAGCGATTGCAACGTATGCATCGGCGCGCGGGGAAGTTGATCTGCTGCTTGACGAGGAGTTGCGCCAGATCGCGCTTTCGTTGCGCGATCACTCGCAGCTCGACCTCGCGCGCCTGCAGCGCGCGAGCGACGATCCCGAGCTGCGCGTGCTGGTGCAGATCTGGGATCCCGCGTTCGAACGCCCGTACAGCTCGCGCCCAGTCAATGCACTGCCGCGATTGAGTGCGGAAGGCTTCGCCGACGTCGAGCACGAGGGGCGTGCGTGGCGTCTCTATGCGACTCCGTCGGGCAAGCAGTCAATTCAGGTCGCGCAGCCGACGGTATTGCGTGCAGAACTCGCAGCGCGCAGTGCCGGCAGGCTGCTGCTGCCGGTGGTGATGTTGCTTCCGTTTCTCGGACTGCTCGGCTGGTGGATTGTCGGACGGGGGCTGGCGCCACTGACCTCGGTCGCGCGCGCG
>JBDUCU010000208.1:0-3665 GCA_040003315.1 Burkholderiaceae bacterium | reverse complement strand
CGTGATCGGTGCCGCCGCCGGAGGCCGGCTGAAACGTGCGTCCGAAATCCGACAGCGTAAATGTGGTGACTTGTGCCGACACGCCCAGCGCGACCGTGGCATCGTAGAAGGCATTCAGCGCCGGCGACAGTTCCGCGAACAGATTTTGTTGCCGATTGATCTGATCTCCGTGCGTATCGAAGCTTCCAAGCTGCACGAAAAAGATCTGTCGCCTGGCACCGGTGGCGGCGCGTGCCTCGATCATCTTCGCGACTTGGTAGAGCTGGCGGGCGGTACCGGTCTTCTGGCTTGCGAAGATCGGCGCCACCGTCGAATTGGTGCTGGCAAGAATCGGATTCACGGTTGCCGACAGTTGCAACGCCTGAGATGCGATAGCATTCGCCCCGGTGACGAAAGTATTGGCGGAGCCTTGGGTCAACAGTTGTCGAACGGCGGCGAGCCGCGCGTTGGCCGCGGCGCCGCCGGTGTAGCCGGACAACGCGAACGAGCCCGTCACCGGAATCGTCAATGGCACTGTTGCCGTCCCGGTCGTAAACAGCACGGTGCCGTCGAGCGACGTGACCACCGGGAAACCCGAAGCCGCGTTAAAGAACCCTACCCTGTCGGCGAGCCTGCCGCCCCAACCCGTACCGGCAGCGCTGTTCGAAATCGCGCTCTGCCACTGCGACTGCTGATCCGCATGCGAATAGAGCGACAGCGGACGAACGCCGGCGTTGTACTGCGCCCTGCTGGTCGGTTGCAACAGCGTGCCGACATTGGCAAGGATGGCCATCTTCCTCTGAGCGAACAGCGTTTGCAGCTCAGGCAACGCGGGATGCAAGCCGAAGGGCATGCCAAGATTGACCGGCTGGATCGGCAACAGCGATGCCTGCGCGACATTGATCGCGGAGGAGGGCGGGCGCGCTGCGGCGTATTGGCCGTAACCGGCAGTATCGATGGGTATCAGGGTGTTGTTGCCGTCGTTACCGCCGAACATGAACACGCAGACCAGCGCCTTGTAGTCCGGCGCACTCTGCGCTTCCGCTTCGGCGATGAAATTGACGAGATCCAGACGCGAGGCTAGCCCGAAGGCGGACATCGCGCCGACGTTGCGCAGAAAAGCGCGACGACCTCGATTGGCGTTTTTCATGTTCAGCGCTCCACTTGGTATTGAGGCGACGTGATGACCAAATAGAACGCGGCCTTGGCGCGCGTCAGCGGGTCGGTCGCGGCGATGGCGTTGATCGCGGGAACAATCGACGCTCGCATCGCGGCGGGCATCGTACCGTGGAGCAGAAGCACGTTGAGCTTGTCGAGCAGCGCATTCGGATTCCCGGCAAGCGCCGAAAGCGCCGTCCAGTCGGGCTTGGTACCGATGGCTCCGGGCAAGGTCGCCAGCGGCGCGATCGTTCCGAACGACAGCGTGTTGGTGAAGTTGTAGCGGTTGATCGCGGTGCTCGAATTTTGAATCGCGAACTCCGGGGCGAGCGCGACTGTTCCCGGAAGGACATAGGTTGGCGGGTAGTAATTGAACACCGATGCGGGATAGAAAAGGCGTTGCCCGAGCTGAGTGCTTTGCTGCTGGAAGTAAACGCCGTCGCTCGCTGTATTGAGCGCCCGCGCTGCCGCAGCCATGAATAGCACCGGCTCGCGCAGTTTGCCGTATCGGGGATCGAGCTTGATCGCACCGCGCGCTTCCGGATCGGTAAGGATGACATTGATCACGGCTTTCATATCGCCGCGCACGCCTTGACCGTTGTTGTTGAACGTGGCGGCAACGCGGCTTACGTATTGGGGCGTCGGGTCGCCGGTCACCAGCTTCTGGATGAGCTGCTTACCGATGAACGGACCGACGTTGGGATGCATGAAGATATTGTGGATTGCATTGGTGAGATCCGACTGGATCGATTGCCCCGGCGGCAGCGTCACTCCATTGAGCAAGGTCTTCGCGCCCTTGTCGTGGTTCGAGTCGACCGGAACCATGTCGCCGAGGAAATTCTTCGGATTGTGCTTACGCGAAGGAACCCCGGGGAGCACCGGGTAGGTCCAGCCGGTGAATACGTGCGCGAACCCCTCTATTGCGTCGCCCTGATCGTAGGTCGGTATCGGCGCGCCGCTGGCATCGAGAATCAGCGTACCGTCCTGGTTCAGCTCCGAGACTCCGATCGAGAACAGTTGCATGATCTCTCGTGCGTAGTTCTCGTTCGGAGTGACGCCGTTTGCGGGCTTGTCGTTGTTGACCATGTTCAGGTAGTCGCCCATGACCGACGACAGCGTCACCTTGGTCAGGATGTCCTCGTAGTTGCCGAACGCGTTGTCGAGAAATATCTGCTGGTACTTCGCCATCCCGTACGCCAGGTGGATGTCCGTACCCGACGTGACCAGGATCTGCGACAGCGCGAACGCAACACGCTGGCGCAACTGGTCGCTTGCGGAGAGCGCGTTCTGAAATAAGCCATTCTGAAGCAGGAACAGCGAGTAATAATCCCGCGCGCATTGGGGGTCGGGGTCGGTGGCGCAGAACGTCGCCTGCTGGCCCGCGGGAACGTACTTGAAGGCCGGGTACTGGCTCGCCGGAGCGGCAAATTGCTCATTGAGGAAGGCTTGCGTGCCAATACTCTGCACGTGGGCCAGCAGCGTGTCGTTCGGCCCGAACGTCGATTGCTCGAGAAGACGGACCGCGTCAGCCTGCACTTGCGCTGACGACAGCGGCGAGCACATGACCAGGCCGTCGAGAATCGATGAGCCGGCCACGCGTTCGAACATCGTCAGGTCGGGAAGAAAGCGTTGGTGCGACAGCGAGGCGCCGGCTCCTGGATAAAAGCTTTGATAAACCGGCGTGGTGCCGGCCTTGCAGGCCCCATTCTGCGGCACATCGATGTAGAAGGCGATCGCGTCGAATGTCCATGCCGGGTCTTGCTTGACCAGCGCGCATTCGTCGGCGTCGGTGGTATAGAAGTGCGAATACGGAACTGTGCCGGCCGCACCGGAAAAGCGGCACACCGGCACTGCAGTCGAACTGTCGCCAGGATTGGCCCATGCACTCCAGGTCACACCGGTCCGAGTCCAGCCCTTGCCCCCGAACCCTTGATCAAGCTTTGCCGCTTCGTCCGGGTACGCGGTGGCTAGGAAGAGATTCAGCGACGCGTTGTAGTACTCGATGACGTTAGCGGTGGGCTCGATCGCGGCGGCGCCTTGTGCGCAGATGGCGCTTAGCGCGGCTGTTGCAAACGCAAGCGCGCGTGTCTTGCGTACGAATGGCGGGAATGGCATGGCTTTCCTCCTTGTGTTGCTCGCTCTTGCGCAGCGCCGTTCAGACGGAAGTCGCCCCTGCTCAGGATAACGGAGGAACGCAGTGCCCGTTGAACAGGATGTGTAACGTTTTGTGTGTTTCGTCTCATTGCGGCGAAATTGGCCAATGTGATGCTTTTGGCATGAGCTGCAGTCGACAGCCTCTCCTGCGAAGGACGGTCCGCAGTTTGTCAGGCGCTAACATTTCAGTAAGTTCCCTCCTTATACTGCGAGATTACCTGCGATAGACACGCTAAGTATCTATTTCGCATACTTTTTCATCATACATACAACTAAGGAGCTAAGTCTTTGTAAGCAAAACGAAAGTGTGTTGACGCGGCGGCCATGATTCCCTATAGTGTGACACGGTGGTAAAAAGTGGGTCAAAGTGGGCG
>JBDUCU010000084.1:0-12431 GCA_040003315.1 Burkholderiaceae bacterium | reverse complement strand
GGCTGCTCGACGCGGTGATCCACGAGGACGACGAGTTGACCGCGGTGGCGGCCGTGGACAGACTGATCACCATTGCAGCAAGCACCAGATACCATGACTCAACGGCAGCCGGCGCGACCCGCGTAGTTGGAATTCGAGTTTGGGTCGGTGGCTCACTCCAACGCAACCCGATCGCGAACAAAGCGAACATTGCGATACCGAAGATCAACCATCCCCACGTATTGTGGTTCGAAGCGCCAAACCGGTTGTCTGAAAAGTGCGCCATCAACACAATCACATAAGCGCGCAGCCAGTTGGCTAGCAAAGCGACTCCGAGTGCCGCCGCAAGGAATACCACGCGCTTGCCGAGCGTTCGATATTGGTGCCAGGCGAAAATGCATCCCGTCATCAAGGCGGCTATTAGGAATCGCACACCGGCACACGCCTCGATCACCGACCATCGACCGCTGGGTATCACGAACTCATTTCCCTCTCGATAGACCGGCATGCCGGTCACTCGCAGTGCCCACACCGTTACATCGGCGGTCCAATCCATCAGCAGCGGCAACACGCCTTCTCCGAACGGAACTGCAAAGAACAGGAATGCCAGTGGGAAAGACAGGCGCCGCGCCAGGCGCCAGCCGCATACGGTCAGAACGGTCGCGATCACCATGCCAATCGCCGCGAACTGCGCGAGCACCGCAACGCTCGCCAACTGGCCCAACAGCCACACAAGTCCAGCCGCGGCGATGATTGCAAGGCCCGGCCAGAACGGGCGCACCGGAATGGAGCCGTGCATTGTCGATTCGCGCGATGCCATCCACATCGCGACGGGTATTACGAAGTAGCCATGGCTGTATGTCGACGATTGCTGCCAGATTTCCGCCATCGAGCGCGTGGTCGGCCAGAACACTGCGAGAACCGAGACTACGATTAGCGCAAAAAGCGGCAGCGCGTGCGTGTGCAGTCCGCCAGATGAAATCTGCATCGTCATGCTTGCGGCAGCGACGCCAGCAGCCGCTCTGCAGTAATCGAACCGTTGTCGGCGTCGCTTTTATAGGAACAGTAATCGGAAGCAGTCGAGATAACTTTCTCGACTTGCCCGAAGCTGTCGATCTCGGCCGCCGACGTGGGCGCAAAAAACGCAATGGTCGGCACACGTTGCGCGATCGCCAGATGCATCGCCAGGCTGTCGCTGCTGATGATGCAATCTAGCGCTCGAACAATGGCGGCCAGCCGCAGCGTCGAGTCATCGGTATCGGCAACCCGCAGCCGAGCGTCGCCGAATTCTCTTGCAAGCGATGCATTGCGCTGCCGGTCCGCCCCTAAGCCCAGCAGCACGACGCGGCAGCGCGACCCCAAATGCGTTCGCCCGTCGAGCAGCGCGCGCAGCATCTTTCGCAACTCGTCGTCGCGCAACTCCTTTGACGGCCACCGTCCGCCTGCATACGGATTGATCCCGAGCACCGGCCTTTCGGCGCCAATCCACGTTTGCGCCCAATCTTCCAGTGCTCTGTCGCCGTGAAACGCCGGCTCGGCGCCGACACCGAACATCGCTGCGTGCATCGCGCCATGACCCTTGGTGTTCAGCTGCTTAAGTCGGTCGGCGCGCTGCTTACCGTACCGTGACAGCAGTCCCATGTCGAACCATTCGGACGCATCGTCGCTGTAAGCAGGTGCAGCGTGCTCGTCGAGGTGCGCGCCGATTAACCTGCGCGTCTGCAGCGCCTGTACCTCTTGCAGCACGGCAAGCTCGTCGTCGAGCGAGAAAATGTGATCGAACGTGAAGCCACGCGCGTCGTCGAACCCGGTCCACAGATCGTCGATCGCCGGATGAAACTGCAGCAAAGGCTGCGCCGACTTTGCAGTAATCCATGAAAGGCGCATCTGCGGACCCCACTTGCGACGCATGGGTCCCGCAAAGTACGAGGTTCGAACGACATCGCCAAGCGCACCGTGTTTGACGATCAGCACGTGCATTTGGTTTTCGTCGTCAGCAGCGCATCGATGCGCTGCATCGTGCGCTGCCAGGAATAGTCGCGCTCGATGCGCGCACGCGCGCGCTCACCCATGGCATCGCCACGCCCGCGATCGCGCAGCAATCCAGCCACTTCGTCCGCAAACTCAAGCGCGGTATCGGCGACCTCGATGTCCTCGCCAGCCCGCGCCGACAGCGAGGCGGCAGACATGCGCGACATCACAACCGGGCGCTGCATCGCCATTGCCTGCAGCGCCTTGTTTTGTATTCCGCGCGCGATGCGCAGCGGCGCGACGACGACGGCAGCGTGCTGGAACCAGGGTCGCACGTCGGGCACTTGCCCGGTGACGAATACGCCCGGCAGCGCAGCCAGTTCCTGCACGCGGCGCGTCGGGTTCATCCCGACGACATAGAAGCTCGCATTCGGGTTGGCCGCCCGCACCAGCGGATGGATCTCGCGCGCGTACCAGATCGCCGCATCCTCGTTCGGCCAATAGTCCATCACTCCGACGAACAGAATCGGGCTTGCGCCGTCTGGATAGGGAGACGGTGCGCCGCTCGCCGGACGGTAGTAGTCGTGGTCAAGCCCGTGTCCCGGCCAGTGAACTTTGTGCGCCGACTCCGGTGCCAGGGTTCGAAAGAAATCCGCCTCGGACGGCGTGACGAAAAGTGCGGCGTTCGAGTCGCGCGCAATGAACCGCTCGTAGGCAAGCAGGGTGCGCCATTCGCGCCGATAGACCGCCGACAGCGGCCACGCTTTGGTGCTTGCGTACTGCCGCCATTTGTCCGAGTCGAGATCGTGGTAGTGAACCACGCACACCGCACCTGTTACCCGCGGCACGAACTGGTACATCGCAGTCGATGAGACGAAGATGCTGCGTATCGAGTGTCTTTCGGCTACACGCTGACTCCATCGTCGCAATCTTCTGCCGCTGTAGAACGTCAGGGTTAGCGCCGAACCGTTCAGCAACCCGCGCGCACTCGCCAGTCGCGCCCAGCGCGCATCGATCCGTTCGAAATGAGCTTCTCGGCAGAATTCACGCACTGTGTCGACGTGCGCTTCGTCGCGCGGGTCGTCGATGAATGTGCCCAAGTAAATTTCGTACCGCTGGGCGAAGTAGCGCAGGATCTCGAAATTCGTGATCTTGTCGCCCTTGTTCGGCGGGAATGGGATGCGATGCATCAGCAGCAGCAGCGGCTCCATCGTTGCTACCCCAGGCCGCGCACGATGACCGGACCGATTGCATTGACGACCGGGCGCGGCAGCCGTTGCCAGAGCCCGATCAGCGCCCGGTACTTCGGATTGGATGGATTGTTCTGCGGCACTGAATCGCGCCTTAGCAGCTGGTACTCGTAGTGCAGCGGCGTCGGCTCGAAGCCCCAGTTTTTCTTGAAGTCGAAGGACCCGGTATCGCGTTTCGAGCGACCGTAGTCGAACACCTTGCAGCCGCGCTCGCCGGCGCGCCGCATCAGCTCCCAGTATTTGAAGTCGTTGGCGGCCAGTGCGCGTGCCTGCGCAGTATCGCCGGCGTAGTACGGAAGCACTTCGTCGCGAAAGTAGAACGACAGCACGGACGACACCGGATTGCGATTCGAAGCCAGCACCGTAAGCACTTCGCATGCATCACCGAAGGTGGCGCGCAAAGCGTCGAAATAACGGCGCGCAAAGGGCGGCGTTCCGTGTCGATGCATGTTGTCTGCGTAGAGCTCGAAAAACCGCTCGACGCCCGGATCGATTTCGCTCGTCAACCCGTGCTCCATGCCCTTTCGTACCATCGCGCGCTGCTTGCGCGGAATCGCACGCATGTTCGCGGCGGCGTCCTGCTGGATCGTCCGGCGAAAGGTCACGTACAAGGCCTGGTGCGGCCAGTTCGGTTCACGCCGGCCACGGTTGCGCAGTTCGAGATGGTCGACGCCCAGCTTGCGGGCGAGATCGGCGGCTGCCGCATGCAGCGACCGATACGCATGCGCGTCGCTCGCAGCCGCTCCGCCATACACCGCGAACGGGAGCGAGACCAGCGCGTGACCGAATAGAAGAGTCTTTACCTGCGCCAACGGCAAGATGCCGGCAACCTCGCCGCTGCGTTCCGCCACCAAATAATGCGTCTTGTGTCCGAAAACGTGCTCAATGATGTCGCGCCACTCGATGCGGTGAAAAAACGTTGCATCGGGGCACGCTTGCACAAATGCGATCCACGCTGCTCGATCGGCCTGCGTGCACGGCCGGACCGTAAGTGGCGTGGCGACGTCGCCAGAAATTTCTTCCGCACTCACGCTGCATCAAGATCGAAAACGCGATCCATACGGTCCCAGCGAAAATCGCCCAGCAGTCGCCGCAGACGATGCTCGGTTCGCCCGAGATTGACGTAATGGCGAAACCGCGTCTTTAGTCCGATACCCCGGACACGCGGTTGCTCGGGGTCGAGCTCCCATGGATGAAAGTAGAAGATCGCGGGACGGCGGTCGATGCGATTGACGCGATCGATCGCCCAGCGCGACACCACGTACGGCGCGAGCCGAAAATACCCGCCACCACCGGCGGGAAGATTGCGACCGAACACGCGCGTGGTGGTGACCGGGATTTCGAGTAGTCGCTCGGAGACGCGATAGGGAAACCGCGGCGCGTCGGGCATGCCGTAGTGATCGTGCCGCACCGGATAGACACTCGAGCTGTAGCGATAACCCGCCTCTGCAATCCGATCGAACGCCCACAAGTTGCCATGTCCGATCGAAAAACTCGGGGCGCGATATCCGTTCACTGCGGAGCTCGTGGTGTCTTCCAGCAGTTTCTTTGCGTCGCGGATGTCGTTGTCGAACTGTGCCGGCGACTGGTCGGACGCTCGCAAATGCGCCTGGCCATGGCTCGCGACTTCATGCCCCAGCGCGCTGATATTGCGCACTAGATGCGGGTAGCGCTGCGCCAGCCACCCGAGGGTGAAGAACGTCGCCGTTGCACCCTGCTCTGAAAGAAGTGCAAGGACCCGCTCGATATTGCGCTCGATTCGGCACGGGGTCGCGTCCCAGGCGCTGCGTTTGATATGCGGCGCGAACGCCGATACTTGAAAATAATCCTCGACATCGATCGTCAGCGCGTTGCGGATTGCATCGGTTGGCCGGGACGCGCTCATTGCGACGCCGTTTCGGGCCACGACAGCGCGTGTGCCATGTGCTCGGCAATGCGCGGCGCAGCCTTGCCATCCCAATACTCGGGAACCCGGCCCCGCTTACCTCCAGTCCGGAGCACCTCGTCGACGGCTGCCAGAACACACTCGCGGTCGGATCCGACCAGTGTGTTGGTTCCCTGCTCGACCGTGATGGGGCGCTCGGTGTTCGCGCGCATCGTCAGGCAAGGCACCCCCAAGGCTGTCGTCTCTTCCTGCACTCCGCCCGAATCGGTCAGGACCAGCGACGCAGTGCGCAGCACTCCGACCATCTCGAGATAACCTTGCGGCGGCAAAGCTGCAATGGGTTTTCCCTCGAGCCTTGCATTCAATCCGAAACGTTCGAGGTTGTTACGCGTGCGCGGATGCATGGGCCAGATCACGGGCATTCGCTCGGCAACCTCGCACACGATGTCGACGATGCGCGATAGTGTCTGATGATCATCGACGTTCGATGGTCGGTGCAGCGTGACGGCTGCATAGCCGCTGGGTCGAAGGGCCCAGCCGGCGTCGAGTCCGGCGCGCTGCAAGACTTCGGCGGCCGCAATGCTCTTGGGCAGCGCAGCCAGCAAGGAATCGATCATCAAATTTCCGACGAAGTGCACACGGTCCTCAGGGATTCCCTCTCGCGTCAGGTTGCGATGAGCAGTGCGCTCTGTTGTGTACAGCAGCGTCGCCAATTGATCGGTCAGCACTCTGTTGACTTCCTCGGGCATAGAACGGTCATAACTGCGCAGCCCCGCTTCGACGTGTGCGACGGGCACCGACTTCTTTGCGGCGACCAAGCTGCATGCGAGCGTCGAATTCACATCGCCGACAACCACCACGAACGACGGTTGATAGCGATCGATCACCGGCTCGAAGCGCTTCATCACCTCGGCCGTCTGCACTGCATGCGAGGCGGACCCCACCTCGAGATTCACCTCCGGAGCGGGCAGATCTAGGTCGACGAAAAGTCGATCGCTCAAGTCGAAGTCGTAATGCTGCCCGGTGTGGACCAACAAGGCGGGCGGCAAGTCCCTCCGGGAGCGGAACGCTCTGAGCAACGGTGCCATTTTCATGTAGTTGGGGCGGGCACCGACGACGCACAGCATCGGCGCTTGCGGTCGCATCTCACCTGCCCTTGGACGATCGAGCAGGCCCGCGAGTCTCTTCGTCCGGCAAAGCACGTTCCGGCTCGACGATGCCGCGCACCACGTTCAACAACCCATCGACGTTGTGTTCCAGCTGCTCGATCCTGTCGGTGATCGCAGCAAGCGGCCGCGCGCCGATCCGGCCTGTCCCCGTACCCGACTTCGCACCCGGTGCGGGCGGCGGCGCCTTCTCCAGAGTTGCGCCTGTCTCGTTTGCGATCTCGGCACTCGCGGCGGCAATGTCGGCGCGCGTAATCACGTGTTTCTCGCCCAAGTACCCCGCCAATAGAACGCGATTCACAAGCGTGTTGATTCGGCGCGGGACACCGCCTGTTGCACGATGGATTTCAGCAAATGCATCCGCCTCGAAAGCCGGGTCTGCCGTCCATCCGACGTGGGCGAGTCGATGTTCGACGTACGCGCGCGTGTCTGGCTGGTCAAGAGGGCCGAGGTGATACGAAGCGATCACGCGCTGACGAAACTGCTCCATCAGCGGCGAGCGCATCAGCATGCGCAACTCGGGTTGACCGATCAGGAAACTCTGCATCAGTGCATGGTCGCCGCACTGGAAATTGGAAAGCATGCGCAACTCTTCGAGCGAGCGCGCGCCGAGGTTCTGGGCCTCGTCGACGATCAGCAGAGCGCGTTTGCCGCTCTGGAATGTCGTCAGCAGGAAGGCCTCGATCGTGGAGATCAGGTGCGCCTTTCCATCCACCCGCGTGCTGATGCCGAATGCAGCGGCCACCGCACGCAGCAGGTCGTCGGCATCCAGCTGAGTGCTGACGATTTGTGCGGCGACCACCTCTCCCGAATGCAGCTCATTGAGCAGCGCTCGCACCAGCGTGGTCTTGCCGGTGCCGATATCGCCGGTAATCACGAGAAAACCCTCGCCCTGATAGACGCCGTACTTCAGGTACGAGAACGCGCTGTTATGCCCCTTGCTGCCGAAGTAGAACGCGGGATCGGGACTGAGTTGAAACGGTTTTCCCGTCAGTCTGTAGAAGTCTTCGTACATGGCATGACCTACAGTCGGTAAAACAGCCCAACAAAGATAGCCGTCTCGTTCGCATCGCGAATTCCACCGGAGTTTGCATCCTGTTGCTGATAGCGCGCACCGATAAACGCACTGCTGTGCGGCGTCAATTTCTGCGTCGCCTGAACCTGCAGTCTGTATTGATCACTATGGGTGCCCGCCGACTGATCGAAGCCGCGCACTTGCAAGCGGGTGGCTGTCGTATTCAGTGTTGTCAGCGCATTCAATCGATGACCGAGCGAAAGCGAGACCCCTTTCTGAATGTTGTTGTTAAACGTGATGAAGGTTGGAGGGATCGCGGCATCGGGCAGCAACGTGGTCCGCACGTAGTAGATCGTCAGTGCCAGCGTGTTGCGCACTCCCGTCAATGCGAATGTGCCCGACCCCGAGGTGACGACGTTGACCCCTTGTGAATAGATGTTGACGCCATTCGGCAGCGAGTTGGGCAAGCCCTGACGTTCGAGCAGATCACGCACCTGCTGGGCTCGCTCGATCGGATCTGGAAAGCGCGCGACCAGAATTGCATTCAGCAAGCTTGATACGTTCCCCGTGATCGGCAGCTGCAGGATCAGCTCCGGATAGGTCGTGATCGAACGCGTCGCCGATAAGTTGAGTGCAAGTCGACGTTGCCGGGTAGAGACATCCGCTTGGTAGCTCGGTCCGAAAAAGCGGTTCTCCCAGAAGCCGCCCAGCGAGCTGTGCGGAGTCGACCAAGCCAGATCAACGCCGTAGAACGATCCCGATGTGTCGCTCGACGTGTAATTGGTTTGTTCGTAGCCCCCGCGCAGACTCGCGGTCAGATGCGGAGCGAATGCATAGGTCAGTCGCGCCAGCGCGAGATCGAGCCGCTGCTCGGAGTCGCCCGAGCGATCGAAACGGGTGATCTCCCGCTGTACACGCAGTGACGCGCCGCCTGGCGTCGGAAGGCGCACGATCTCAGCCACGTGGCGGCCGAAGTAAGCATCGGCCAGCGTGCCTCCGCCCTGCGTCGTCTGCGTATAGGAATTGTCGCTACGGATCAGGTATCGCCAGTCCGTTCCGGTCCCACCCTGGATATACGGCGAAATACGGCTCTGAATATAGGTGTACCGGTTGGACGTCGATGCCGTGTCGTCTTGCGCCAAGAATGGATTGAGCCACTCCTGATTCGCAACCAAGGCGGCTTCGACGTAGAGCAATCGATCGATCGCCTCCAGGTTGGCCAGGATGTCGGCGCGCGGCTGGATGCGGTTCGATTGCGAGCCGTCCGCATAGCCGATCACGTTCAGACCGGCCGAGCCTCTTATTTTCAGGCGTGGTCCATCGCGGGTAAAGCTTACGGCGGGAAAGACATTCACTATGAGATCCGCCTCGCTTTGCGTTCCGGACTCGTAGTTCGCGTTGTTGGTCAGTGTTGCCTGCGTTGCGATGCTCGGTTCGATTGTCCAGCGCTGTGCCATCGCCGGGCCGGCGCATACGAGCGCGAGACCCCCGGCCGCCACCAAGCCGAATGTTCGAATGGCGGCGGCCACGGTGCCGCCGGTCATGAGCGCTTGCACGATGCCCTAGATGGTGCGGGAACCGTAATACGAGCCCGCCTCAGAGGATGACGCCTTGTTCAGCAGCGTCATGACGACCGGGCAATTCTCGAGGGCCGCCAGAGCGTCGATGACCTGACGCTGGGGCGTGCGATCTGCCTCAATAACGAGCACGATCTGGCCCATGTGCGCAGCAAGTACGCGCGATTCGGTAGAACCGAGCAGTGGCGGCGCATCGAAAACAAGGACCCGGTTAGGAATGCGCGACGCCAGCTCCTTGACGAGCGCGCTCATACGCCCGCTTGCAAGGAGCTCGGTTGCCTGCGCCTGCAGGTTGCCGGCAGGCAGTATCGAGAAACGCTCGACGTTGGTCCCAAGGATCAGCGATTGCACGTCGACATGCGGATCACTCAAAGCGTCGAGCAAACCGCGCGATGCCGGCAGCCCCAGTCGTTCCAATACTGCAGGCCGCGTGGCGTCGGCGTCGATCAGCAACACCGTCGTATCGCGCTCCATCGCCATACTCAACGCCAGATTGACCGACACGAACGTCTTGCCCTCACGCGCCAGCGCACTGGTCACCATCACCCGGTTGGCGTGTAGAACCGGCGCGGCTGAATCTCCGCGCGCGTTCGTCAGCAGCGGCCGCTTGACCATTCGAAATTCTTCGGCACGGCGCGACGCGGGCAACTGGGGGGTGATGTACCCCATGCCCGTCAAGCGCTCGAGGTCGATCTCGACAGACTCCGCCGGCAACGGTCGATTCAACCGCGCGCGAGCGGCGCTTGCCGGTAAAGCCCCGGCAGCTTCTGCGTCCAACACGGCGCTCGCACGATCCAACTCGACAGCCGTTGCCGCAGGCGCAGCATCGGCTGCCGGCGCATCGACACCCGCGCTTCTCAATTGCGCCAGCCGTCGCGCAGCTTGTTCGATTGTGTTCAGGGCAGCTCCTCAGCTTCTGACATTGCTGGCGACCCACGTAACCCACGCGCCGTAGGTCACGATGAGCGCCGCAACTGCGCTTGTGAACGCGGTGTTCGAAATCCGCCTGCGCCGGATCAGCTCGGGTGTCTCCAGCAGCGACACGCTGCCCAATGCAGGTCGATGGGTCAACGCTCTGACCGCTGCCACGCCATGCAATGTCGGGAAGAAGCGAGCCATTCCAAAACTCGCTGCGATTCCGCCACCGAGCGCTGCCAGGATCAACAGCGGAATCAGCACGAATCGATTCGGGTACACCGGATACGGCGAAATGCGCGGCGGGTCGATGATGCGAAATTCGGCAAGTCCTGCCGAGCCAACATCCTCTGATAGCGACGCAGACTCGCGGCGCGCAGCCAGTTGCTCGTAGTTCTTCTTCAGCACGTCATAGTCCCGGTTCAGCTGCGCCAGGTCGGCCTCGATCTCGGGTGCCTTGCCCGCCCTCGCGCGCAACTGCGCCAAGCGTGCATCGGTTTCAGCGGCGCGCGTACGGAGCGAGGCAATATTGGCCTCGGCCTCGGCGACCGCGATCTTTATGCGCTGGAACACCGGATTGGTCGACGCCGACAGGCGCGGTGGCGATTGCGCCGCGAGTTTGCGACGGGTCTCCGTTTCCTGCCTCTTTTGCTCCTCGAGCTGAGCCAGCAGGCGCCGGGTTGCAAGCACATCGGGATGCTGGTCGGTGTAGCGTCGCAGCAGTTCGTCGAGCTGCTTGCGTTGCACGTCGATCCGAGCGTCAAATTCAGAAATGTTGGCGTTTGCCGAGGGCGTGACGCCCACATCCGGCAACATCACCGGGTCTTCTCCCGCCAGCTCGCGGCGATACGCGTCGCGTGTCTGTTCGGCCGCGCGCAGTTCCAGGCGCACCTTGGCGGCCTCCTCAGATAATAGGCTCATCCGCGTGAAGTAATCCTGCCCGGTGCCGCTGGTGAACTCCAGATTCCTGAGCTTGAAATCCTTCAACCGATTTTCTGCCTCGGCAAGCTTGTGCTCATAACCCTTGATTTGCTCATCGATGAAGCGGCGCGCGGCTTCGCTGTCGCGGCGCTTGTTGCCCAGGCCTGCTTCGACAAACAGCGACAGCAGATCCTGCACGACACGCTTCGAACGGTCGGGATCCGTGTCCTGGTAGGCGATCGTGTAGATGTTTTCACGCCCGCTGCCGGTGAACCGAATGCGGCGCGTCAGCTGATCGACCATCGAGTCGCGCTCGACCTGGGATGTCGTTGCGACGTCCATGTTCGAGCTGTGCATGATCTTTTCTATATTGGGCCGCGCGATGATCGTGCGTGCAAGCATGCCAATCTGCTCATCGATATTCGGCTGCACTGCGAGGCCGGCCATCAGCGGCTTCAGAACGGTTTGCGTATCGACGTAAACACGCGCAGTCGCTTCGTACCGGTCGGGAGTGCGCCACAGTGCAACGCCACCGGCAATCGCAATCAGCCACGCGACAGCCAGACCGATCCACCGCCGGCGCCAGATCTCACCGGACACGCTCGAAACTTGCTGGACAAGTTCATTCATCGATCACACCTGTATGGCGCACGCGCGCGCGGCGCACCGCGCCACCTCGAGACCCGATGGTCAGAACCAACTCTGCGGAATGATCAGTACGTCACCGGGTCGTACGTCGACGTTGGCTGAAATATCGCCGCGACGCACGAGGTCGGCAAGCCGCACGCTGTATTGCTTGCCTTTTTCGGCACCGCGTACCAGCACTGCGCGATTACCATCGGCAAAGTCGGTCAGGCCGCCCACCAAAATGATTACATCGAGCAACGTCATGTTTTGGCGGTACGGAATCGCCTGCGGTTTGGCCGCTTCGCCGATGATCCTGATTTGTTCATTCGATGCGCCGGCGAAATTGGTCACCATCACGGTGACCTGTGGATCGCGAATGTATTTGCCCAGCGCTCGCTCCAGATCGCGCGCGAGCTCGGCGGGATTGCGACCCAGCGCCTGGATATCCTCGGCGAGCGGCGTCGAAATGCGGCCGTCCGGCCGCACGGATACTGAGCCCGATAGCTCAGGATTGCGCCAGACAACCACGTTGACCGTGTCAAGCGGCCCAATGACGTACCGATAGTCCGGAGTAGCGGCGGATACGGGTGCCGGGGGATATTGGTTGCTCGAACAGGCCGCGACCAAAGACGCCACCAAGACCGCGAACCCGCTCACCCAAGTTTTTGCCTTCAACATCGTCGTTCCTTCAAGTTCCTTTTAGCGCGGTCCAGAGCCCGACTTGCACTCGTAGTTATTGATATCCGAGGGCAAACCAGTCTATTACATCGCCCTGGCCAAGGCCATCGCGGCGTCGCCAACCGCTACTGTGCGCCCTCGCCAAAGAGCACGACGCGTACCGTCTCGACCAGAATCAGCACATCGAGCGCGAGCGAATGGTTCTTGACGTAGTACAGATCGAATTGCAGCTTGCGCTTCGAATCTTCAACCGACGAACCGTACGGGTACCTGATCTGCGCCCAGCCCGTGACACCGGGCTTGATGCTGTGCCGAACGTCGTAAAACCGAAGCTGCTCCTTGAGTCCGGCCACGAACGAGGGGCGTTCGGGCCGCGGCCCTACCAGACTCATCTCCCCGCTCAATACATTGAACAGTTGCGGCAGCTCGTCGATCCTGAGCTTGCGC
>JBDUCU010000207.1:0-3687 GCA_040003315.1 Burkholderiaceae bacterium | reverse complement strand
TTTACCTTTTACCTTTCGTTGCCGACCAGACACGAAGCCGCTACGTGGTCAATATTGCACAGACATCTGCCGGCCGATCCGCTATCGTCTGCCCGCAGCTGACATGCAACACACTGCGTACTACGCCCGGTTGTGCCTCGCCCTTGCCATGCTCGTCCTGGTACCCTGCAGTGCGTCAGCCGACTTGACCGGTTTTTTCGGAAAGACGCGGGCGGCCGGCTCCAACCGCACGGTCAAGGGAGCCGCCGTGAGCGTCGGACGCACCGCCAAGTTTGAATTCGAGTACGCGACCACGCAGGAGGACCTGCGCAAGGAACAGCCGCAACTCACGACCTACATGCTCAGCAGCCTGCTCCAGAGCCCGAATACGTCCTCGCGCATGCAACTCTACGGCGTGACGGGTGCCGGCAGGTATCGCGAGACGCGCGGGACGGCGTCCCAGAGCAACTTCGGCTTCACCTTTGGCACCGGCGTGAAAATGAGGGTCGCCGGTCCGCTTGGATTGCGGATCGACTATCGTATCTTCACGCTGCGGGGTACGCCATCGTTCAAGAAGCCGCAGCGCCTCTACGCCGGCCTCAATTTCACGTTCTGACAACGCGACACAGCACATCGGCCGGCGCAGCGACCCGCAGTATCTCGAGAATCCTCCCACTCGAGCTGATGGCTATTTGTTCCGCCGAACGTACACGACCGCCGCACCGCCAGGCACAACTGTCAATGCGACGGGATACTCGCGTCCGTGGCGCGTGACGGTCCGGCCTGCGACCACGCCTACGGCCGCGCCGAACACGGCATCGCTCAACCAATGGCGGTTCGCGGGCATGCGAGAGAGTGCGACGTACGACGCGAACACGTAAGCCGGCGCAGCCCCTCGCCATCCCAAATGACGTTCCAGCGCGGTCGCGAACGCAAACGTGTCCGCCGCATGTCCTGATGGAAATGAGTTGCGGCTACTGTGATCGGGACGCTCACGGCGGGTCGTATATTTGAGCGTTTGCGTAACGCCTTCCGAGATCGCCAGCGACCGAATCAGATCCATGCCCAGGTGCGAGACTTTCGGTTCATCCTTCAACCGGCCCACGGCATAGACCGTGGCCGCGCCACCCAGCAGCGTGCCCAGCTCGCCCATCACCGCGCCAGGCTTGAAAAACCTCTCCGCCGAATGGTTATTGGTCAGCCGGCGATTCACATCATCGTCGAAGGGATGAGCTATCAGAGCCAGCCCTCCTCCGATGCTGAGGATGAACAAGTTCTGCCGCGACGGGAGGTGCTTCACATCAGATCCGAGACCTTTGACCATGGCGATGATGCCGGTGTGCCGCGGTGTCGGCGGAGGACCCGCCGGCTTTTGAACGACTTGATCGAAATCCCAGGTGCTGACCGGCGCCGCGACGCTGAACAGCGGTTCGGCCGCTGACACCGTGGCCGATACCGGCCTCTGGTCAATCGATGCCTGCGCGAAAAGGGAAACCGACGACGCGCACACTACGAGCGTCAGGACGCTGATTACGCTGTTGCAAATGCTTCTCACAGTTACCTCCTAAAACTCAAAATCAATCGAGAACTGCAGTTGCCGCGCCGGGCCCGCTCCAAGGGGGTGTCCAAAGCTTCCCAATGGAGTACTCAGCGGCCCGAACACGGTATTGGCCTGTGTGACGTTGGTTCGATTCAGTAGATTGAACGCCTCGATGACGAGATCGAGTTTGCCGTGCGGTTTGATCGGGAAGTACTTCAATATCCGCAAGTCCAGCGTTGCGGACGCCGGCAGCCGCCAGGAGTTGCGTTCCACATCCAAGGGGCGCGCGGTCGGCGGAATGGCTCTCGTCCGATTGGCGTCGGCGCCGACGGTGACGTTGACGGAATGACCAGACCCGATCGTGACAATTGGGGCGACGGCTATATGGCGGAAGATGCGAACCCAGCCGTTCGGCTCAGTGTCGCGAGGACGTCCGGCTTCCTCTTCGCCGATCGGCAAGTCGAACAGCGCGCTGGCGACAAAGCGATGCCGCTGGTCATACCGCGAATCACTCCATTCGTCCCCCAGCGCGTACGGGTCTTGCGGCTGTTCGTCGAAATCGGAGGCGTCGTCCGACGCGTGCGACCAGGTATAAGACGCGGACCACTCGATTTCCTGCGCCAGCCGCCGGTTCAGCGTGAGGGTCGCGCCGTGATACCTCGAAGACGCGGTGGGTTGGACGTCAAAGATGGCATCGCGCGATGGATCTCGACGCTCCGCTCCAAAGACGAGCCGGCCCACCTGCTGAGGGACCGGAGTTTCGACGCCGAGAGACGCGGCATTTTCACGCGTGAGAATTGTCGGCGGCAGCAGATTGACGTTGACGGTGCGAGCCAGGTTGCGTCCGCGAACCAACAGGTAGTTGGCGGACACGGTGAGATTGGCCGTGAGTTGCCGCTCGACGCCAACGCTCGCCTGCTGGCTTTGTGGGCTCCATCGACCCGGTGCAGCGGTGTAGATTGAACCTGGAACAGACAGCAGCGATGACGACGTCGCGCCGCGTGCGTAGAGGTCTGTCGCCATCGGACCGGTGACGATCTGTTCGACGGCGTGCTGGCGCTCCGTCATCAGCGCAGGTTCGAAGGCGGCGAGGGCGAGCCGGTCCGCAAACGTCCCCGCCCCTCCGCGTACGAGCCACAGCGATGCGGGCGACCAGGCAACCCCGATGCGCGGACTGATTGCACGACTGGCTATTGCCAGCGACGCAGGAAGCATCGATGCCTCGAATCGCACTCCGACGTCGATCGTGAAAGCGGATCGAGGGGTCCATCGATCCTGGACAAAGCCGCTGACACGTATGAGGCGGACGTCGGTGGCCGTGCCGCCGGAGGTCTGTCGAAATGATTCCGGCTCTCCCTTGGCAAACGCGCTCACCGACGGAAACACATAGAGGCCATTGCGGCCGCGGTCGGTGACGCCGGTCACCGCGACGTGCTGAACATCGACCCCCGCCTTCATGAAGTGCGCGCCATGACTGGAGGCGATCGTGTCCCCAACTTCGAGGTAGCGATGATCGTGGGTGTTGTTCCCGGCATACGCGGATCCAAATTCGGCAACTCCCGGGATGAGGACGGCCGGTCCGTGAGCGGGTGAATGAAGATCGAGGCGTCGAAAGCCGACTTGACCGCGCAGATCATTCGCCATGCGGGACCCGATAGGTTTGGCCCACGAGGTCGTCAGCGCGACGTCGCGCGTGAATGCGCGGCCCCGGGCGCTCACATCAGACAAAGCGCCAGCATTGACCGAATCGCTGTCGCGACTGTGCGACGCCGCCATACCGCCGGCGACTGATCCTTGCCGCTCAAACTGCTGCGTGAACTTCGCCGACCCCTCGGTTTCTGTCCGGTCCGTCGGAAACGCCCCGGTGGTCAGGGCAGGCGCGCGAGGCACTGAACTGGAACGGGCAGCCACTGCCTCATTGATGATCTCCGCCGCGAGCGGATCGATGCGAGACGCGGTCTCCGCGCTCGAGGCCTCCCGCTCTCCGGCTGCGTAGTAGAACGTCCGATTGGCTACGATCGAACCGCCAATGGCCCCTCCTCCGCGGAAGCGGCGCAGCGATGGTTTGCCGCCGCCCGCCGTCTCTTCCAGTTTCGGACGTGCATTGAGCGCTCCGGATTGAGCGAAGAGAAAGCCGTCGCCGTGGCGCGTATTGGCGCCACTCTTGG
>JBDUCU010000206.1:0-3694 GCA_040003315.1 Burkholderiaceae bacterium | reverse complement strand
AAGTAACCGATGCGGTCGCTGACTACGTGTGTGAGCGAATCGCTGCGATTTGCGCCGCAGACAACGACTCACAGGAGCAAGTGCCAAACATCGCAGACACGGTTGCCGAGCAGTTGAAGGGCTGGCCTAGTTCGCTTAAGCGCTCAACGCGTGCATAAGCCACGAAGGAGAGGTTGATGTCGACCAAATCCGCGACCGAGAAGACCTCCGCCACCGCATATAAACGCAAAAAAGCCGCCGATCTAGAACGCGCGCCCAAAATGGTGCAGGCAGCCATCGCAAAGTCCATCTTCAGCATCGCCTGTAACCCTTTGCGCAATAGCTCTGCATCGACTTTCGGTTCCCAACGGCCGACCGCGTTGCCGTCGTCATCGAGCACACGGATCAGGCAGAACGCGTAATCGCGCATCTGCGCCGGCGACGCGTTCACAGGCAGGCGCGCAACGGCGCCGCGACGCGAGCTGCAGGGACGTGAAAGCGGGCACTGTCCAGCAGCCCGGCGCGACGCACCGGGGCAGATCGCCGAGTACGGCGTCGGAATTGCGTAGGGGGAACTTCCTACAGCCGATTGCGCGGAACGCATTGTCCCGCCGCGGGTTTCATAGCACCATGGCGGTTTACCGCGTAACGGTGTCGACCATAACTAGAAACCAGGGAGCAGGAACATGGCAACCAATCGGAAATTGATTTCGATCGTAGTGGCAGCGCTGCTGTCCGCCGCCGTGCCTGCGCACGCGCAGCAGCTCAAGCTGATGAGCGGGCCGCAGGGCGGCTCCTGGTATCCGCTTGCCGGAGCGATCGCCAACAGTGGCCGGCCGCGCGCCGTTTGATGCGAAGGCGACCAATGTTTGCAATGTCGCGTCGCTCTATCCGCAGTACTTCCAGGTCGTTGCCAACGCGGACGCCGACGTCAACTCGATCGGCGATCTCAAGGGCAAGTCGGTTGCGATGCAACCCAAGGGCAATACCGCCGAGTTCATCAGCCAGCAGGCGCTCGAGGTTTACGGGCTGAAGTACGAAGATCTGGCCCGCACCAGCTTCGTTTCGTACACCGACGCGGTGTCGCTGATGAAAGACAACAATGCGCAGGTGTTCACGCTCGGCACGGGCGTTCCGGCATCGGCCATCATGGATCTTGCGTCGGCGCGCGACATCAAGCTGATCGGAATTCCGGACGACAAGTTTCAGGCGATGCGCAAGCTCAATCCGGGCTACACCAAGCTGACGATCCCGGCGGGCAGCTATCCGAAGCAGACCAAGGACGTGCAGACGATCGGATACGCGACGCACGTGATTGCGCGTTGCGATCTCGACGAGGCGATTGTCTACAAGGTCCTGAAGGGAATGGTCGACAACAAGGCGGATCTGATCGCCATTACCAAGGCGATGGGCGATACCACGCCCAAGATGATGGCCGAGGATATCGGCGTGCCGATGCACAAGGGTGCGCTGCGCTACTACAAGGAAGCGGGCGTTCTTTAAGCGCGTTTAGCGAATCGCGTCGGCGCGCGGGGTAAGTCTCGCGCGCGCCAGCCACTGCGCCGCCACCCTCCGATGCCTTCGGTTTCGGCAAACTTTGCGCGCCGGCTGATCACCGTCATCGCGGTCTCGATGTCGGTGTTCCATTTGTGGGTCGCCTTCTTCGGGGCGCCCGATGCCTACGTGATGCGCGGTACGCATCTGGCATTTGCCCTCGCTCTCGCGTTTCTAGTCGCGCCCGGCCTCAGCGGCCGCGCAGAACGGGTCAGCGGGTGGGACCTCGCGATCGTTCTCGCGGCCGCAGCAGCCGCGCTTTATCCGAGTGCGAGTCTCACGTACATCCAGAATCGCATCTACTACGTCGACGATCCGCGGCTGGCTGACTATGTATTCGGCGGCTCGCTGATCGTGCTGCTGCTCGAAGCGACGCGTCGCATGACCGGACTGGCGCTGCCGATTACCGCGCTCGCATTCCTCGCCTACGGAGTGACGGCCGGCGGCCAGTCGGTCGGCATCATGCTCGATCAGCTGTACCTGACGACCGAAGGCATCTTCGGGATACCGCTTTACGTGTCGGCCACGTACGTCATGCTGTTCATCCTGTTCGGCGCGTTTGTCGAACGCAGCGGTGCCGGCCAGCTCTTCATGGACTTCGCGCTCTCGCTCGCCGGACACACGTCAGGCGGGCCGGCCAAGGTCGCCGTCATTACGAGCTGCCTTTTTGGCACCGTGTCAGGCAGCGCGGTCGCCAATGTCATGACGACCGGGACCTTCACGATTCCGCTGATGAAACGCACCGGTTACCGACCGGCTTTCGCCGGCGCCGTAGAGGCAGTGGCTTCGACCGGTGGGCAGCTGATGCCGCCGATCATGGGAGCGGCCGCGTTTGTGATGGCTGAATTCCTGGGCGTTTCGTACCTGACGGTCGCCGGCTTTGCGGTGCTGCCGGCGGTTCTGTATTACGTCGCCGTTTTTATGGCCGTCCATTTTGAAGCCAAGCGCATCGGCCTGGTCGGGCTTCCGCGCGCCGACCTGCCGCGTCTGCGCAAGGTCCTCACCGAACGCGGCCACCTTTTTCTGCCGATGATCGTCATCATCGCGGTTCTGTTGAGCGGGCGCAGCGCGGCGTTTTCAGCGCTGCTTGGCATCGCCTCGGTGATTCCAACCACCTGGCTGCGCGCGACGACGCGTCGGACGTTTACGTTGCGCGCGGTCGTCGAAGCGCTCGAAAGCGGTGCGCGCAACACGGTCATCGTCGCGCTGGCTTGCGCGTGCGCCGGCATTGTCATCGGTACGATCACGCTGACCGGTCTCGGCCTTGCCTTTACCGGTGTCGTGCTCGCGCTGTCGCAGAACTCGTTGCTGCTCGCGTTGTTGCTGACGATGCTGGCAGGCATCCTGCTCGGCATGGGCCTGCCGACCACGCCGGCGTATATCGTGCAGGTGGCGCTGCTGGTGCCGGCGCTGGTCAAGCTCGGGGTACGCGTCGAGGCGGCGCACCTGTTCGTCTTGTACTTTGCCGTGCTGTCGGCCATCACTCCGCCAGTGGCGATGGCGGTTTACGCCGCCAACGCGATTTCGCAGGCAACGCTGATCGAAACCAGCTGGGCCGCGGTCAAGCTCGGCCTGACCGGCTACATCATCCCGTTCATGTTTGTGTTCGCGCCGTCGCTGCTGTTGATCGGCGACATGGGGACTGTTTCGCTCGCAGTCGTGACGGCGGCAATCGGTGTGGTTTGCCTGGCCGGTGGGCTGCACCAGCACTTTTTTCTCGGCCCCGCGCGATGGTGGGAGCGCGTGGTGCTAATCATTGCGGCGCTGCTGATGATCAAACCCGGCTGGATCAGCGACCTTGCCGGGCTCGTCCTGATTGCGCTGACGCTCGCCAGCCAGCACTGGTTGCGCGCACGGCCGTTGCGATCCGAACGCCTCTCGGAAATGCCGGCGCGCGATGCTGCCGCCAAAGGCGGCAGCTAGCCTGATTCCCGTCGGCCTTCAGCACTGCTACTGCACCCATTCGCGTGCCCTCAACGCTCGAGGCTGACGTCGGCGACGTAGGCGACGCTGCGGCTCGCGGTGTTGTCCGCGTCTGCGCCTACTGCAATGCCGATCAACGGCGGCACAGCCGGGCTCTCAGCGCCGAACAGTCGCTTGAAATCGGCGTCGACGTCGCGCCGCTCGGCGACCCACTGGTTCAACTTCGCCGAGCCGCTCT
>JBDUCU010000205.1:0-3710 GCA_040003315.1 Burkholderiaceae bacterium | reverse complement strand
GTCGATCATCTGAAGTTCAGGCATCCGGCCGGAGACGATGCCAAACGCTACAACGTACTGCAGAAGCTCGCGTATCTGGGAGTCATTTTCGTGCTGCTGCCGCTGGTGATCCTGATGGGACTCGCGATGTCGCCGTGGCTCGACGGACTGTTTCCCGGCTGGGTCGACATCTTCGGCGGCCGCCAGTCGGCGCGGACACTGCACTTCGTCGCCGCATGGCTGCTGGTTGGCTTTGTCTTGATCCATGTATTCGAGGTCATCGTCAGCGGCTTGTGGAATCACCTGCGCTCGATGATCACCGGCAATTATCGCGTTCCCGTGGAGGCCCATCGTGAACAGCATCGATAGACTGACGCGGCGCGCGCTGCTTTTGCGCGGTCTCGGCGCGGCAGGCGCGGTGCTGCTGACCGGGTGCGAGAAGTTGTCGCGCACCGAGTGGTTTCCGAAGTTGCTAGCCGCAGGGGAGAAAGTCAGCGAATCGGCGCACCACCTTATCGGCCGCAAGTCGATGGCGCAGGAATTCACGGCGGCTGACCTTTCGCCAAGCTTCCGCAGCAACGGCACGGCCATTCCGAACAATCCCGACTACGCCGGTCTGGTCGCCGAGAACTTCACCGGCTACCGCCTTGTCGTCGACGGCAAAGTCGACAAACCGGCTCAATTCACCCTGACCGAATTGCGCGCGCTGCCCGATCGCACCCAGATCACGCGTCACGATTGCGTCGAAGGCTGGAGCGCGATCGCCAAATGGAAAGGCACGAAGCTGGCGGCGCTACTGGATGCGGTCAAACCACAGCCGACGGCTCGCTATGTGGTCTTTCATTGCGCGGATCCGATGGAGGAAGACGGCAGCAGCCCGTACTACGAAAGCATCGACATGGACGATGCCTATCATCCGCAAACCATACTGGCGTATGAACTGAACGACAAGGCATTGCCGGTTGAAAACGGAGCGCCGATCCGGTTGCGCGTCGAACGTCAGCTTGGCTACAAGCAAGCCAAGTACATCATGCGCATCGAACTGGTCGAGAGTTTCGCCGCGATTGCCGGCGGCAAGGGCGGCTATTGGGAAGATAACGGCTACGAATGGTACGCGGGAATCTGATCGGGCCGCGTTCCCGCCTTTGATGCAACCCGGGACTGATCGAGAACCCGGGACTGATCGAGGCCAGGCTGTCGGCACCGGGCGTGCCGGCGGCGGCTCACAATCCGCGGGCATGCCTGTGCGAATACGGGCGCTTCAGGACTCCCGATCGGGATCCCACGACCCGAAATCGCGTACAAAATCATTGACGCCGTCCGGTTCGAAGTATTCGTCCTCGTCGAGCAGGCTCGCGTCGAGGATGGGAACGTGCGCATGCGGAAAATAGGACTCGTCATCCGCGCTCGCCGCCATCTGGCCGATCACCCCACGGCTAACGTTCGACCGCAGGCTGTTTTTTGTCACATTTTGCAGCGCCATCGTGTTCTCCTTGATAGTGAACAAAGCGTGATGAAGTGTGCCGATCAGGAAGAGAGTCCACCATCGGCGGGAGCCGATTCAACCGTCAGAACTCGCCTACAAATCTAGGTTTCGGCGAAGCCCGAACGCGTTCAAATTAGAGTGCGGCGGGACGCTTCGAGTTTCGGCTATCCGATATGCAGCGCTCCGATCGCTGCGGCACCGGCGAGAATCCAAAGCGGATTGAATCGCGTGGTTAGCGCGAGCAGCAGCGTCGTTCCGGTAATGGCGTAATCGCGCCATTCATGGTCGATCGTCCGCGTCAGCACGTACCCCGACGCGACGATCAGCCCGACGGTCACCGGTGCCAGCGCAGTCTGGATCGCGATGCGCAGCGGGGCAGCGCGAAAGCGATCCCACACAAGGGCGAAGTGATACGTCAGCAGCGACGACGGCGCGCACATTGCAAGCATCGCGATTACCGCGCCGGCCACGCCTGCGGCCTTCCAGCCGACCAGGCTGACGATCAGCACGTTCGGTCCGGGCGCCGCTTGTGACAGCGCAAACATTTCCGAGAAATCGGTATCCGTCATCCAGTGGTTTAGTTCGACTGCGCGCAAGTGTATTTCCGGAATGATCGCGTTCGCGCCGCCGATCGAGAGCAACGACAGCATCAGGAATTGCCGCGCCAGTTCGACCAGTACCGGTGAGATCATCGGCGCACCCACCAGGCGACTCCGACCGCGATCGGTACCAGCACGGCGAGCACCCACAGCAATGGCAGGCGCAGCGGACCGATCGCGACAAAAACGACCAGTGCGATCGCGACCTGCCACGGCGTGCGATGGATCGGACGCGCCATCTTGATTCCGACCGCCAGCATCAGACCCGCCGCCGCGGCGGACACGGCGCCGGACGCTCCGCGTACCGCGTCGAACTGCGCGAAACGGCCGTAGAGTGCGGCGAGCGAAATGATGATCACCAGCGGCATCAACAGCAGCCCGAGCGTCGCGGCGAGCGCGCCGAGCGCGCCCTGAAAGCGCCGGCCGACGATCACCGAAACGTTGACGATATTCGGACCCGGCAGAAACTGGGACAACGAGAGAACTTCGTTGAACTCGAGTTCAGTCAACCATCGGCGCTGTTCCACCAGCATCCTGCGCGCGAACGGCAGCACACCGCCGAAACCCGAGAGTCCGACCTTGAGAAAGCCTTCGAACAAGTCCCGCGTCGAGACCAGTAGTGGAGGGTCGGTCAACTTCCTCTCCCACCAAATGAGGCGAAAGTGTACCGGCAATTACTCCACCGCGTGATCCGAATTCGAGGCCCATCACGCAGAGCTGGATGAAGCCTCATCGATAAACACTTGCGTCGCCATCACGATAGGTGTATATACACTATTACGCCATTTACACTTGCTCTGGCGGCTTTTCCGCTAACGTTGTCCGGAGCGACAACGCGCTTGTCTGACCATCGAAACGAACGCATAACGCTGACATGCCCGGCCCATCCTTCACCCAATCGGGTTGCACCTGTTTCACATTGCGCAGGCTGACCCGAACCGTATCGCGGCTCTACGACCTCCATCTCGCCGAGGCAGGATTGAAGACGACCCAGTATTCGCTGTTGCGCTGGATCGCCCACGAAGCGGTGCCGGTGGCCGCGCTCGCCGCGCGGCTCTCTACCGAGCGCACCACGCTGACACGCACATTGAAGCCGCTGATCGACGCCGGCTGGGTCGTCCTCGAGCCGGGTGCCGATTCGCGTCAGCGCATCGTCACGATCACCGACCGCGGACGCGCCGCGAGCAAGGCGGCGCGCCAGGCCTGGCGTCGCGCCCAGTCCGAACTCGAAGCAACGCTGGGAATGGCGGCCGTCCAAGGGCTCCATCAGCACCTCGACAACGCACTCGATAGGCTTGCTCCTCTCATCGAAACACACGCCCATGCCACAGCAGACTGAATTCTCTCCTCGCGCAGTGTGGGCGCTGATGCTGGCCTCCGCAGCGATACTGATGATCAACATGGGCGCGCGGCAGACCACCGGATTGTTCCTGTCGCCGATCAACACCTCGACGGGCTTGGGCATCGTCTGGATCAGCTTCACCCTCGCAGTCGGCCAGTTCGTCTGGGGCGCGGTGCAACCGGTCTTCGGCGCGATCGCCGACAAGTACGGCTCGGTGCGCGTGGTGATACTGGGAACGTTGATGCTGGCCGCCGGCACCGCGATGACCCCGTTCGTGGACTCGCAATGGGGCCTGCTGTTGACG
>JBDUCU010000204.1:0-3722 GCA_040003315.1 Burkholderiaceae bacterium | reverse complement strand
TTGTTTGGTGGGGCGGGCGTCGGCAAGACCGTCACGATGCTCGAGCTGATCAACAATATCGCGACCGAGCACGCAGGTCTTTCGGTGTTTGCAGGCGTCGGGGAGCGGACTCGCGAAGGCAACGACTTTTATCACGAGATGTCGGACGCCAAAGTCATCGTGCAGGACGATTTGTCGAAATCGAAAGTGGCGATGGTATTCGGCCAGATGAACGAGCCGCCGGGCAATCGGCTGCGCGTCGGCCTGACGGGACTGACAATGGCCGAGCGGTTCCGCGACGAAGGCCGCGACATCCTGTTTTTCGTCGACAACATCTATCGCTACACGCTGGCGGGCACCGAGGTATCGGCGCTATTGGGTCGGATGCCGTCAGCGGTCGGTTACCAACCGACGCTGGCTGAAGAGATGGGCAAGCTGCAGGAACGCATCACGTCGACCAAAGTGGGATCGATCACGTCGATCCAGGCCGTATACGTGCCGGCCGACGACCTGACCGATCCGTCACCGGCGACCACGTTCGGCCATCTTGACGCGACCGTCGTGCTGTCGCGCGACATCGCTGCGCTTGGGATCTATCCGGCGGTCGATCCGCTCGATTCCACATCGCGTCAGGTGGATCCAAACGTCGTCGGCGAAGAGCATTACGACACCACCCGCCGCGTGCAGGCGACGCTGCAGCGCTACCGCGAGTTGAGAGACATCATCGCCATTCTCGGCATGGACGAACTGTCGCCGGAAGACAGGCTTGCCGTCTCCCGCGCGCGCAAGATCCAGCGTTTCTTGTCGCAGCCATTTAAGGTTGCCGAGGTGTTCACCGGTTCGCCCGGCAAGTATGTGACGCTGAAGGAAACCATTCGTGGCTTCAAGATGATCGTCGACGGCGAATGCGACGCGTTGCCCGAGCAGGCGTTCTATATGGTGGGCACCATCGACGAGGCGTTTGAGAAGAAGATGCAGTGATGGCGACGATTCACGTGGACGTCGTAAGCGCAGAGGAAAGCATCTTTACAGGCGAGGCCGAGTTCGTTGCGCTTCCCGGTGAAGCTGGAGAACTCGGCATCTATCCGCGCCACACACCGCTGATCACGCGAATCCGCCCCGGTGTGGTGCGCATCAAGATGCCCGGTCAGGCCGAAGACGAGCATGTTTTCGTGGCGGGCGGCATTCTCGAGGTGCAGCCCAACCTGGTCACGGTGCTTGCAGACACCGCGATTCGCGGCAAGGATCTCGACGAAGCCAAGGCACGCGACGCGCTAGCCAAAGCGGAAGAAGCGCGCAGGAGCGCCGGCAGCGAACTCGAGATTGCAAAAGTCGAAGCCGAGATGTCCGCACTCGCGGCGCAGCTCGCTGCGATACGCAAGCTGCGCGGTAAGTAACGCTCGCATCACTACCTTCGCACGGCAGCGAGGCTGCCGTTTTTGTTTTGCGCACCCGCTACGATGTTGTCCGCAGCTATGCGCAGTCAACTTTATCCGACCTCGTGGATCGCCGGGTCAATCATCGGCCTGCTGGTGCCCACGGCCGGCGCGCAGGAATCGGCGCAAACGCTCGAGCGGGTTGTGGTGACAGCGACCCGGACCGAGCGCTCGCAGCTCGATGTTCCCGCGTCGACCGATGTGCTGAGCCGCGACGAAGTGCGCGACGCCAATCTGCGCGTGAATCTGTCCGAGTCGCTGACGCGCATTCCGGGTCTGGTGGTTCTGAATCGGCAAAACTATGCGCAGGATCTACAGATCTCGATACGCGGGTTCGGCGCGCGATCGACGTTTGGTGTGCGCGGCGTGCGCATGTATGTCGACGGAATTCCGGCGACGATGCCCGATGGGCAAGGCCAGGTGTCGCACTTCGCGCTAAACGCCGTCGATCGCATTGAATTCCTGCGCGGGCCGTTTTCCGCCTTGTACGGCAATTCGTCGGGCGGTGTTATCGCGATGACCACGCGGCTGGCTCCGGGGTCGAATGAACTTGAGCTCAGTGGCGCGTCCGGCTCGAGCGGGACCTGGCGCGTCGGCATCAATGCAAGCGGCGGCACAGCTCCGTACGCATACGCGATCGATGCGAGCCGATTCTCGACGGACGGATACCGTGACTACAGTCAGGCCACGCGTGACGTCATCAATCTGCGCGCCGCCGCACTCGACACCCCGCTCGGCCGTTTGCGCGTGACTTTCAACGCCCTCGATATCCCAGAGGCCGAAGATCCACTCGGATTGACTCGCGGACAGTGGCAGGACAATCCGCGTCAGGCGTCACCGCAGGCTCTTCAATTCCGCACCCGCAAATCGATCGAGCAACAGCAACTCGGCGCGCAGTTGGCCGGTGAGTTTTCGGAACGATGGAGTTACCAGGCAGCAGCATGGGCCGGCCGACGCGGCGTCACTCAGTATCAAGCCATTCCAGTCGCGGTTCAGGCAAGCCCGAATCATCCAGGCGGTGTGATCGATCTCGACCGCACTTACGGCGGAGTCGACGCGCGCGTACAGCTCTCACTCGACGCGATCGTCTTGACGCTCGGAGCCAACCTCGAAAGGCTTGACGAAGATCGGCGCGGCTTTGAGAACTTCGTATTGCAGCCGGCCCTCGTGCTTGGCACGCAGGGCCGATTGCGACGCGACGAACGCAATATGGTCGAGTCGCGCGATATCTATGCGCAAGCTGAAGCCGGCCTCTGGGGCAATGTCCGCCTTCTCGCCGGTGTGCGCGCATCGCAGGTGGAGTTTTGGGGCGATGATCGCTTTCTTGGCAATGGCGATGATTCGGGGCGGACCCGTTACGACTCCGTCAATCCGACGGTCGGCGTCGTGTTTCGACCCTCGTCGTCCAGCAGCATGTATGGCTCGTACGGACGCGGCTTCGAAACGCCAACGCTCAACGAACTCGCCTATCGGGTGGATGGCAGCGCGGGGTTCAACACAGACCTGAAGCCAGCGCGCAGCAACAATTATGAGATCGGTGCAAAGGCTGCTTGGTCACGTCAGCTGCATGGCACGATTGCGGCGTTCGCGATCGACACGAACAACGACATCGTGGTCCGAACCAACGCAGGGGGTCGGTCCACATTTTTCAACGCAGCCGAGACCCGACGACGCGGTGTCGAAGCGAGCCTGGGCTGGCAGGCAACGCATGCGCTGTCACTGTATTCGTCGGTTGCTACTTTACGCGCCGAATTCTCAGAGCCATTCCAAACATGCATTGCGGCGCCTTGCACGCAACCGTCCGTCACTGTGCCCGCGGGGAAACGATTACCCGGTGTTCCCTCCTTCACCGCCTTCATGGAGATCAAGTACCGCGCGTCTGTGGCTGATTTCTCTGTGGAAGTGCGCGGGCAGTCGAAGCTTAGGGTGGATGATCGCAACACCGATGCCGCCCCCGGCTTTACCAGCTTCAATGCCGCTATCGCTCGAACATTTTCGATTGGCACCGCGACGTTGCGCGCGTTTGTGCGAGTTGATAACGTCTTCGACGCGCGCGTCGTAGGATCAGTCATTGTGAATGAGGCGAACGGCAGATTCTTCGAGCCCGCGCCCGGCCGGACCTGGCTGACTGGACTGGATTTAAGGCTTTAATTCGGCATTTTCAAACGGTCGACGCTGATAGGCTCGAATCATGCGATCTCTTTCACTATTACTGGCCGTCATCGTGCTCGGCTTGGCGGCCTGTGAATCGCCCGCCCCTGCCCGGCCGACGGTTGCGGACCCGACACCTGCACCGATCGTCGTAGC
>JBDUCU010000203.1:0-3724 GCA_040003315.1 Burkholderiaceae bacterium | reverse complement strand
ATACCGGCAATGTCCCACGACTGCAGGCTGCGCGACGGGTACCTCATGGGTGAATATCACGGCGAATGCGACGAAAGCACGGAACTCGCGCACGGCAAGGGTGAGGCAAAAGGCGCGAACTCGTATGTGGGCGATTTCGTGAAGGGGAAACCCAGCGGCATGGGTATCTACACATGGGAGGATGGTTCGCGTCTGGCTGGAAACTTCAAGGATGGCAAAGCCAATGGAGTCGGGGTCTACGTCAGCTCCAAGGGCGTGCGTTACGAAGGGCAATTCGTCAACGGCAAATTGGAAGGATTGAAGGCTGCGGATTGTCCTGCGGTACCCGCTCCGGTCCTCGCCTGCTGAGATTGCGCCCGCTGACCGAAGGGGACGATTGCGGGTACATCTACGCGGCTGAATGCTCTTGCATCGTAAGCGTCCGGTCAGTACCGGCTTGAACAGATTCTGATCGCCGCCGAAGATGGTGTCCACTATGAAGATGGTGGACACTAAAAAGCGAACGGTGCAAGCGGGTTCGGTCAGTGGGGTTCGGGTCAATCGAACTGGGCGGCGCACTTACACGCTGCAATACAAGCTCGATGTCGTGAGGCAATGCAGTGGGCCCGGCGTATCAGTGGCGGGGGTCGCGTTGCAGCACGGTATCAACGCGAATCTTGTGCGCCGATGGATTGTTCGCCACCAGCGGGCCCGGATAGATTCAAGGGCGAAGCCACAAACCGCCATTCTGCCGGTAGCCATTGTGGCGACACCATCGGTACTTGAGGCGCGGGCAGACGACCCCGTCGATGCATCGACCACGCGCAAGCGCTCCGCTGCACCGATCATCGAGATTGAGCTGTACGGTGCGCGCATTCATTTGCGCGGTGGCGTAGATGCGCAAGCGCTGCGCAGTGTGCTCGACGTGCTCGCGCAGCGATGATCGGGTTGCCCGTTGGCACGCGGGTGTGGCTGGCCGCCGGGGTGACGGACATGCGCAAAGGCATGGATGGGCTGGCCGCACTGGCGCAGACGAGTCTCAATGAGAATCCATTCGCGGGCCACGTGTTCGTATTCCGTGGCAAGCGCGGCGACCTGGTCAAGCTACTGTGGTGGAGTGGTGACGGCATGAACCTGTACGCCAAGCGATTGGAACGCGGCCGCTTCATCTGGCCACAAGCGACGAGCGGCTCGGTGCATCTGACGGCGGCACAACTCTCGATGCTGCTGGAAGGCATTGATTGGCGCCGACCGGAACGTACTTGGCGACCGGAACGTGCGGCATGATCGAGGCCGAGCGCGAGAGGCATTGAGTATCTAAATACTCCTCGCAAAAAGCGCATTCATGTCCTATGCTTTTGGTCATGACGATCGATCTCGAATCTCTTCCCAACGATGTCGAGCGTCTCCAAGAATTGGTGTGCGAACAGCGCGCGTTGCTCGCCGCACGCGACGTTGAAGCGCAGCTCGCACGGCTGCAGATCGACAAGCTGCGGCTGGAACTGGCCAAGTTGCGGCGCCTGAAGTTTGGTCGCTCTTCCGAGAAGATCGCGCAGCAGATCGAACAACTTGAATTGCTACTCGAAGAGCTGGAGGCGAGCGAGGCGCAGTTGCCCGCAGTACTGGTTCCAGTTGCACCGCAGCGAGCAAGACCGGCGCGCAAACCGTTGCCTGCTCACTTGCCGCGAGAATCCATCGTGCATGAGCCCGCCTGTCAGTGCCCGGCCTGCGGCGCGGCGATGCGCCAGATTGGCGAGGATGTCTCGGAGATGCTTGAGTACGTGCCGGATCACTTCAAGGTGATCCGGCATGTTCGTCCGAAGCTGAGTTGCACTCATTGCGACACCATCGTGCAAGCACCGGCGCCGTCGCGGCCGATTGCGCGCGGACTGGCGGGGCCTGCACTCCTTGCCCACGTTCTCGTGGCCAAGTACGCGGACCACCTGCCGCTGTATCGCCAGTCGCAGATCTACGCCCGGCAAGGGGTGGAACTCGAGCGCTCGACGCTGGCCGATTGGGTCGGTGGGGCCGCGACTTTGCTTGAACCGTTAGTCAACGCGCTACGCCAATACGTGCTGGCCGCCGACAAGCTGCATGCGGACGATACGCCGGTGCCGGTGCTGGAGCCAGGACGCGGCTCGACCAAGACGGGTCGGTTGTGGACTTATGTGCGCGATGATCGGCCTGCCGGCAGCGCCGCGGCGCCGGCGGTGTGGTTCCGCTATGCGCCGGACCGCAAGGGTGAACGACCTCGGGCGCACCTGCACAACTTTCGTGGTGTGCTGCAGGCCGACGGCTATGCCGGCTTCGACCAGCTCTACGCCGACGGCACCATCGTGGAGGCTGCCTGTTGGGCGCATGCGCGGCGGAAGTTCTATGATATTCACGCCGCCAACCAATCACCGCTCGCCGCCGAAGCATTAAATCGCATCGGCGCGCTCTATGCCATCGAGACCGCGATCCGCGGCCAGCCGGCGGAGGAGCGTCGAACTGCCCGACAGGCGCGTGCCGGTCCCTTGCTCGCGACCTTGCACGCCTGGTTGCAGACCACGCTCTCCCAGCTCTCGGCGAAATCGGAACTGGCGTCGGCGATCCGCTATGCGCTCGTTCGCTGGACTGCCTTGACCCGGTACCGCGATGATGGTCGCATCGAAATCGACAACAATGCCGCCGAGCGGTCACTGCGCGCCGTAGCGTTGGGTCGAAAGAATTACCTGTTCGCCGGTTCGGATGCTGGCGGTGAGCGCGCCGCCGCGATCTACAGCCTGATTGGTACCGCGAAGCTTAATGGCCTCGATCCGGAGGGCTATCTGCGTCTGGTCCTCGAACGCATCGCCGAGCATCCGATCAATCGCGTTGCCGAGTTGTTACCGTGGAAGGTCGCCGCCGTTGCCTCCACGTGCGACACCCGGCTCGCAGCGTGACGCGCGCCAAGAAATCGGCACCTTCGCCGCCGGGCCTGGCGCAACCGGCTGCAGCGCCTCGCTTCGAGAATATTGAGTGGCTCGTCGACGGTGAAGGCGACATCACCATCGGCACCGTCGGCCCGATTCGCTGCGCCGCGACGGCGGCCAATGAAGACCAGTCGTTGGCCATGCTGGTGCGCCGTGAGGGCGAAACGTTGTTTCAGTTCATGGCCCGCCTCGACACTGCCATCGCCAAGGCCCTCGACGAAGACGTCTTCATCGACGAGATCAACAACGGACCCAGCGACGCGCTCTGAAACACTCTTGTCTGAACAACATTCCATTGGTTTGGACCGTGACATGGACATGCCAAGCCTTCTCGCCGAGATGCAGCAATGCAAGACGGTCAAGGCTTGCATCGCGTTGGCGCTCACCGATGCCTATGGTGAAAGCGAGGAGGCTACGGCCTGGCTCACCTGTATCGAGGAAATGTTCGGGCGGTTCGATCGGGTCAAGCTCATGGGCGAAGAGGTAACCCTTCACGGTTTCGACCTCGCCAACGAAAGCGCGGTCGTCGCCATCTGCGGGAGGGAAAAGCGGCGCGCACGCGTCGCTCTCGAATCGGTGGAGTTTCCCGATCTCACGCCGATTGAGACCCGTTGGCTAAAGGCATGGACGCAATTCTCTCGCGGGTTCGTCTAAGCCGCCATCTTCCGAGGACCGCCACCGCACCCGTGCGTTTGCTGAACGGTTCCCGTCAAGACGTTGTTCGCCGGACGCTTACGCAGCGGTTGCATGCGTGCGGGCTGTTGCGTGCGAGCTTCCGTCCAGGGCGCGAC